>NZ_FNWN01000017.1:0-63687 GCF_900108415.1 Selenomonas sp. KH1T6
CTATACCACCAATACCATAGAAGGCTTCAACCGCCAGCTCCGCAAGGTGACGAAATCCAAGTCCGTATTTCCGACAGATGACAGCTTGCTGAAAATGCTCTACCTTGCCATGATGGACATAACGAAGAAATGGACAGGCCGCCGCCAGGATTGGAGCATTATCCATGCCCAGCTGGCCGTCTATTATGAAGACAGGCTTCCGGAATAAAAAATCTGCACGTTCAAGGATTTCTTGACGTGCAGAGAGAAATATGGTTGGTATTAGTGACAAGGGCTTAAACCTCTTGTTTTAATAACAATTTTACATCACGATATGGAGTTTACACAGAATTTGGGACAGCCTCAAAATAGCTGAGCCCCCGCTCTTCAAGAGCGGGGGCTCGTCCCTTTTGAAAGAAAGAGAATAGGATTACTTCTCATTACGATATATTACTGTACTATACCATATAATCCTCGGCTTTTTTTATATTTACCGCATTTTTTCCCCATACAAGAATTACGGAAAACCTTACATTGGAATGTTATTAACTCCATAAAAACGCAATCTTTGCAAATTGTTTTTTGTTTTCCTCTTGTGCTAGAATTGTTAGATGAAGGCTTTTGGGAGGAATTTTTGACAGAAATTTTATTTTCATATTCCCGTTTAAGGCTAGAGTTAATATTGTCTCCTGTACTATTTTTATGTTCTTTGGAGCTTGTTAATCCTTTTTTTGTTTGATTATTTTGTGCATTGGAAGAGATAGAGCATTTCTTCTTGCCAGTTTTCTTACTTGTTTGCTTACTTGCATTCATGACTTTTTCTATTTTTACAACATGTCCATTTTTCTTTATCCTTTTATAACCATATTCATCTGTTATTTCCTCTATTATATTTCCTTTTTTATCAGTTTTTTTGTGATATGAAATCTTTTTTACTGCATTATTTAATACTTCTTTTAACTGTTCTTTTAACTTCTTGATTTGAAGTTCTTTCTGTTTAATCTTTTCTTCATTTTTTAAGCTTCTCTTTTTCCTATTATTCTTTTTAATTTGTTGTATAGAAGCTTGTAAATTCTTTATCTTATTTCTAAATCTTATGGTTCTTGCATCAGTAAAACCTAGGCCATTGTTTACATTTCTTTTAGCATCCTCTCGCTGTTTCGCCATCCGTTCTTTACATAATTTTCTTTGTTCTTTACCTGTTATATTAGCTGTAAAGTGTGTTAAGTGTACGCCACCTGCTCCATGTCCATATCTAAGCATTACTTTGAAGCACTATCCTTTCTTCACATCAGATTTTCGTATTAGCCATTTTATTTTGCACCTTAAATTTCATTATTGTAAATACCCCCTGAAAAAATCTATCACAATACTCTACATATTGCAAAATATCCGATGGCAAAGAAAATCTTTAGCTATATATCCCATTGCTTTTTCTTCGTAAATATTATTAAGGACGCTTTAGGACCTGGCCTCATTCCCCTTGTCGGCCTGGGCCTTTTTCACATATTCTTCCATGAAGGATTTGATGACCTTAGAGGCCGTCTGATTCTTGTCCTCGCATACTTTGGCAAAAGAATCCCTAAGTTCCTTAGGCAATCGTATCGACATCATAACATCGCTTGATTTAGTAGCCATACTGTTTCCTCCGTATTGACATGTATATACACACATTATACCACAAATTTGTGTCTGCTACCCGAAAATAAATGTATATACAAGTATTGACATGTATATACATTTCTTATATAATTGACCTATATTCAAGATATATAAAGACAGGGAGGAACAGAAAATGAATACCAACGAACAGCACCTTCAGCTTGTCCTGGCGGCATGTCAAGCCAAAAGAACCGCAGACATACGTGGCTACATAAAACTTTCTCTAGCAGCATTTTCATTCGGCACCGGCATAGCCTTTGTCTGGTTCCTCCTTTGGAGCATACTGACCATTATCATGTAAAACATAAATAACACCCCCAAGTCTGTGAATCCTTCACTTTCTTGGGGGTATTATTACATACATCATATGCACGGAGAAGGAAAACAAACGCTATATGTAGAAATCATAATGGCAGATATTGTTCCACTCCTGTGAATGTGAGGTAATTATCGTGATTTATCTATTTGTCACTATATTTCTTATAAGCTCGATATACCTCATTATCCTATTTCGTAAAAAGAGCAAACCAAAGATAAAACCACCAAAACCATCAACCGGCGAACCGTATGATAACACGAATCCAGTTTTACAATTAAATCCTTCAAAAATCATAACAATTATAATTTCAGTATCCTCTTTTCTCCTTACAATCTACTGTTTGTCTTCAGTAAAATCCTACAATGATGATATAACTGTACCAGCGACTATAGAAGAGACTAACATCCTAACAGAACCAAAGGATTTTACACAAGAAAAAGCTGATGAACCTTACAGCGAATCACCTGCACAAGTGCCAACGCTTCACATCACACCTACAGAATTTCAGCAAAAATATAATGAATACCTGTCTATTTTACCTTTTGAAAATGTGAATCAAAACCATCTTATTTTGGGGATTCCAGTATTACGACATGAGCCATTAGATGATATTGTTGAATATACATTCAATGACTTACAAATTGGCATGAAGGAGACGATTGACAAAAGTACAGGCGAAATTAAGGAAATAGTCATTATCGCATACATTGCAGGACAAAAAGGAGAAGATGTACGCACCACCTTATTATTTGCCCTTGCTGCTTACAATGCTGCTATTCTGGCAATAGACCAAAATGCAAATACTGACGACATCGCAAAAGGACTAGATTTGTATAACAAAGTTAGTGAATGGGCCAAGGATACCGACACAGCTCACGGTAATTTCACCTATTTCAAAAGGGTATTTTTCGGATATGGTTTAGCTTTTGGAGTTTCTGCAGAACCTGAAAAATAATTCAATCAAAATATAGCCCACTATGACATAAATTATGCTGTAGTGGGCTATTTGACGTGATTTTTTAGATGAAAGAGCTATTATGCTGAAACCACTAGTCGCTCAATGTCACCATACTGAAGCTTACCATTTGCATCCGTAGGCTCGCCCTTCAGGATGTCATTCTTCACTGCCTCTTTATCTGACATATTCACACGACCAGCAGCCACTTCCTCTTCAACCTTTTTCAACAGAGCTTTTCTGCCCGCAACGGTATCTGCAAAGGCTTCATTGTTGTAACGGATATTCATGGAAGTCGCATCTTTATTATCGTTGCAGTTGAAGAATACATAGACGTACTTCTTGGTGGCCGTTGCGGTCTTCTTAGTGGTCTTTGCCGCAACCTTCGTAGCAGCAGTTGTAGTTGCAGCCTCAACAACCTTGCTTGCCACAGACTTCACAGCCTTCTTGGCGGTAGCAGTTGCAGCTTTTTTTACAGTAGATGTTTTCTTTGTAGTAGTAGCCAATCTGGACCCTCCCAAAATCGTTCTGTAAAATTAATCCCAACAAATTCTATCACAGATTGATATTTTATGCAAAAATAGCCTCTTTCATATCCTCTGGAACTAATGAAAATTGGATTTTTTAGTTTCAGCTCCTTGCTTAGATAGTCTCATTCATAAATCATTCCATAAAGTTAAATTCGTCCTTCTGGTAAGCCGTATCAATCTGGAATTCTACCTTCTGCACCACTTCACCGTTATCCTCATTCTGGATGACGAGGAAATACTGGGCACTGCGGCTGTAGTCTCCAGCTTTGAGATTGAAGTTCACACGGAAGGTGCGGTCTGTGGTTTCGGGGCTTACCTTGTCGGCTATGATACGCTGTACATCGCTGACAGCGTTGCCGTAGGCATCGGTGAAGCTTACATCGTAGTTTGCCGGGACAAAGCCGGAGCCTGCGGCTTCCACCTGATAGAAATTCAGGCCGAAGTTCATGTTGCTCACCTTGTGGCCGGAACTCAGGAGCTTTACCTGCACCGGCTTCATGGCATACTGCTCACGGTTCTTTCTGTATGCTGCCGAATCGGAGCGGATGTGTTTGAATTCGAGGATGGGCACCACCATTTCCTGCAAGCTCACGCCGCCATGGACGAAGTTCAGGCCACAGCCCTTGACCTTGAGCCTTATCTGTTCCTTGGGGGCAAAACCCTTGAAATCAGACCTGCCCTGCATGAAATTGACTGCCAGCAGATGGTCTGCCTTGGCCTCTTTGTCTGTAATGACATAGCGGCGGGAAAGCTCCAAAATATGCTCTTTGGATAGGCCGCTACTGGCCTTGCTGTCTTCTGCCAGCGGTCTGGCGGTATAAAGGAAGCCATGGTCAGCGGTCAGGATGATATTGGTACCGCTGAATTCACTGACGATGATACGCACGAGATTTTTCAGCTCGTCAATAGCCTCCTGACAAGCGGTGAAGACCTTCTTGTCATCCGTATGGCTGGCGGCATCTATGGTGTCATGGTAGATATATACTACCTCCATGCCCTTCACCAGTGCCGAACGCTCACTGCGTTTCATCAGGTTCAGCTCAGAGGCCTTCAAAGCTACGCTCTTGGCATTGGCGTTTTTCAGCACCGTATCACGGTTCCCGGCCTCGGTAGACTGACCATCTGCCAATACCGACAAGTTGCCATTGCCCTCCAACTTTACGGTCAGTTCTTCATGGGGAAGCAGGGCTGCCATGCCAAATTTGGTGATACTGGGGAACATGGACTGGCAACTCTCCAGCTTCACCTCGCTGGGAATCTCCCGCTCCAAGCCACCGGCCAACTCTGCCGCTACCTCATACCGCATAGCATCCGAAATGATGACAAAGATACGGTATTTCTCTCCAGCCACCTTACGCTTGTAGAATTCATCCTGCGGGAAAATCTCCTGAATCCTGCCATGCTCGGAAAGGTCATGGGCAATGTTCTTTGTCCAATTCTCCCCAAGCTCCGCCAAATAGCCATTGGCATACTGATTTTCCACCAGTTCGGCCAGCTGCTTGTAGGCATCATCCAAACTTGACGGCAAGTGCATCCCCAGAATCTCAGCAAAGTCAGCGTGGAATTTCCGATAGTAACCATCCATGCGGTAATAGTCACTGGTATATGCTTTCCAGATTTCTCTGGGATTAGTCAAATGGAAGCCAGCCCCATGAACCTCAGCAAATACCGCCATATGGCCATACTGCACCAGACCGTCATACAGATGTTCCCACTCTTCATACCAGAAAGTAGAACGCCGCCGCTCTACCACCTGCAAAATCGTATCTGCTGCCACAAGGTTGTCGATGGCATCCTGCAAGAGCCGTTCGATGATAACGCCATCCACGCAAGGCAGCAGGTCAAAGCTGCCCAGTTCCTCTACAGAAAGACCTTTGAGGCGGTGGGCAATGTTCAAAGATTCCTCTGCCCGCTGTGCCACCGGCAGGAATTCCCGCCTCCGCACACCGTGCATCCACTCTGACACGAAGTCAAAAGCATAGGTTTCAAAGCCCTCGCCTCGCAGGGATTCTATCTCTTTGAAGGCACGGCTTGGAAGTACCCGGCTGGCCGCCGTCACAAACAAATGGAGAAGCAGTCGGGACAGGTTGCTCTCTTCCTTCTCATCATAGCCCGTAATCTGCCGCACCATTGACCAGAAAATCCCGGTCAGCTCATGGGCATGGAGCTTCTGATAGGCCTCGTTGCTATCCATATCTAGACCGGCAGAAAAGACCGAACGCATAATATCTCCGGCCTCACAGGTCTTGCTCTTCACCAACACAGCCATCATGCAGAGCATGAATTTGGACGGTGAATACTCCCCTTGACTGATGCTCTTAAACTGCTGTCTACGTTCCCTGGCATTGAAGAACTTACGATACTGCTTCAAGAGTTTCCGATAGGAAACCTCGTCCGGCAGGCCAACCTCATCCATCCACATGGAGATAAGGTCAGCACGGAATGGGGTGCTGGCCAATTCGATATCCAGCAGCCAGTTGTCCTCCAGATTTTCATAGGCAAAGGGTACATAAACCAGATAGTTGCTCTCCAAGTCATCATGTGAGAGTATTTTCTTGGCCAAAAACTGATTGCTCCCCGTGAGCTTCAGTATCTTCGCATTATCCAGCTGCAAGGAATCTATGTCATCGGCAAACTCCCCCTCCGGGTCCTGCCAAAAGATGATATGCCGCTGATAGTATTCCCTTAGTGGCCGAGAAAATCTCTGATTCAGCTCTTCTATGATTTCCGCTATATCCATGATTAACCCCTATTTACAAGCTCATTTGCTTCTTCGAGAACATACTGCTTTACCTTTGGGCTTACATAAAAGCCCGTTTCCTGTAACTTTTCCACCAATGGTTTTATAGCATTGATATGGCCTTCTTTTTTTGCCTTTAGCAAAATACCCAAAGTGCCAGTGACCTTAAATCCTAAAAATTTCGCTGTTTTCTTGGCAGCATTATCATCCATTATCAGCAAATCAGCCTGTTTTTCCTCTGCTAATAGCATCACTTCCACTTCTCCAGCATGAAGTCTGGAGCTGAACATTTTGCGTGACTGGCTATCTTTAACAGGATATACGTGGATAAAGTCACTGTTTCTGACAAGCGTTCTTGCAGGTTCGCTCTTCACTTCTTCAAGGACTGCAGCAGGTATCATAATTTCCTCGTATAGCTTTTGCAGGACATCGAAACAGCCTATGTCGGCTAGGCCAATAAGGGGTGTGGTATTGGATATTACTTTACGCATTCTGCATTTCCTCTAAAAATTCTTCCTTATCATCAAACTGATAAATAGAAATCTTATTATCACTTAAATAATGGATGAACTCTTCTTTGTCCATTCCGGCAATAGCTGCACAATAGCCTAAGGATACACCATGTTTCACATAGTACTGAAGAGCTACCATCTTCCTTATTTCTGCTGCCGCTTCTATTTTACTCATCTTGATGTCATATAATACTGCTTCTGGTATATCAAGAGCAATCTGGCACATTTTACTACCTTCTTTCACAAGTTACTTTATCTTGGCCAAAACATCCCCAAACAAAGCATAGTTATGCTTCACGCCGTCATCGAGGTCGATTTCCTGGCGGAGGTCGGCGTAGTGGTGGATTTTTTCTTCGTAGAGGTGGATTTCGTCGAACTGCTCCCGGAGCTTTTTCAGGTCACGCTTAAATTTGTTCTTGTCGGCCTGGCTGGCTGCGGTGTCTATGCGGTTCTGGGTGGTTTCGATGCGGGTCTTGTAGAGTTCTTGCTGTTTGTAGACATAGCCGGTACGCATACGGGCAATGGTGTCCTTGTCGTAGCGGTGGATATAGACCAGTGCCTTGAAGCTGTTCTTCTTCCCGGCATCGAAGAGCCAGTAGATAGGCCGTTTCTGATAGCGTTTGCAATGGTCGGTGTAGAAGTCGTTGAGGAAGTAGCTGCGGATAGTCTCCAGCGGGGTGCCTTTGCCTTCCAGAGCGTCAGCGATGAATTGCAGGTTCTCCCGGTAGTGTTCCTCGCCAAAGACAGCCTTGAGCCAGATGCAGAAACGTTGCACCATATCGTCCTCAAAGTATTCATCGTCACAGATGGGGATGATGGCATCTTCGTCCGGCTGGAAGGTTTCATATTTTGAGTGGTCGAGCTCGCCACCTGCCATGATAAGCCCAGGCTCGTCAAGGGAGTAGCGGCCAAACATACAACCCACGGCGTAGGAAAGGAGGGATTTGACCACATCGGCCTTGGTGAGGACATAGTTGTTCCCCTTCATAGTGTCGGGAATATCGTCCTTGGTGTCATAGATGCGGGCCACGGTAACATCCTTCTCAGCCACCTCTGGGGTCAGTTCTTCGGATAGACCGTAGATGTCGATAAAGATGCGGTTGAGTTCTTCCTCGTTGGATTTGAGTAATTTATAATGACTATTAGCAACTTCTTTATAATTCTCATAAGCATCAGATATTAAATGCGAATTATTAAGTAAAGGATGATATTTAAAATTCCAAGCTGTTTCATAAGAATTCCAATCAGTTCTTGAAATATCAACACATTGTTTTGATATTTCTTTTACTTTTTCATCACAGTTAATTAACATAGGAATACTATTGTAATTATTAAGTTTGAAATGTAGTGTAGGATTTAGAATCTGTGCTATATTGTCTACCACCTTAGAATTCAAATACGAAATTAAGGTAAAATAATCTTCTTTTGTAAAAACAACATTCACTGATGCATCAAATATAAATCCATTAGGAAATATTCTAAAAGATAATCCTTTTGTTGTTATATCTGTCCAACAAATATGTGGCTTAAAATATAATGCTTCATTGCTAATTTTCCATCCTAAATTGTCACCTAATTGAGGATATACTTTTTTTGTATTTTCTTTGATTTCAAAACCATTATCTTCCCAATTAACTACATATTCTTGATTTCCATACCATTTCCTATATTCCCCTCCTTTATTATAAGGTATCCATTTTTTTTCACTTTCGATAACATCATTAGCCGAATCACCGTTAAACAACATTTTTTTACTATCTATTTCAAACCATAGCCTAAGGAATCTTTCATTGTCACCAGTACGCATTCCTATACAAGCCTTAGACTGCGAATCAATAGATTTATCGGCAAAAATATTAAGAAGTTTTTCACTCACCCAATATGCTATTGGAGTTCCAGAAATTATATTGAAATTTTCCTGATTATAAAGGAATATGTTTTCTCTTTTTAAAAAAGATATTTCCTTTGCTCTTTGCGTCATTAGATTAACCAATCTTGAATAAGTCCCAAGGAACTTTTCGATATGCACATTAGCAATAACAAAGCTTGTCGTCTGTACAACTTCTCCTCCTATTTCTTCAAAGGCTCTTGCTCCTAAATGAACCATATTAACAAAGTTTTTCTGGAGCAACTTTTGTCGTAATTTTTCAAAGCTTGATAGAAACATCCATGTATGTTGCGTTATCATTGCAATGAACCCATTTTGCCTTGAAATTTCACCACATCTCTCTATAAAACATGCAAATAAATCATTTTTACTAGCCGGATATTTCTTTCTTACAAACTTAGACAAACCATCCGACATATTATTACTGCCCATATACGGCGGGTTCGTAACCACCACATCATACTTCTGCCCCATAATCTTCGCCTGTTTCACCAGCTGGGGCAGTCTCTCAGCCACTTCTCCCAGCCAGGCCGCCATAGACAGGTCAAGGACACTACTCTCCTGCATATCCTTCACATAGGTCAGCAAGGCCTCATAGTCCTTGTCCTTCACATCCAAAATGGAGCCATATTCCTTTGCATCTTGGAACTTCTCAATCAGCTCATCAGCCAGCTGCACGAACTGGCTATCAAGGTTCAGCTGCTGTTCACCGCTCATGTCCAAGGTCAGCTCTGACCACTTGGAAAGGCCGTTGCTCTCCTGAATGGCACAGAGGTTCGGCTCGATGCGTTTTGTCAGGATGCGGTGGTTATAACGCCATGCACTCATCATCACGGCGAAATAGGCCAGCTGGTAGGCTCTATCGTCAATATCAAGGCCGAAGAGGTTGTTTTTCAGAATCAGCTCAGGGCAGTCTTTCTCACGGTGCCCTGCGTCCTTGTAGATTTGCACCAAGACATCGAAGGCGTACACGAGGATGTGGCCGCTGCCCATGCAGGGATCAATTATCTTGATGTCCTCGGGACGGAGGTCGGCACGAGCAGACCGCAGGGCAAAAAGTTCTTTTTCTACCTCCGGCTCTTGCATAGCTTCTGGCAGATAGTATTTCCATTCCATGCGATTGGCTGTATCTTTCTCATATTGCCTTACTTCCTGTGCAGTCCAATCGCCAAATGTATATGTACCATCAGCTACGATGGTTCCATCAAATCTCTTGCCCTTTCCAATCTTCGATTCTATATAGAGCCGTCCCAGAGAATTCTCCACCATATACCGCACAATCCAGTCCGGGGTGAAGAGCTGGGTGGCAGCGGGTATGTTTTCTTTGCTGACCTTAATATTCTTCTTCAAGGCCGAAAAGACGGCATCCTTCGGCTCGCTGTTGTAATACTGGTAGAGCCAGCCGATAATCTGCACGGCATCCCGCCAGTCTTCCTCATCAATCTCCGTCACCAGCTGATGTATAACGCTGCCCTCACGCAAGAGGTTGTCCGGCAGCAGCAGCTCGGTGTAGTCTTCTATCTGCTGGAACATGACCGGCAGGATGCTCCCCAAGGCATTGCATTGGGTAATTAGCAGATACTTATAGAGTTCTTCCGTGGCATCCTTTTCCTTCAGGTCGAAGATGACAGACTTATCCAAGCCCTCCAGATTTTCCATGGTCAGACATTCATCAAGAATCTGTGGAGCAAAGGCACCTTCACGGCTGGAGAATACCCGTACCCGCGTGGGGAGAACACCATTGACCTCCATGTAGCGGAGTGCAGCGAAGCGGTTGAACCATGTATAGGCAGCTTCCTCCATCACCGGCTGGAAGCCTTTCTCCTGCACCCGCTGGACAAGTTTCCTTCTCTTCCGGCGTTCATCCTCGGTGAGAAGACGGCCATTTATCTCCCCGGCCTCGGGGTTTGCCTTGCTTTCCCCATCCACACCGTAGAAGTAGGCACGTTGTGTGACCCTCGTTATTAACTCTGTTCTCGCCCAGATGGCAAATTTCTTGATTCTATTCTTATCCATGGTACATGATACCCCTATCTTATCTTGATTTCGTCTACTGCCGCCAGCTGGGCTTCCAGCTCTTTCTTGGCCTTATTCAAATAACGCTCTATATCTGCCACAGACCGCAGTGTAACTGCCGGGAAAGCGGCCTGACGGTAGATAGTCTTGGCCTTGGGAGGCGTTACAGGCTTCACTGGCTTCGGAGTTTTTTCCTTATCCTCCGTTTTTTTAATTTTTTCCTCATGGCTGCGAATTGTGCTCTTGATGCTTCTGACAGTCTTATCCTGATAATCAAACAGCCCCTGAGTTACGCCCTGCAGCTCCAAGATGCTCTTGTTGGCCTCTATCTTTTTCCGCTGGTTCAGATAATAGCTGTTGGCTGCTTCAATCTGCTCCTTCACATAGGCCACGTTGTCACCGGCAGCATGGATGCTGCTCATGCACTGGTTGATGACTTCATAGTTCTTTGCCCTGTATGTTTCAAGCAAAGCCTCATGTGCCTTGCGGACCTCAGCAATCAGGCCGGTCAGCTGATGGATGCGGCTGTAGTCATATTCCTGTGTAGGGGGCACCTGCAGAATGGCCCGGATTTTATTCAGAGAGGCAATAGCTTCCGGGGTTTCCTCCAGATAATCCATATCACGGGTCATGTTCTGCTCGAAGAAAAAGGCCTCGTCAAACAGCCCCACCTGACTGTCGAAGAAGGATTCCACATCATCAAGGCCGTCCATGATGTCCTCAAAATCATCACGGACAGACAAAAGCTCATCCACCAGAGTGATGTTATCCGTCTGCTTTGAGAGGACCCTGTCCAGCAGCTCGCTGGCCCTCACCAGTACCATTTGCCCCGGATATTTCACCGCATGGTAGCCGGTGTAGCGAATAAGCAGCTCCTTGTAATGCTGCTTCCTGCTTTTGAACTTCTCGATGATGAATTCCACCAAGCCATTCTCGTCCTTGGGTATGCTCATCAGCTGCAGATACTCTTCGAGGAAGCTCACTGCATCCTCGATTTTCTGGGCACTCATGAGCTTGTGCTTCTGCACCTGGGTCTTGCCTATCTCAGTGCGTTTCCGCAGATAGTCAATGAGATTGGGGTCGCTGGCTCTGACTGTATCGCCACCGTATTTCACGGTCACTTTCTGATTGTAGATGAGGATGGCCATACAGGCGGCAATATCTATTTCACGCCAGCCATAGGGCACATCCTGATACCGCTTCTGAATGTCTCCCATGGTGGTATTCTGCTTCTGCTGGAGCCGCAGTTCCAAGAAATCTTCTATCTTCTGGGCAGCCGCTGCATTTTCCTCTTTGCCTGTATAGAGGGACAGCTGGGAAGCTCCCTTGAGGATATCCGTGATTTCCTCGTTGGTTTCTACATGACGTACCAGGAGATTGTAATTGCTGTAGAGATGAGTAACCAGATATTCAAAGGCCTGATTTATCTTGCTCTTGGCATCACCGGCACGGGTGCTTATCTTCTCCCCATCCACATAGTAGATGCCCTGTTCAATAGCCGTGGCCAGTTCCTCCAGCACACGCTCTTCCAGCTTGGCTGCATTGGCCTCCTGAATGGCAATGATGCCTACGGCATTGGCTGACCTTGTTTTTCCGGCATTGATATTCACATACTGGCGAATACGCATGGCCTCTTCCAACAGGTCATAATAGCGGGAATCGGGGGAAAGCACTACGATAGCCCGGCCTTTTGATTCGGTAATCAGACTGAGTTCGCTGTCCGTCTTGTTGGAAGCACTGGTCAGGAACTGGATGAGGATATCCCCCTGATTGCCGCCGATGGTCAGGTCATCCACCATCTTGATGTAGGAGAAATCCTTTATGTCATAGCGATAGCCCTTAGCCGTATAAATATCGCCGAAGATAAGCTTGCCAATCTGCTCAGTTATCTTGCTACTGTCCACGTCCGTACCGTCAATATCCCGCTGGATGTCCTGCTCTTCATCGGTGAGGAATTTGAACACATCCCCGGTGCGGCCAATATAGTTCTGCTTCAACAAACGCTCAAGGGAAGCATTGATTTTCTGGCGGCTTTTTACCTTATCAAGGTCAAGGCTGTCTGCCATAAGAATCATGATATTATCGGCATTGCCCGGCAGGTCATTTTCCACATAGCGGATGAGGTAGAGGCATTTCAGCACATCCACATCGAAAAGCTCCAGTCCTTCCTCTGCCTGAGCCGCTTTCTCGCAGCGGTCAATGACCCGGTTGATGGAGCTGTCCAGAAAGCCCCGCATGGTGTCATAGAAGCGATAGAAGGGAGCCAGGGCATACTCGTCCCTTGTCTTTATCTGGATAGCCGCCTCCTGGAAGCTGGAGAGCATGGAACGCTCACCCCCGGCCAAGTGCTTGCCGGTATTGCCTTTTTTCCGTACCTGATAGAAAACCTTCTGCAAGAGGGGGAATTGATAGGGCACAAATGGATAGTTTGCCACAAAGACTTCCTCGTTCTTGAAGCCCTTCAGGTCTGCCGGGGTGTCCTTGAACATGAAGAGATTATCCAGAGAGGCCTTGGTCTTTTTGTATGCCTCTCCCAAAGCGGCATTGCCTTCTTCGTTCTTGGCAAGGATTCTCCGCTGGATTACTTCATCAACAGAGGATGAGGTCAGGGAAAGGCGGGTCTTGAAGCGGGCCATGATACGGGAGAACTCGTCCTGACGAACTTTCACCACTTCATCCAGAGCTTCCTGCCCGGTGGCAATTACCCATACCTTGCCGCCACACTCGGACCCGAGCTTTTCTGTCAGGGACTGGAAATTCAGCAGCATATCTGTGTCTGTGCCGATATACTGCCCAACCTCGTCCATCATAAAGAGCAGACGATAGTCCTCAGGTTTGGTATCCACATAGGCTTTGATTTCCTTCGCCAGCTGGGCAATGCTGATTTCCGCTTTTTCCGTACCGTTGAACCAGTCCCGGGCAGACTGCTCGCTCATACCCAGTACCTTGCCCAGCACCTCGATGATGTCATCCTCAAGGAAAGCGAAAACATCCCGGGATTCCTTCCAGCTGTCCCCGTGGACTTCCTCAAAGACCTGACAGAACTCCTGCCATTTGCCCTGCTGGCTCACAAACTGCTCCAACCGGGCAGTCTTCAAATCTTCCCCGTAGAAGCCAAGATGATTGTAGAACATCTTGGCAAAGACCCGCAGCACTGCTGTTTTGGTCTTGTCGCTGGGGCCTTCAATGTCGATGTTGAAGAGGATAGCATCCGTATGGCCTGTAGCAGACTTCTGTATCTCCTGCTGCAGCTCCGGCACCTCTTTGAGCTTTTCGATAAAACGCTCTGAGGTACGTTTGCCCTTCACTTCTTTGTCTGACAGCAGATAGGACAGCATTTTCAGGAAGTGAGATTTACCACTGCCGAAGAAGCCGGAAATCCACACGCCCATATCTGCCGTGGGATTGTCATAGGCCTGGCAGTAGTATTTGAAGAACGCCTTGAAGTGCTTGCGGAGTTCATCAGTTATGACATACTCGTCCAGTTCCTGCTCAATGATGTCTGCATCTTTCTGGTCAACCTTGATAACGCCATTGATGGGACGTGTAATGTTTTTCTCAAATATATTTCTTATTTCCATGACTTGCTGTCCTCTCTGATTATTTTATGTTGAAGGCACGATAATAGGGATTAGCCTTCAGGCAATTGAACAGCCTTAACTCATGACCATCATATTCTCCCGGATAAAGCACAAAGATGGGCATGTTGGAAAAATAGGGCTGTATGGCATTCAAGAGCTTATGAATACGCATAAAGGGGAAAGCACTGCCGATGCCAGTGATGAGGATTACATCTTTTTTCCCATGGGGTTCATATTTCATTTCGTTGATAAAGGCGTCCACTGTAGCAAATTTCTGAATCTCTTGGAAGAGGCCTTTCGACCCCTTCTTTTCTTCCAGCTTGGGAATGACCTTCGTGATTTTCTTCTTCTCGCAGATGGAAAGAAAAATCTCATAGAGGTCAAAGACCTTCAAATTGCAGTACAGCTTTGCTTCCTGCAATTTCTTCACGAAATGACGGACTATCTGCTCATCTTCCGGGTGATAGCCGTATATATGTATATTTTCTTCATTGGAGAGGCCAAACCCTTCGATGGTCTTGGGACTGTTCATCATTTGACGAATCTCATCCAACTTTGCTTTTGTATTGCTCATAGTCTTTCCTCTAGTTTACGTTGAATGCTGGCAGCATCCACTCATCATGATTTCTCTTGATTACCGCAGCCACCTGTGAGGCCAAACTGACAGGCTGAAGCTCTTTGGCTCTCGCATTTGCCAGATACTCGTTCTGCACCAAGATGTTCATCAGGACACTGCCAATCTTTCCTATTGTGGAATTGCTCCAAGCTGCCACCTGTTCATTTTGCTCGGCCAACTGCAGGAAGAAGATATTCACATCGCCCCGGCTGAAATTGGGATTATGCTGCCGAAATTTCTCTCCCACCACCGTCACCATGAACTCAGCTACCAGACGGCTGTCCCGCATCATGGCATAGAGGCACAGCTGGCGGGCAGTCTGTGCCGTCTGGGTGGCGATGATATGCACAGCCTCGTCATCCTCCAGCCCCTTCAATCTGCGTACACAGGGGCGAATCAGGCTGCGGACAGATTTCTCCGTGGGCAGCTGGAACAGATTCTCTGCGGCAATCTTTTCGTAAATTGCCGCCTCATCCAGCCCCTTGTCCATCAGCTGTGCCACGATGCGTGTTTCACTGAACAGGAACTGCTCCCGGGTCAAGCTGGCACTGTAGCTATTTGCTGCAATCATATTCAACCTCACTTAGTTTCAATTATGGCCTGCATCTGCCTTTCCAAAATATCTTCTTGCATCAATCTCCTACCTGCAATCCATAGACTTCCTCCAAGAGGGCATTATAAGCCTCCATGATGGTGTTATGCTGCAAATCGTCAAAATGCTCCTTGGTTTCACAGCCCACATTGTTCTCCTCCATGTATAGGGAATGATAGGCCACCTTATCCGCTTGCTGACGGCGAACATCGAAGTAGGTAGCAAAAAGATAATTATGCGTACTTACAAAAATCTGCACCTTGTGCCGGGATAACTCCAACCCCTTGGCATGGGGCAGCATATCCTTGACAGGCAAAAACACTGCCTTATTGTCAGCAGTGCTTTTCTCTATCTGTATGGATGCTGGCTGTGTGCCGAGGCCGCTGTTTAGTTCATAGCTGGTCCCTCCACGCTTGAAGTATTCAGCCAGCAACCTGTTCTTGTCCTTATCCGACATCATCTTGGCATAGATAGCTTTCATAAGCTGGGTTTTCCCCACACCATTCTTCCCAATGAAAACATTAACGCCGGGGCATGGCAGCACCTCTGTATGCTTGAACACAACAAAGTTATCTAAACTTATTTTAGTTATGGCCAATTACATCACCTAGCCACCTATCTTCAAATCACAATTACTCAGCTGTCATTATGCTTTTAATAAGCTCTCTTGTATCTTCGGATATCTGTGGGTTCTCTATTATTTTCAAAAGTCCCTCTTTGATTATTTCCTTTTCCTGTTTGGATGCTACAAACATTATTGTCTCATAATCAGAAGGTGGCTCCTTAGACACTTCCAATTTGCTTGTTATTAC
The DNA here is from genome assembly GCF_900108415.1 of Selenomonas sp. KH1T6. NCBI lineage: Bacteria > Bacillati > Bacillota > Negativicutes > Selenomonadales > Selenomonadaceae > Selenomonas > Selenomonas sp. KH1T6. Next base: position 16,203 of record NZ_FNWN01000017.1, read on the forward strand.
ATACTTCTGTGGCGAAGTGTATATATTGTCTACCTCATCCACGGTAGTAGCTTTGGAAAGCAGCTTCATACTATTTGCAGTGAGCTTATTCCTATACAGATGATTGTTATAAATATAACGCTGCAAATCTTCGGAGAGAAGCGAGAAAGTCCTGGCTGCCTGGGTAGTAATCTTATCTTCACCTGTTCCATCCACCAGCGGCCAGAACTCAGCAATCAAAGTACGGAGCTGATATAACCTTTTTACTGACCCTTCACTCGTTCCCATAACCTTAGCTATGCTGGTCATGATACGCTCCCTTTGCTCGCTGGGTTTACGAGTAGTTCTGGAATCAAGTTCAAGACGGTTCATGTTGATTACAGCCTGAGCTTTGATGGCCGTTGTGTTATCTCTGCGGATGATGTTGTCAAAAATAATGATTTTACGAGCCTCTACATCATCCAGCTCTTCATAATCATAGACATAGCAATTCATGGTGCTGAAGCGTTCAGCCATCACCGGGTCATTGCCTTCTTCGCTTGTGAAGATTTCATGCAGAGCCTTAAATGCTTGGTATCTTGTATGACCGCCAAGTATCATGTATGTCCCATTCACCTGTTTCCAAACCAGAGCAGGTGAAAGCTGTCCGTAGGCCACCAAGTTTTTCATAAGCTCTGTCATAATGGTCTTATCCTGCTTTGGGAAGAAGTTCCATTCTTCTTTGGCTGGGATTAACTTCGTTATTTCTACCTGCTCCATGTGATACTTGGGATAGAGCTGCTCTATCTGTTTAAGTTGTTCATCAGATTTCTGCTTATCCTCTGCAGATATAGGAGCAACTGTTTCTTTGCCTGTAACCGCCAGCTGTTTCCAATAGTCAGCATCAAAGGTTGGTTTGCTCACATCATCATAGGCGTTTGGCTGAGCAAATGCTGACATACTCACTTGCTGTTTATTCTTACTCATAAAGAACCTCCGTTATCTCCTTATACAACTTCTCAAAATCAGCAGATATCTTTTTGTTATGGAACCTCTCTGTGACAGCACAATGGAAGTTTACAGACTTTCTGGCATCTTCACTATCTCTTATGGTTGTTTCAAAGAAGACACCTTCCTCCACGCCACCGTTCAGGTTAGCCAACGCTTTAGGTATAGTTGCCCTAGCGGAGGGAATATAGTCTTTGGCACTACTTGTATTACCCTTTACTTTGTTAAAGAAATAGCCAAGCAATTTAATATTGGGATTAGCTCTGCGACGGCTCTTAACAATATTCTGATAAACCTGTGACAAGCCAGCTACGCTTCTCTCATCAGCCTCCATGGGAACCAGTATATAATCGCAACTCTGCATAGGAAGCAATGTATCAAGCCCAATGGACGGATGAGAATCCATAATTATCACATCATAGTTATTCAATGCTTGTAATGAATCCATTAACTCAACCCACGGATTGATAGATTCATTAAGCTTGCTGTCCCTGACCCTGCTCAGAAAGCTCTCATCCTCAATAAGCAGTGACCCCGGTATCATGTCTATGTTTTTATACTGGGTAGGCAATATAAACGCCTCCACTGGCACAGGCACATTCATGATTTTAGCTATAACTGCCGATTGAATGTCTCTCTTGCCATCGGAAGCTACACCCATTGTCTGCGTTAAATTTGTTTGTGCATCAGCATCTATCATCAATACTCGTTTACCAGACTTCGTGAATAGATAAGCTAATGCAGCTGTTGTTGTGGTTTTTCCTACTCCACCTTTATGATTCGCCACACAAATGACCTTAGCCATTATGACACCTCCAAGAATGTTTTTTATTTTATTATAACACAGCGAATAGTTTTTTACATTCAAATACCTATGTTTTTTATTCGGGACCAAATTGGTCCCGAATACTCCTTGTAAAAATGTGACCACATCAATTATTATATAGACAGACATAAATAGATGCCCAGTGTAGTTGATTTGCATTCGTTAAATCAACTACACTGGGCATCTTATATAATATCACCAGCATTATTTCTTTTCGTTAATGTTTAAGTTTGCCTCAATGTATTCAGCCGTTATACCAGACTTCCCTTGCATCTTAATACCCAGCTTCAGCAATAATACCTCCGAATATTTTTCAATCCATCTAGCAATTTTTTTATCAGTTATACCAAGTGCCTGATATAAACTAGCCACTTCTGGATGCTCTTGTAAAATATTTTTAACCAATTCATCTTCTGTCATAGAACCAGAGTTTTCAATTAGATTGTTCATGGAAGCAGCTTCCCGATTCCATTCTTGGATTTCCCTATGCTCTCTTTCCTCTGCTCTGGCGGCCTCTATGTCTATCTGCTTGCTTCCGGCGTAGTCTCCCTCCATGGCTTTTCTAAAGTACCCGCCAATTCTTTTTAATTTCTGTCGCTTATCCTCCTGTCTAACATATTCCATCTGCTCCTTGCAGTATTCTACACCATAGTTCTTGACATAGGCTTCGGCATCTTTCTTTTTCTGGCGAAAATCCTTGACCATAGCCCTGATGGTGTCAATCTCTATCAGGGAGAAAGCACTCTCATTCTTCGCTGCAGATACTTCTTCCTCGTCAACTGTAACAACAGGTTCATTGACTTCTGCTGTCTCCACTGCTGCCAACAGGCATGGCTTTTTCTTTATGAATACCTTCATATGGGTTGTTTTTCGTCCTGTTTTGATAAACTCAGGTGTTATCTCGATGTCTGTACACCTATTTACCACATCAATAGCTGGGGTTATCACCCTCTGCTTGAGGCCTGAAAAGCTATCATAAGAAGTTCCCCCTAGCAATTCCCGCCATTCATCAATGGAATAAAACGCATAACCAGTTCGTATCCAACTGTTACATATCTCGTACATCTTGAACGCCGAATATGTATCACATTTATTTGCAATTAGCATATCCGCCTTAGTGAAGTTTTTTGTCAATCCCTGTATGTACGGAGCCATCTGCGGATTTATATATGCAGTCAGTATCCCATTTTCATATGTCATACTCGGAATTATTTGTCTAATCCGCCAATTTCCTGCGTCATCCATCATGCTAATCTGTGTTATAGCCACCTTCTTGCATTCTTCGAACAACACCTTTGAGTAATTCGTGTTTTTTATATTGCAGTCTGCGACAATGGTTTTCGCATCCACAGAGAGGTTATCCAGCCTGTTCTCTTGCTGTGCCTTATACAAGAAGTAATTGGTGATTTTATATGTTGTCACGGTCATATTGCCGTGCATCATTATCAGCTTGTTATCTTTCGTTAGCCATAGGCCGTCCTTCTCCCGTGGCAGAGGCTTAGGTGTCCCCATTATGACCCACCTTTCATGAAACATAGCAAAATAAATATATCGTGCCCAGAACTATCCCAAAACCTAACACAATAAATATGGCACCACATAATTAGTCATTTAGATATTTATTTTGCTAGGTTTATCCCTATTATAATGCTATTCTTTCCATAATTCAATATTTATTTTGCTATGTTTGTTATTTAATCTGCTAGGTTACGTATTTATTTTGCTAGGTTATGGCTCACAGATATTTAATCTGCTAGGTTTTTTATTTATTTTGCTAGGTTTATATATTTAATCTGCTAGGTTTAGATATTTATTTTGCTAGGTTTCGTGTCCGCTAAGCCTTGATACATAAGGGCTGGCGGGGTGCCAACAAAACAATAACAAAGTTATTACAAATAACAACAAACAGAGCTTGTTCCTGTGGATAACTTTCGTTCTCTCACAGTAGACACTATTCTCGCTGTTTTGTTGTTGTTGTCCTTCCTGTTTTAAAAAAATGGGGTAATCCTTAAATGCAAAAGGATTGCCCCATTCTCTCAGCCATTACATACGTCTTCTTTGCTTGAGCAGACGGTACAGATAAATCATAGCAGCTTCTCTCTGAATAGCCGTAAGTTTGAAAAAAGCCTCCATCAAAGCTGCTTCAGCACTATTAAGCTTGTGCTTCTTCATCAGGTTGGCCAGCATCAGATGCTCGTTATCCTGAAACATGTCTCCCTCACCGCTTACAAGCCATGTCTCAGATACGCTGTAAGTATCGCAAATGAGCTTTGCAAGTCTGGAGTTAACCTCACGTATATTTCGCTCAATATTTGTAACGTATCCTTGTGTCATGCCCATCCTGGCTGCAAACTCCGTCTGACTAAGTCCAAGCTGCTTGCGAACAGCCCGGACTCTTTCACCGTTAATCACTCTAGAAACCTCACATGTTATTCTGTTATCTTCAATTTTGTCACTAAGGAATACTCTTATATTTTCGCTAGTGTCCATTGACATTATACCATCTTGAAATTACATAAATCAATTAGCTCGGGCTGTCGATGGAGTAGGTAATCCATATACAACCAACTGAAAATTAAAGACAGATTAAGCCTGGATTATTTTTTAATTAAAAATGGTTTATTCCTATTGTCCTAAATAAATCATTGTTGTAAAATTTATCATACAAATAAAAAAATAAAAAGGAGCAATGATATGTCAGATTTGGATGAACTCAAGGAGAAGGAAAAACAGGCAGAAGAAATTCTGGCGAACCTGAAAAAGCTGAATCCAGAACAGCTCAAGGCTTTCAGCAACATGATTATCGGCGTGGCTACCATGAACGACATCATGGCCATGAATGCCAATCTTGATGAAATAGTTAATCGTGCGAATGCCTAATCTTTTGTCTGATGTTTTATGAGAATAGCAGAATAAATAGTCGCTGTTTATAAAACGGATGGAGGGGATTACTTTATGACCGAAAAAGGGATGGCAGATTTTGGCCTTGAAGAAAATGCCCTGCTGGGCGAATTATCCATCGAGGAAATGCAGCAGCTTTATGTGAAAATGGCTGAACGTTGCAAAAGCCTTGAGCAGATTATCGAAGTCAATGACATATCACGCCTTGGGCAGCTGGTATGCAAATACCAGAATAATTCCAAGGAACTTCTTAAACAGATTGCTATGATACTTCCAGCTGTGGAGTATTCGCCAACGGAAACAAAAGAGATTGTAAAGCTTCTGGATTATCTTGAGGGACTGCATGAAAAGCTGGAAGCCTATGTGGTAAAGGGGAATTTACCAGAAACAACATTGGACAAAACTGAATGCTTCGGCGAACATGAGAAAATGCGAACCGTAAGTTTTATAAACTTCAAGGGTGGCGTGGGCAAGACAACGGTGTCTACCAATTTTGCCTACGCCATTTCTTTGCTAATGAACAGCGGCATCCGCATCCTGTTCATCGACAACGACAAGCAGGGCAATGCTTCCGATTGGTTTGAGGCAGACCGGCAGTATGGCACCATTGCCAACGTGCTCATGGGGGATGTGTCGGTGCGTAAGGTTATCCAGCGTACCCGCTATGAGGGCATAGACCTCATAGCAGCTGATACGGGGCTGATTGAAGCCAATGCCCGCCTGATGCAGGGGGGGAGCTGCAATGAGGCTGTAATTCTCCGTGAAGCTCTGCAGGAAGTGGCTGAGGACTATGACCTCTGCATCATCGACAATCCTCCCGACATCAACATGTCCGTCCTGAACGCTTTATCCATCACCGATGATGTTATCATCGTGACTTTCCCGGAAAAGGATAGTCTGGCCGGTGCCAAGGAGATTATGGGGCAGATTAAGCAGGTGAAGAAGCTTAATCAAGGCCTCAATCTTTCGGGCATTCTGGTAAACGCTTTCAGCGGCCATCAGGCAGTCTACCAGTGCATTGACGAGATGAAGAATAGGCATCTGCCGGTGTTTAGAACCAAGATTCACTATGCCAACAAGGAAGCCAAGAATTTCCTCAATGTGGCGAGGCAGGGCAAGAAGAGCATTTTCGAAGTCTCGCCCAGCTGTGTGATTGCTAGGGATATATTCGACTTCTCTAAGGAATATCTGGGTGTAGCGTTGTAGGTTGGAGGGATGGAAGGATGAAAAGATATTCAAGTGACTTGCTGGCCATATTGGACAATCAGAGAAATGCAGATATGCCGGTGCGGGATTGTGCCTATGAGGTGCAGCTGATTGATGCCCATGATATTGTGCCCAACAGCAAGAACTTCTATGGGATTCGGGAAATTGAAGAGCTGGCCACCAGAATAAGGCTATCCGGCCACATCACGCCGCTTGAAGTAGTGGCCAGTGATGATGAACCGGGAAAGTATACCCTGATTTCCGGGGAAAGACGGCGGGCAGCCATGCTTTACCGGCTGGAGCAGGGGGAAATAGATAAGGCCGTTATACCTTGCATTATTCGAGAGGATTTGGGTAATCGGGGATTTCTGACGGCTGAGGAAATAGAGACGATAAACATCATCTGTGCCAATGACTACCGGGATAAGACACCTTTCGAGAAGCTGGATGAGGTGCAGAAGCTGAAGCCTATAGCCCGGAAGTGCTGGGAGCAGGAAAGCGACAGGCCGGAAAATTTCAGGATGTACTTTGCTAAGAGCTTTTTGGGCATATCCCCAAGCTCATTGCAGCGTATTACCGTCCTGGAGAAGCTAGTGCCGGAGGCAAGAGAGGCTTTTGAAGACAATCTTATCAGCTATACCGCTTTGTCGGAGTTGGCGTATAAACCAGAATCAGAGCAGCGTGAATACTTGGCGGGGCTGAAAACAGGGGAAAATGCCGGTACAGTAGCAGAAGTGCAGGGAAAAGACAGGCCAAGCGAGGCAGAGCCTCAAGAAGAACCATGTGCGGAAGAGGTCATGCCAGAACCCGTGGCTGACTGTCAGGGGGAAACTGAAGAGCTCCCCAAAGTCACAGATAGCCCTAAAATGCCCCTGACAGCCTCCAAAAGCGTCGATATGGCAAAATTGGAGGTACAGGCTAGGCAGTGGGTAAAAGAGGGCTTAGAGAGGCTTCTGGAGGAAGCTGAGGGGGAAATGGAAAAGGCCAAGGCGATGGAAGATAATGCCGGGGCTGCTCTCTGGGATTTGAGAAGGGCTGCCGCTGCCCTTGCCATCGAGGCCATGTTATGAGCCTGAAACGAAGGATAGCAGTCCTGTTTGTGGCAATTATGGCAGGGATGTCCAGCCTTGCCATGGCGGCAGACCTGCCTGTAACGTCCCCTTTCGGTTGGCGGGTTCATCCTCTCACCGGCACATGGAAATTTCACGCCGGTATAGACCTGGGCTATGAAACAGGTTCCGGCGTTCCGGCTCTTTGGGATGGACAGGTTGTCCAGTGCGGCAATTTCGGCGATGGCTACGGCAATCAGGTTATGCTCTACCATGCGGCAGTGGATGCCTACACGAGATATGCCCACCTGTCGGCCATCTATGTGAATGGCGGTGATTGTGTCAGCCAAGGGCAGGTCATTGGAGCCGTGGGAGCCACCGGGAACGTGACGGGTCCGCATTTGCATCTGGAGCTTATTGCCAGAGGGGAAGATGGTTCGTATCAGTACGTGAATCCTCTGGACTTATGGAAATGATTTCTGTCGCTTTTATGAAGGGGCGTGATGTTTTGCGATTTAAGGCACAAGATATTGACAACGAGAGATACTACCAGCTGCCCAAAGGACTGTTTTCCTACAAGCGTTATCATAGGCTGAGCGTAAAGGCCAAGGTGATTTATGCAGTTTTGAAAGACCGCATGTGCCTGTCAAGAAAAAATGCCTGGGTGGAAACAAACGGCGATATTTTCCTCATGTTCAGCTATGGGGAGCTGGCGGAGATTCTAGCTATGAGCAAAACGGCCATCTGCCGGGAGTTTAAGAAGCTGGTGGATTTCGGTCTTGTGGAAACGGTGGCAATCAGCAACAACGGGGCACAGAAGATTTATGTGAACCGCATAGAAATACCTGAAACCATGGAAGATGTCCATGATTACGAGGAAAAACTGGGCAAGGCCGAAATGGCTGCACAGGAAGGAGAGGCCAGAGGCATGGTAGCGGATGCTTATAGCAAAGGCATCAATATGAGCATAAATGAGGCTCGCTCCAAGGTTTCCATGCGGATTAAGGCAGGCCGTTCCGAAAACGGAACACCCTATTCCGTACTTGAAACGGCCTGTTTCGATAATGGAACGCCCCGTTTCGCTGGTGAAACACCCCGTTCCGAAAATGGAACAGCCCCCGTTCCGAAATCGGAACTAAATGAGACTGACTTATATAGCTATACTGAATTAGAGAGACAGAAAAGAGAAACTGACAATAAGACTACTACCAGTAGTACTGGTACGCCCCCTGCCGCTGAAATGGCATGTGACCCATTTCAAAAGGTAATACGCTCTTACCGGGACAATATCTCTTCCATGGTGGGGCCGGTAGTCACCAATGAGCTGGCGAAGCTCTGCAAAGAGTATGGGGCAGAGCTGGTCAATGATTCCATCACAGAGGCAGCTTTGTCTGCCAAGGGAGAGGTAAGCGTCAAGTATCTGCGGGCCATTCTAAGCCGGTGGAGCAAAGAGGGGAAGGAAAAAGCTCCAAGAGCAGCCTCTATGAGCAATAAGTCTACTGTGGCAGAGACTGCCCCGGAGCCTGAGGAAGTATACGACGATGAAGGTAATCCGCTTCCACTGCCTCTGCCCGGGGAAAATGCCCAGGAATATTTCAACCGTGTCGGTATCAGCGTGTAGGGGGGATAGCCATGCAAGCACTGGAAAGCATAGAGGATTGGGATATCCGGGATTATGTACGCTCGACTGCCCGGAAGTGTGGAGTGAACTTAGATAACCTCACCAAGGGGGAAGTGGTGCCATTCCCAAGGCCGCTCAAGGGCGTGTATGAACTATCCGAGGCGAAGATTCGGGAGTACAACCGGGAGCTGGCTGAGGTGGAGGAAGCACAGGAGCAGTGCAGGGGCTGCGATGGGTGTTCCTGTCAGCACAAGGACAAGTGGAAAAATCTCACGGTGAAGGCCGACTGCTGGAACGATGAAGTTCATCTGGCTCTCAATAACTGCAAGTTCACTCAGCAGAAGAGCAGGGAGAAGAAACTAAAATCCTTGATGGAGGCTGCCAAGATACCTGAGAAATACAGGGAGGACACATGGGAAGACCTCACCATACAGCAGGGAAATATGCGGGCTGTTGCTCTTGCCAAAAAGGCTGTGCAGGACGGCAGGAGCCTTTATCTATGGGGCAAATGCGGAACTGGCAAGACCAAGCTGACCTCCATCATTGCCAATGAGCGGCTGAAAAAGGGGCTGCCTGTTTTGTTTGTTTCCCTGCCGGAGCTATACAGTGGCATCAAGGCCAACTTTGACAAAGGGGGGAGCAGCTGCGAACTTCTGGAGCTTGTGAAGAAAGCCGAGTGCCTGATTCTGGATGATTTGGGAGCCAGCAATCGGACGGAGTGGTCGGTGGGGATTCTGCAGGAGCTTGTAGATTACCGCTATGCCAATGCCTTGCAGACCATTATCACCTCGAACAATTCCATGGCTGAACTGAAATCCTATCTGGTCATAAGGGACAAACAGGGAAAGCCTATGGATGAGAAGCAGTCAGCCCGGATAACATCACGCCTTGAAGAAATGTGCCACACGGCAAAGCTAGACACGCCGAGTTTCCGGCAGAAGCAGGAGGAAAATCTACGATGAACGCCATAAATCCAGACCTTGGCCTGTATGTGGCCGAGCAGATACTCATTCAGAGATTCAAGACCAGTGAGAAGGAATTAGCCCAGCTGGGGCATTTGGCGAGGTTTTGCCAGATGGAGCCAGAGGACAGCAAGCGTTACAAGACCTACCTCAGCCTCCAGCGATACAAGATAAACATGGCCATGGTGGATATTGTCATCATGGGGCTGACACAGGAAATGAGGGATTTCGTAAAGGCAAGATACCGGGATGACAAGAGCTTCCACAGGATTGCCATAGAGCTGTTTGTCTGTGAGGCCACGCTGCACAAGTGGAACCGCTTCATTCTCCAAGCCCTTGCCACCATGAGCAGCTACACACTGGCCGGGGATGACATCTACCGTCCCAATGTGGTGAGGAATATGATTCACCTTCTTGATATGCGTATAAATACTTTTCAAGAGACGGAAAAGCTGGAGTATAACAAGGTGTGGCTGGCTTCTTTGGTGGACAAACGCCGCAGGTACAGAAAGCTGCTGGAAGCCCTTATGGAGATACAGGCGGCCTATAGGAAGGCAGATACCGGGGACAGGAACTATGTGCGGTATCAGGTGATAAACGAGAAAATCCGCCACAGCAACGAGAATGTCAGCCAGATAGCCGGAAGATGCGGTGTGTCGCTGGCAACAGTCCATAAGCACCTCAAAAGCTACACGGATGTGGTGCAGAAGTATATTGCCTGACACAGAAAAAGCGAAAGACCGCTCCAAAGAGCGGTCTCTCTCCCTGCAGCTTGCTAAAGGCTCAGGTTTGCTAGTTTTCCGTGGTTAGCTGAGAAGCCAGACTAGAAACTGGACTGTCAGCGTCGCGGCGATGCTGGCCGCAAAGGAAACGAGAAAGTCCTGCCAAATGGCAAAGTTACCACCTTCCGTGGCAGTGGCCAAAAATATAATAGCAAAAATTGATGACGTGTGTTATACTGAAAGCACGAGAAAGTCCGAAACATGTGTCATGCGGGAGTGCTAAACCTGCACAGTGGCCAACTTCGGCGGGCGGCTTGTCATCGACAGGCCGCTTTTTTTGCGTTAAAAAGCAAACACAGAGCAAGAACGATGTTCATGTGAAGTCATTTTTGGCAACTGCGTTCTTGAAAGATTGTGGGATAGAGCGTTATATATGCTTGTCAGAAGAAATAAGGGAATCAAGCTGGGCTGTGAGTGTTCACGGCTCTTTTTTTGTTTATTTTCAGGTTCTGAGTAAAACATCGAAGAGTTTGCGGAGCAAATTTTCCCTTAGACTATGAAGCGTAGTCGGGAGGGAAACGGAATTGAAGTGGATAGATACATCGAAGAAATCTCACCGGTTTATGGTGGTTATAGGAATTTTTGCAGTGGTGCTTGGCCTTTGGCGGTGCTTATCCTGTGTGTCAAGGCTACCGGCAGAGTACCGGGTGCTTTACTACAACCATACGGACAGCCTCCCTCGTGGCCTTTATCTGCGGATGCCTTTGCGGGAGTTGCGGGATGGGGATTATGTGGTCTTTGAGCCAACGGAACAGATTACAGAGGTGGCTTACCCACGAGGCTGGCTCTCCCCGGGGGTGCGATTTCTGAAACAGGTGGGGGCTGTGGCCGGGGAAAGCTATGAGATAGAGCCGGACACCTTGCAGTTCAAGGCAAATGGCAGATATATCGGTCAGGCCTACCCGGAAGACCGGGAGGGGAGGCCGATGCCAGAGATTCGAGGCAGTTTCCTGGTGCCGGAAGGAGAGTTCCTTCCCATAGGCACCAATCCCAGAAGCTTTGATGGCCGGTACACAGGTACGGTGCCGCTTAAAAATATCTCGGCAAGGGTGATTCCCCTGCTCACAGGAACGTGGATGCCGTAAGGAGGAAGTTTTTTGCAGGACAGAGAGATACAGCACTATCACATGACTGGTTTCGAGGCCTTCTTCAAAGAAGCCCTGCCACCAATCAAGGCCACCTTGGATAAAACACTGGGGGACAGGGAAGGGCACTTTGCCATGGCCATAGTGGAAGCAGCCCAGAATGCTGCCATGTACGCCCGGAAAAGCCCGGAAGAGGTAGCCATAGATATAGACCTTGTGGCAACGGAATCAGATATTACCGTGAAGGTTACGGCAGATACAAAGGAGTTTGATGTGCTGGCTTACCGGCAGAGGCTTGGCAGGATGGCCAGAGACAAGCACCAGCGGGAAAAGGAATGGGCAGACATCATCAAAGGAACCCAAAAAAGTCGAGGATATTTCACCATGCTTATGGCTGTGGAATGTCTCTATGTGGATGTGACAGGCAAGAGCGTCACCCTTTGTGCCTCAAGGCCTTATAAACCGGTTCATATCTCAAAGAAAATCAAGGATATCGTGCCAAGGTTCATGCTGGAGCAGAACGGCGTAATCATAGAGGGGGAGGAACTTCATTGAGCTTTGTGAGCAAGCAGGAGGATAAGGCCGTCATAAAGGTGCCGGGGGCGTATATGTTTACCATCTGCCCCAAGGTAGAGGCAGAACTGAAGGAATGTATGAAAAGAGGTTGCCGGAAGGTGCAGGTGGATTTGGAGAAAACGGAAGTCCTAACTTCTGCAGCTATTCGTCAGCTGGCAGGTTTCTGTCGTTTGGTTGAAGAGGAAAACTTTGGACTGAGCAATGCGGCTGGCTGGGTGCTGGGCACAGTCAAGGCCAATAATCTGGAACGATGGCTGAAAGCAGTATAGGAGGGGCAAATGGAAGCAGAAGCATTGGGAATCAAGCGGAACCACATCTTTATCGCAGTGGCAGTGATGGTTACGGTCATAATCGCTGAAATCGTGGCCTGTCTTTGTCTGACAAGCGTAAGACCGGCAGAAAGTCTTGTGGTGGATTATGAGGCAGCCAAGGAAAGCATGGCAGAACTGGAGACGGAATTGAGGGTGACGGATAGAGCCAAGAGAGAAAATGCAGAGGCGTTCAAGGCACTGTCGCTCCTGATGACAGGCAGACCGGCAGAAGTCAGCTTTGAAACCTTGGCAGTGCAGGCCGGGTCAGAAGATGGCAGCTGGGCAAACTTGTCTGTTCGGGCAAAAAATGAGGAAGTACTGCAAAAATACATGAGCAATCTCACAGCCAGCGATAATTTCAGCGGCGTGGCCATTGCAAGCTCCCAAGAAAACCCGGATGGCAGCATCAAGGCGGTTCTCAGCGTACAGAAGGAGGAGGCTAGATAAATGGCAGGGATTTTAGATAAGATTCGAGGCCTTGCAGCCGTCCTGGGTATCTTGGGGGTGGCCCTCATTGCCATGACAGGTTACACGATTCATACCTTTCACAGCCAGCTGGAGAGGCAAGGGCAGATTGCTGTCATGACCCATACCATAGAGGACTGGCAGGAAAAAGCCGACAGGCTCAACAGCGAAAAGCTCAGGCCGGTGACAGCAGAACAGGCCAAGGAGGTCAAGAGTAGGATTATCTTTGCCGCACAGGGGAACCAGTTGAATCTTTTGGGTTCATCAGACCATGCTGAAGAAAATGGACGGCTCTGTGAGCTGAATGTCAGCGGGGACTGGGGCAATATGGTGAATTTCCTCAAAAACTTCGGCTCCGGGGATGCCTTGGTGGGCATCAAGGGGCTGGCCATGAATATGGAAAAGGGCAAGATTCAGGCTCATGTGGTCTATGAGATTTATACAAAGGGTGGTGCGGGCAGTGAAAGATAGGATAACCAAGCTGATGAGGAAGCATTATCGCATAGCTGGATGTATGGCGTTAGGCATTTTTGCTTTGACGATTCTTACAGGCAGCACATGGCATTCGCCTGATGGAAAAGATGTCCATAATGGACATGTTGAATATCAGGCGGTGAATATTCATAATCCTCAAGATGTCCATAATGGACATCTTGAGCAGATGAACGTGGATTTAACAGTAAATCCCTTTGTTGATACAGCCCCCGAGGATGCTGCTCAGGAAAATACGGCAGGAAGTAATGGAGGCAATTACCGCAATCTGCCCGCTATCCCGCTAGTTTCTCCCACTTCCCAGCCACGGCCTGTGCTGCCGCTGCCCAGTATTCCAAAGGCAGCTACGCCAGCAAATCAACCAGCAGTGGCAAGTGCTCCGGCCAAGGCTACGGAGACTGCCCCGGCAGAAAACAAGGAGGCAAAAATAGCCTTCCTTGGCGGCGGTGAGATTATGTTTGCCCATGGCATGGAAAGTGACAAGTGATTAGGAGGCAAGAATTTATGTCGATTCAGAAGATGTTCAGAAGGCCGGAAAAATATAACCAGTCAGGAGGCAGCAACCCAGCCACTCCGGCAGAAAAGGCTGCGGCTGTTTGGGACAGACGAGTAGGAAGTGCGGTGACACAGGCCTATAACTGGCGAAGGGCTACTATCCTCATGGGAATAGCTTGCCTGGTGCTGGCTGGCGGCCTTGTGGTTCAGTCCTTAAAGACACAGGTCATTCCCTATGTGGTGACGGTAGACAAGAACACCGGGGAAGTGGAAAAGGCCGGGGCTTTCACCGGGGCAGATTATACCCCCGGCGAGGCAGAGAAGAAGTATTTCATCACCAAGTTTGTCCTGAATGCCCGTTCCGTAGTGCTTGACCCTGTAGCCCAGACCAATGACCAGCGGGAAGCGGTGGCCTACCTTACCACGAATGCAGCCAACAAGTACGAAATGGTGAAGCAGAATGAGAAGTTCGATGATAAATTCGGCAATTGCACGGTAACGCCTCACATCGTATCAATTCAGAAGGTGCCGGATTCCGAGACGTCCTATCAAGTGCGGTGGACGGAGGAAGAGTACGGCATCCGCTCCGGGGACAAGAAGACCCGGAACATGAGCGGCGTGTTCTCCTATACCATGCTGCCGGTGGAGGGGGATGCCCTGCAAGTGAATCCCTTGGGGCTGTTCATCACAGGCTTTGATTTCTCCAATGATGCAAGCCAGGTCAACAGCGGAAGCGAAAGCAAAAAGAAAAGCTGATTTCAACCGAGACAGTCACATGAAATTTATGGAGGTATAGAAAATGTTGAATAGCAAATTAAAGAAAATTATCTGCGGGGCACTCCTTTGCAGCACCTTTGCCATGCCCTATATGCAGAGCGTGGAGGCTGCCAAGGCTCATGATGTAAAGGCCGAGGCACAGCAGACTGAGAAAAGCCAGAAGGAAATGCAGGATAAGCTCACAGCTTTGGAGGGCAAGCTCAAAGCTGTGGAGGCAGACAAGACCTCCGAGGCCAATACTGCCGCCATCAAGGAGATTACCGAGGAACTGAAAGAACTGCACAGGCAGATGGAGAGTTCTGCCGTTGCCCAGAGCCGTATCATGGAGGCCTTGGACGATGTGCAGTACAGGAACAAGGAAATGGAAAGATTCATGGAAGACCCCTCAGACGGCTACTATGGCACAGCTGCCACGGAGAAATATCTGGTTTATCCGGGAGGCGATGGCAGCAGCCCCAGCTACACCCAGGATGCTATCAACGCTCAAGGTAATTCCACCATGGTTTTTGCCTATGCTCCCAACCAGCTCTATAAAATCTACTGCCGTCGGGGCTATCTGACGGATTTGGCTTTCCACAAGGGGGAGAATATCAAGTTCGTGGGTGGCGGTGACACGGTGGGCTGGACAGTGACCAACTCAACCGTGGACGGGGTTCCTCATCTTTACATCAAGCCGGTGGTGGAAACCAGCACCACCAATCTCATTGTCACCACGGAAAAGCACTCCTACCAGCTTATCCTGAACACCTCCAACTGGTACAACCCTATGGTCACTTGGACTTATGAGGCTGAGAACATGGCAAACGGCCTGATGGCAATGGCGAAGGAAGACAGGCTCACCACGGGGCAGGTAGCTGCCACGAATATTGCCAATCTGGATTTCAGCTATCATGTGTCCGGCGGGGAAAGCTCCAGCCGTCCTTCAATGGTCTTCTCGGATGGGGAAAAGACCTTCATCAAGTTCGACAAGATGGTGGCCCGGAAATTCCCCCTCTTCATCAAGGAGAAGGGCACCAAGGATATGAAAATCACCAATTACAAGGTCAAGGACAACTACTTCATCGTGGAAAAGGTCTTTGACCGGGCACAGATTCGCCTTTCTGACAGCGAAATTATCACCATTAGGCACGGCAAGTAAGGGGGGAGAACATGAATAACCTTTTAGGGAATGCCCAGACATTCTTCAAGCGTAGATGGGGGAAGAAGACCGAGGATGATGTGGATGACGAGACTGAATTTGACGGGGACGAAGCAGACAAAAGCCCCGGCAAGGTCAGCATGAACGGCGGCAGCCATGGCACAGTCTTCGGCATAAACCGCAAAATCGTCACAGCAGTCGTAGTAGGCGGCTTTCTGGTGGTGGGCATGGCCACTATCTTCAACATTACAGACAAGAATGACAAGGCACAAGAAAAGCCCCCGCAGACACAGGAAACGGCTGCCAATCCTGACGGCCTGATGAAAAATGACAAAAATGCGGTTGGCAGCTATGACCAGCTTTTAGACCCCAGACGGCAGCAGATGGGAAAGCCGGGTAGCCACCCTAACAATTCCGGCAATGCGGAGGCAAATGGGCAGAATGGAGATAATCCAAACAATCCCCAGCAGGTTCAGCAAGCCCGGGCGAATATGACCATACCGGCTATTCCTCAGGCTTCCTATTCTGCTCCCGTGGCTTTGCCCAGTCAGGCAAATGCTGCTTCTGCTGCCCAGTCTGCCGAAGAACGGGAAGCAGCACAGGCCAAGAAAGCCATGGAAGACCGCTTTAAGAGTGCCATAGATTTTGCTCTGGGCAGAAGCGGGGGCAATAACGCAGATATGGTCACGGCTGATGCTGGAGCATCTGCTCCGGCAGGGGGAATGAATGGCAGCCAGTCAAATAATTCCGGCCTCGTGCAGGTGGGCTATACGGCTCCCAGCGACACGATTCTCCAAGCCGGTACAGTTATCCCGGCCATGCTCTTTTCCGGCATCAACACGGACACCCCAGGACAAATTACCGCAGAGGTTCAGGCTGATGTCTTCGATAGTGCCACAGGCACAAGGCTTCTTATCCCGGCTGGCAGCACCTTGGTGGGCAGCTATGAGCAGGGAGAGGCGGCAACTACCGGCAGGGTTAGTCTGGTATTCACCACCCTTGTCATGGCAGATGGCGGTTCCTATAACCTTGGGGACAGCATGGTGGCCATGGACACCGGCGGTTATAACGGCCTCCATGGCAAGGTTCATCACCATACCGGCAGCAAAATCGGTGGCGGTATGTTTGCTTCGGCCTTGGCTGCTCTTGGCTCCTATGCTTCCGGCAATGTTTCCACTCAGAACACCTACACCGGCGGCCAGCTGGCCATGCAGGGGGCATTGGCGAACCTGATGCAGACGGCCTCAACCCTCTTCAAGAAGGGTGCAGACAAGCAGAACACTGTCACCATTGCTCCGGGACAGCAGTTCAATATCTTTGTCACCAAGCCTATTTCCTTCGGCATTTGAGGGGAGGACTGAGCATGGAAGACAGACAGTTACAGACAAAGGTGATGCTCTATATCATCGGAGTTGTGCTCATAGGCATCCTGCTCGGCTCATGGTACGGCACCCAGCAAGTGGGTGCCGATTGCCATTATGCAGAGTATCTAGGTGGCCTTCACATTGGCAGCATTGCCATCTACCAGCCCTTTGGCATGGTGGCATGGAAGAAAAACGCTGAGATTATGGCACAGATTACACCCCAGGTCATGAACGCCCACTTTTTTGACCTCTACCTCGGGGGCTTAATAGGAGGCGGCATTGGCTACATGATTAGCAAGAAATACCAGCAGCGTACCTCCCACGGTACGGCGGCATGGGCAACGGCGGAGGACATCAAGAAAGCTAAACTTAACGCCGAGGAAAACGGCGTGGTGTGCGGCAGAAATCCCTACAGCCATCAGATTATGCTCCATGATGGGCCTGAGCATATCCTGCTTCTGGCTCCTACCCGCTCAGGTAAGGGCGTGGGTGTCATTACCCCTACCGGGATAATCTGGAAGCACTCCATTTTCTTCTTTGACCCAAAAGCGGAGTTATGGAACATGACCTCCGGCTGGCGAAAGAAGCATCACAAGCAGAAGGTCATGAAGTTTGAACCTCTTTGCAAGGACGGGTCCGGGGCACGATGGAATCCTTTTGCGGAAATCAATTTCCAGAGCACGGATGAAATGGATGATGTGACCACCATTGCGGAAATGATGTGTAAGACCGGGAGCGGGGAGGGAAACAAAGACCCCTTCTGGGACAATTCAGCGGTGGCAGTAGTGAAGGGGGTTATCATGCACCTCCTGTATAAGCACTTTCAGGAGGGCAAAGACCTGCCCAACCCGTCAGATGTTATGAGCTTCCTGTCCTCTCCAAACATGGACACTGACCATCTTTTCGCAAACATGAAGATATATCCCCATATCAGCCCCAAGGAGTTCATGGAGGTTGAGGAATGGGAAAATGTCATGGACGAAAACGGCAAGCCCTTGCTGGATGAAGAGGGCAAGCTTGTCCGCAAGCTAAAGAAAAAGTGGCGTAATCCCCTGAAGGAAATCTATGGGGAGTACATCCCAGACCTGAAGCCCTACAAAAAGGCCTTGGGGCTGCAGCCGGATACGGAGGAATGGTTCAAGGTCAAGACATTGGAAGACTTGCGGCTGGCCATTGAGGACTATGAGAAGCAATGCAAGCCGGAAGATAAGCTAAACTGGGAGGCTCCCGACCTTACTGGCTACAAGGACAAAAGCGAGATTGACACGGGTATTTCCATGGCAGATTCCAAATCTCCGTGGTATCACCTGCTGGTGCATCCGAAAGTAGCTGAGAGTGCCAGCAATATGCTTAACGGTGCCAAGGAAACCAGAGGCTCTATTATGCAGACTACCCAGACTGCCCTTGACCTGTACCAGAATCCACTTATCAAGGCCAACACGGCTATTTCGGATTTCACCGTCCGTGACCTCTTAGACCCCAAGCAGACGGTTTCCCTATACCTTGTGTTGCAGCCCAACGATGTAGAGAAGCTGCGGCCTCTCACAAGGTTGTTCATCAGCACCATGATGAGCAAGCTCGTCCGGGATATGGATTTTGGGGAAGGCGGGGGTACTACCAATGTGGTTAAGCAGCGATTGCTGCTAATGTTGGACGAATTTCCCCAGCTCCGAAAGATGGAGCAGATAGAAAACCAGCTGGCCATCTGTGCCGGTTACGGCGTGAAAATCTGCATTGTGGCCCAGAACATTGGACAGCTTAACCAGCTCTATACCAAGGAGAACGGCATTGCTGCCAACTGCCATGTGCAGATTTACTACACTCCGGCAGATAACGATTCAGCCAGGATGCTCTCGGATAAGCTGGGGGATGCTACCATCACCACCAGCAGCATATCCAGTTCCGGCAAGCTCTTTGAGAAGAACACCTCTGTATCGGAGAATGCCAGAAAGCTCATGACCCCGGACGAGGCATCCCGCATGGACGAGAAGAAGGAACTGGTCTTTGTCACCGGCAAGCGGCCAATCTTTGCCGACAAAATCCGCTTCTATGAGGAACCCTACTTTGTGAAGCGGGTATCGGTGAAGGCACCGCCTTTTTCAGATACATGCACTGAGGTCAAGGACTACAGCCAGCTTTTTGCCATCCATGAGCCGGAACGCCGGTCACAGGAAGAAAAACGCCGGAAGGTGGAACTTGCTCGTCTGGAAGCCGAAAAAGCCTTGCAGAAAGAGGCCGGGGCACAGCTGGAGGAAAAAGCTAAAAATAAAGTGGTCGATACGGCTCCTGAAAATCTGGCACCTGTGGAGCCTAAGGTGGAGGAAGAAAAAGAGGCGCAGATACCGAATGAGCCAGCCCCGCATACGGAGGAAGAGCGGAAGCAGGAGGCTGAGGCCTTTGCCAAGGCGGCTGTATGCGTGAGCCGTCAGCCTCACAGGCGGCCAAGGCCAATGACACAGGAGACAGCAAATGAAAAAGAAGCCGGAAATACCGAAATTGCCCAGCCTGACAGACCTGAAGAACCGCAAGATGAAGACCATAGCGGAACCCAAGGGGCTGGACAGCCAGCAGAACCTTTTGAAGAAAGGCCACGGCCAGAAGGTGCGGACAAGGTAGAAGCACCGCCTGATGAAGGGGATGATGACGATGATGAGTATGACTTGGATGACGATGAAGAATGGCAGCAATACCAACAGAGCAAGAAGGTGGGCTGATGGCGAATACACAGCTGGTCAATGAACGCTATGTGCAGATGCTTGAATCCAACATGGGGCCGCAGCTGATGGCCTATATGCAGGATGAGACGATTACGGAAATCATGCTCAACCCTGACGGTCACATCTGGATAGATACCCATGACCGGGGACTGGTGGAAAGCCCTATTACCATGAGTGCCAATATTGCCAAGCAGCTCATTTACAATGTCGGCTCTTTGGCTGGTCGGGTAGTTCCGGCAGATTTCCCAGAATTGGAGGCAGAGATTCCCGCTTCCCGGCTCTTTAGTTCCTGCCGTTTTCAAGGGGAGCTGCCACCGATTGTGAAAGCCCCGTCTTTCAATATCCGCAAATTCGGCAAGAAGCTCTTTACGCTGGATGATTATGTGGCACAGGGCACCATGACGGAAGTGCAGCGGCAGACCATCATGACGGCCATCCGGGAGCATAAGAACATCATTGCTGCCGGGGGCACGGCTTCAGGCAAAACCACCCTCCTGAATGCCATCCTGGCTGAGATTTCCCAGATGAATGAGCGGATAGTGATTATCGAGGACACCTCGGAACTTCGCTGTACGGCTCCCAATCATGTGAAGCTGCAGACTGCTCCACCCAATATGGATATGGATATGCTGCTGAGAATCACCCTTCGCAAGTCTCCCAACAGGATTGTGGTAGGGGAGGTACGTTCCAAGGAGGCCATGACACTTTTGGAGGCATGGTCAACAGGCCACCGGGGTGGCTGCTGTACGGTGCATAGCGAATCTGCCTATGACACTCTTTCCCGTCTAGAAGAACTGACCTCCCGTGTCTCCATGACCCCCCAGAAGGAAACCGTGGGCAGAGCCGTGGATGTGGTGGTTTACCTGCGGAAGAAGGTCACCAAGCGTCTGATTGAGGACATTATTCTGGTGAAGGGCTACAACAAGCAGACCGGGGATTATGACATCGAGAAAATCGGCTGAGTAAAACATCGTAGAGTTTGCGGGGCAAATTCTCTCGTAAAATTATGCTTGGATAGAAAAGGAGGTAAGTTCAACATGTACATGGATTCTATCAAAAAAATCAAGAAGAAGGGAGCCACTGCGGCTTCCAAGGCACTCACCTTTGCCAAGGAAAACAAGGCCTTCATGTTCAAATTGGGGCTGATGGCAGCGGTGGTGGCCGTGCCTGATGTGGGATTCTGCAATTCAGCGTCCAACATTCAGGTGACACCCCTGCAGAAGCCGGTGCAGATGTTCACCGACCTCATGACCGGCCCGATTCCTGCTTGCTTCACGGTTATCTCCGGGGCAGTAGGCGGCCTTTCCTGGGGCATGGGCATGGAGCAGCAGGTCACCCAGCGGGCTATCAAGTGCGTTGGCGGAGGTGCCATTGCCACTTCCGTAGGCAGTGGCATGAGCTGGATTGGCATTGACGGCGTTTCCAGCTGCCTCTTCATGTGAGGCCGCCATGGACGGTCAGGAAGGGGTTGTTTCTTGGTATAACCTGCCTTTTTATCGCTCACTGACAGAGGAAATTCTCTTTATGGGTGCACCGAGAAACGTCATTATCCTCAATGGTATCGTGTCATTCATGTTCGTCATGTATTTTCACTTTGTCTATATACTGCTCTTGTCCGTGGCCGTACATGCCCTGTGCGTGTACCTTGCCAAGGATGATGCCCAGTTCTTTGACTGCTTGAGCCAGTATATGTACAAGGACAATTACTATTCAACGTGAGCAGATGGAGCGGAGTGGGGCTTTTGGCCGCTCCGCTCTAAATTTTTATCGAGGTGCATTATGTCGTGGAAAGAATTTGATTTAAGCAATAACACAGTAGCCGACTGGCTGCCCTGGGGAGGGTTGACCCTTCCCCATGTGGTGCAGGAAAAGGATGGCAGCTACTTCGGGGTTATCCGCTACAAGGCTTTGCCGGAGGGGGAGCAGGTAGATTTGAAGCTGCCGGATTTCCGGGAGGGATGGAGCCTGTGGCTGGAGCGGCAGCACGTTCCCATGGAAGAGGATGGGCTGTTTATCGTCTTGTGCTGGAACCCTTTCATCAATCAGGCGGGCTACGCTGTGAACCGTTTGGACAAGGAAATTACCGTCAAGGCCGAGGATGCCGGGATTTATTTCGCAACGGTCTTGGATGATTTTGCAGATGCTATAGGCAAGGTCACAGAGGCCAATGCTCTGGAATATCAGGATGTCATTGACTTCATGAGTTTTGCCATCGCCTACAACGAACAGAAAATAACCATGCCGGAGGTTCCCTTGTATCTTGATGCCCTGCTGTCACAGGGATTAGAACTGAACCTGTCCGGCAATAGCATAGAAATGGGAGGGGAGGAAACGGTGGCCGTTTCCCTTGCTGCTCCCCTGCCCCTGAAACAGGAGGAAATCTTGCTCCATGCTGTAGACCGGCTGCCCTTTAGGTTTGTGCAGCGGCTGCTGCTCATGGAGCCGGAAAAAGCGGAGAAGAAGCTGCTGGCCTACATGGGCAAGTGGTGCAGTGGCAGGAAATCTGTGAAGAAGCTCATAAGTGCCCCGCTGCTCGGAGAACTGACGGGCATATACGCCAACAGCCTTTTCCTCCTGACAGACAAAGGGCAGACGAAGGAAATTGAAAGATACGTCCGGGATGTGCTGAACCGATTGGAAGCACTCTATATAGTGGAGGATTACAACCGCAAAGATGTGTGGTGGGGGAGCTTGCCGGGGCTGTTCCGGGCAAATCTCACACCGCCGCAAATGAGCTTTGGAGGCCTTTCTGAACTCATGACCCATTACCGAAAGGAGGCTTAGGCCTTGTACCGACTGGACTTATTCAAGCGAAACAAGAAGTGCCTGAAAGATGTGATGCCCTTTGCCAGAATCATCGAGTATTCGCCATCAGCGGGCAATCCGAAGCTGGCGGTCACCATTGGCAAGGATGGCAGCTTTATGACCACATGGCGTTATCGAGGCCCCGACCTAGATTCGGCAGTGCGGGAAGAGCTGGCCATCACCACGAGGATATTGCAGGAGGCCATAGGGAGCGTCAAGACCGGCTGGGTCATGCACTTTGAAGCTCAGAGGACACCATCCACTTCCTACCCGGAGGATAACTACTTCCCTGACCCCATCACCAAGGGGATAGACATGGAGCGGCGTTACCTCTTCGCTGGAGGCAATTATTTTGAATCCACCTTTTACAACACCCTTTACTGGATGCCGCCGAAAGACAGCCAGGAACGCATCCGGGAAATGATGGTGGAAGGCCGGGAACATCGTGAGGTGGATGCAGAAGATTCCCTGACCTATTTCTATGAAGCAGTGATGAAAATCTACCAGATATTCAAGAGCCTGAGGATTCCCACGGAGTTCCTAGACAAGCATGAAACTCTGACCTATCTGCACTCAACCATTTCGGCAGATAACAGGAAGCTCACCATGCCCAAGAAACCTATGCTCCTAGACCAGATGATGTTTTACGACACGCCACTATATGGGGGCATTGAGCCGAGACTGGGCAGGAAGCATATTCGGGTGATTACCCCCATCGACTTCGGCACTGATACTGTCTTCGGCTATTTCGATGCCCTGAACCAGATGAACTTTCCCTATCGTTGGACAACCAGATGCGTCTGTATGTCTAAGTCTGATGTGCTGGAAGAACTGGAGGGCATCAAGCGGAAGTGGAAGGGAAAGCTCCAGTCCATCTTGTCCCTTTTGTTCCATCGCCAGAATAACGTGGAGAACAACAATGAAACGGTGGAGGCCAAGTTGCGGGATGTGAAAGATGCCATCAATGCCGTGGAGGGGGACACCATTTCCTACGTCTACTACACCACGGCAGTAGTGGTGATGGATGAAGACCGGGAGGTAGTGGAGGAACGAGCCAAGATGGTGCGTCAGGTCTTTGTGAATCTTGGCATGAAGCAGACGGTTATTGAAGATGTGAATGCCCTTGATGCTTGGTTCGGGAGCATCCCGGGGATGCTATCCCACAATGTACGCCGTCCCCTGATTTCCACCGGCAACATGGTGCACATGATGCCCTTGTCAGACATCTGGGCAGGTCATGCCAGAAACAAGCACCTGTCCGGCCCCGCTCTCCTATACACGCAGACAACAGGCAATACCCCTTTCCGGCTGAACCTTCATGTGGGGGATGTTGGGCACAGCCTAGTAGTCGGTCCCACTGGTGCCGGTAAATCTGTACTCTTGAACTGCTTGGAAGCCTCATTCCGCAAATACAAAGATTCCCAGGTCATTATTTTTGACAAGGGTGCTTCCTCCAAAATCCTGACTACAGGGGTGGGAGGCAAGTTCTATGACCTTGGCAGCGAGAAGGGGGAGCTATCCTTCCAGCCCCTTGCCCATATTGACGATGATAATGAACGCCAGTGGGCACAGGAATGGCTGTGTGACTTCCTCCGGCAGGAGAACATGGAGATTACCCCGGAGGTAAAGGGCATTATCCGTGATGCCCTGGGGGCACTGTCCGGCATGGCACAGGAGTTTAGAACCATTTCCGGCTTTGTAGGCTACTTGCAGGATTTCAAGCTCAAGGAGGCCTTTTCGCCTCTGGCCTTGGCTGACAGCAAGGGCAATCAGGGCGAGTATGGTGCCATCTTCGATTCCGACACGGACAACTTGGAGATTAGCAGCTGGCAGACCTTTGAAATGGAAAAGCTCATGGGTTCCAAGATGATTGTCGGACCCGCACTTATGTATATCTTCCATCGCATCGAGCAAAGCCTCACTGGGGCACCGACACTTATCGTGTTGGATGAGTGTTGGGTTTTCTTCGACAATCCCATGTTTGCCGAGAAGATAAGGGAATGGCTGAAAGTCCTCCGTAAATACAATGCCAGCGTGGTCTTTGCCACGCAGTCCTTGGTGGATATTACGAAATCTCCGCTGCTGGACACAATCCTCACCAACTGCCATTCCCGCATCTTTCTGCCCAATACCCACGCTCTGGAGGAAAGCCAGAAGAAGACCTATGAAACCTTCGGCCTTAACCAGAGGCAGATTGAAATCGTGGCAGCTGCCACGCCGAAACGTCAGTATTACTACGACAGCCCGGAAGGCTCCCGGCTCTTTGACTTGGCCTTGGAATACTGTCCCTTCACCCTTTCTTATGTGGCAGTAGACAAAAAGGCACTGAACAGGATGAATGAAATCCTCACGGAGTACGGAGCAGCAGACTTCAACCGGCATTGGATTATAGAGAATCGGGTGGAATACCCAGAAGAAAAAAGCAGGGAGGAAATAATCTATGGTATCGAGTTTTGAAATCCTACTGACCATTCTAATCATCTACTTTGCCGCCAGAGTGACCCGCATGGAGGAAAGGATGAACCAGCTGGAGGCCAATTTCAACCGGCATATCAAGGACGGCTCCATGGAGGAAAGCAACACGGTCCACATGGGGAAAGCCTTCGGCAATGACGATGCGTCCTTCACAGGCACCGTGACGGATATTGCCAAGGGCATCAAGCAGTCCGTGGAAGAAGTGAGAAGGTGACAGCATGGCTGAGATAAGAAAAGCCTACCGGCGGCAGATGAACCGGCTTTTGCCCCATGAGAAATTGGCTGCCCTTTATGAAGGCATAGACCGGGAGGCTATGGGAGCATTTGCAGAGGCGGGCTACTCATGGGAGGAAGTAAAGTCCGGCCTTATGGATAACAGCTTCTACCTTGGACGGCTGGAAGAGGCCGGGGCAGCACAGGCCTTGGAGAAGATTCTTCCAGCAGGGATTGAGCCGGGTCATATCAGGGCACTGGCCAGCGATAAAGCCGGGGAAATGAGCCGCATCTACCAAGAGGTGCGGGAACGGCACGAAAGGGAGATAGCAGACCTCTTTGCCCCGGCAGACGAAGAAGCCCTGTCAGCTTTACTTGACCAAGGCTTTTCGGAGCGGGATGTCCATGCGTTCATTCAGGACGAAGGATATTTTGTCAGCCAGATAGCAGATGGTCAAGTTGCTGACAGATACGCCAACAACCTGTTCCGGGCTGTGGCGGAGGCCAGAGGTAAAAAGGCGGATGAAGACATAGAGGCTTGTGAGGAAGCAGCAGCAGAGTATGCCAAGCTTCTGGAAAGCCCCCAGGGCAGGGAAAAGGGCTGGAACTTCCATGCCGAAGGGCAGGTGGCCATCTACCTTCTGGTGCAGGAAAAGTACATGCCGGAGACTGTCTACGATGTAATGGATTCACGCTTGCACAACTATGGGCGTGAGCATGTAGACGAGCTGGAAAAGCTCATAGAAAAAGCCCAGCAGGTAAAGAGTGCCTACCTGAGTATCGAGGATGCCCCGGCTGTAGGGCAGGGAAAATCCCCGGCAGCTGTTTACAGGTCATACCTGAAACGCTACATGGCTGAAAAGGGCTGCCACTTATTGAGCTTTTCCGATGAACGGGTAGTAATACGGCAGATGGTGGAAGAGGGCTTCCCGGAGAAGTTCCTGCCCCAAGCCTTGGAGAAAGCCTCCCCGGTGGCAAGAGAGCCGGGACGGCTGGAGGATAAATACATCGAAGCTCTCCTGTATGACGGGGAAGTCAAGGGGACAACCACGGATAAGGCTGAGGTTAGTGTTCTGGATATGTATAAGAACCGTTTGGCGGTCTATGACAAGACTTTTCGGCGGGCAGGGCATGACGGGGGCATTGCAGGGAATTTCCGCAGATACTTTGATTGCCTCATCACCATGTCACTCATCCGCAAGAGCCGCACAGATGCAGAGATAGAAAAAGCCATCATTGAGGGCAACTCTCACATAGAGAAAGGCCGGGAACACAGCTATGCCCAGGGATTATTGGAGAAAGCCCGGAGGCTTATCCAGAAGCAGCAGGAATGGCTGGAAAAGGTAGAAGATAAGCTTCCTTCCGGCAAAACCTTCAAGGAAATGCTGGCCTTGGACTATACGGCACAGGCCATCTGGAAGTATCTGCTGCAGGAGAGGCTGGCACTGAACCCGAGCCGTGCAGGAAGACTTTGGGAAAAGGGCGTGGACAGGGACATTGCTGAAACCTGTCTCTTGCGGTACAAGGATTTTGACCGGGAAGCCTTGCATGATGTGATAGGCCAAAGCCCCCGAGCGATTCTTCTGGAAGATACGGGGCTGGCAGAGGCATATGATTACGCAGATGAAGTCATAGATTCAGTAGTTGAGCAGATGGCTGAGAATGCCGCACAGCTGGCCGAGGAAGATGCCTTGGAGGAAGAATACAGCCGCCAGCTGGAGCTTTCTGCCGAGGGGCTGGAGTTTGACACGGCCAGCGAATACCAGTGCGGCCAAGGTGCCCTGCAGCTCATGATGCACGGCTACGACACTCTGGCCATCCGCAATGCCCTGCTGAAAAAGACCAGCCAGCAGAAAGCCAAGTCCAAGACGGCGGCACCCTATGTGGATGGGATTCTGCAGCGGGTGCGGAACGCTTATTCCCGGATTCTTGCCATCAAGGCTTACGAGCAGGGTAAGGACATCAAGGAAAATGCTGCCGAGGCTGAATACAAGGCCGAAATGAAGAAGCTCTGGCAGAAGAACAAGGTCATGCGGCCAGCTGACGATGAAAGCATAGCGGCAAAACTTCTGGCCAGACATAAAAAGGAACTGGTCATTGCGGCACTACTTGCTTGTTCGCCGTGGACGGTGATGCCGGGGGTAAGCGGCCTCTATGTGGAGCATTACCTTATCCGCAAAGCCCAGCAGGAAATCTTGAATGCCCAAAGGCGGCTGGCAAGGGAGAGGCCGATGGCAAGGGAAAAGAAGACGGACAACATTGCCGAGGAATATCGGGATGAGAGGGAGGCCATGCAGAAGCGGCACAGTCTCTTGCCGTACAACATGAAGATGGATGAGCTGGTGGCCATGTCTCTCTTGATGGCCGGCTTTTCCACTGTGGCAGTGGGGGCTGTCTTGGAGGAAGAATCTCCCTGCCGTACCAGCCAGCAGAATTATGGTGCCAGCGTGGCCACCCGTGCCCAAAAGGCAGTTTACAGCCAGACCACGGTGGAAGAAGAAACACGCAGTGAAACATGGGCAGGAGTTCAAACGCCGGTACGGCACAGGACGATAACCGAAACAGTTTATACAGGGGGCGTGAATGGGTGAAACGGTTATTTTTGATAGCGATTATGTCGCTATATTTGCTTCAAGGGGGCCTCCCCGGGGAAAGCACGGCAGAGGCAGCAGATGTTCGGAGTGTGGTCTATTCGGAGGTGGCTGCCTACAATGGCAACGCCAATGAAGCAGTCTGGATAACGGATGCAATTTGCTACGCATCCAGCCTGTACGGCGTAGACCCGTTGCTGGTGACTTCTGTCATGGAAACCGAGAGCCATTTCAATTTTGGCAGCTTTTCGGGTGCCGGAGCCATCGGCCTGATGCAGCTGATGCCGGGGACGGCCACAGCTGTGGGGGTAGACCCTTATGACCCGCTGGGAAATGTCATAGGAGGCGTTTCCTATCTGCGTAGCCAGCTGGACAGCTTTTCTGGCTACGGAGATTACGCCGTGACCAATGCGGTGGCTGCCTACAATGCCGGGGGCAATGCGGTGAGAAAATACGGCGGGTGCCCGCCTTTTGCCGAAACCCAGAACTATGTAGTGGAGGTGAACGGCACCTATACCCAACTACTGAACAGATACTATTACCAGTGAAGGAAGTGAGGCAGATGAAATTTAGGAAAGCGGCCATAGCCATGGGGGTGCTCCTTGGCGTGACCGTTCCCTTTGGAGCCATGAACCTTTCCAGCAGGAATGTCGAGGCCACAATTCTGGTCTATGACCAGAAAAACGTGGAAGAGGCCATCAAGGAAGCTGTGCAGACGGCCCAAATCCTCACAGAGGAACAGAAGCAGCTGGCCTTGGAAATCCTCAACACCAAGTCGTTGGATGCCAAGAAGTTGCTGGCTATGCTCCAGAGCCAACAGGCAGCAGAGCAGTCCATCATGTCGGGAGATATTATGTACCCAAGGGGGACATTGGAGAAGCTGGGCAAGCTCCCCAGTATCCTCAACCGCCATTCCACCCCCACAACCATCATGGAAAACGAGATAGGCACCATTGAGGATGTCTTCAACGGTGATGCTACGGTGGTGGATTTGTACCAGCGAACCATGAAGAACCGCAGGGCTTTGGATGCTACCTACAAAGCGGCAGCGGAGTCAGCCAAGAACATTCAGGTGGCAGATGGCAAGCTCTCTGTAAGTGTCAACTCTGCCGTGGAGGCTGCCAACAATGCCGAAGGTCAGAAGCAGGTCTTGCAAGCCCAGACGGCCATTTTAGCGGCCAATGCCCTTGCTGCCCATAACGGCAACGAGGCACTGGCAAACATCATGGCCATGGAGGCAGAGGAATACTACGTCAGAAACTACGAAAAGGCCATGACCGAGAAAATGGAGCAAGATTCCCGGGAAAGCATGGCCAGATTTTGCAGCCATTAAGGCTGCGTGAAGCTGAAATGTAAAAAGCCGCCAAAAGGCGGCCTTTTACCTAAGATTCCAGGAATATTTTTTTGAACAATTTGAATAGGATTTGTGCTACGAACGTACATATTGCAACAAGGATGGAAAAAGCGATAAGGGAGCCCATGAATATAGCCATCAGACCAAGAAACATGCAGAATCCCTCCTAGCAATAGTCCTTGCATAAAGTATATCAGAAAATCCACCGTACAGTGAAACATTGTAGAGTTTTTGCGGGTTGAATACAGATTATCCTATAAATCAGGGAGGTGGCTGCGGCCATGAAATACATAGACGAACAGGAAAAAATGGAGCTGGGACGGCACCTGGCGGATTACCTCATAGAAAGCGGCTGTGCCACGCCGGAGGCCATTGAGCGGGGCAAGAACTTCTCCTGCCCGGACCCGGCTCATGGAGACGATTCCCCGTCAGCCCATTATTACGACAAGGGTCCGAACACCTGTCCCGTGGTGTACTGCTTCGGATGCAGAGGCACATGGGATTTGTTCAAGCTCATTGGGGCAAGGGAGAACCTGCCGGAATTTAGCCAGCAAGTAGAGCGGGCACGGCAGCTTTACGGCACACTGGAAAGGGATGCTGCTGCAAGGCCGGTAGTCTACAGCCCGCCAAGGAAGGCTCCTGCCGTGCGGGCAGAACTCACCACGGAGGATAAGGTGAGGATAAAGCAATACCTGACCAATTGCCAGCAGAACATCTTGCAGACCGACTTCTGGCGAAAGCGGGGCTTTGCTGAGGATTTTGTAAAAGCCCATGGTCTTGGCTACGATGTGCATGAAAAAAGGCTCATAATCCCCACGGACACCGCCTATGTGGCCAGAACCACACAGCCTGATGAACGCATACGCTACAAGAATCCCAAGGGCGTGGCAGTGTCCTTGACCGGCGGCGAAAAGCTGAAAGAGCCGGGGCAGGTCTTTGTGGTGGAGGGGGCTTTGGATGCCTTGGCTATAGAACAGGCGGGGGGAAGAGCCATCGCCCTGAACAGCGTGAGCAACGCCAATCTTCTGGTAAGTATGGCCAAGGATTCCCCTGCCGAGTTCCTGATAACCCTCGACAACGATGAAGCCGGGGAAAGGACGGGAAAAGACTTGGCTGAAAGCCTTGCCGGACAGGAACTTTCGGTAAAGCTCATACCCAAGGCATGGCAGCCTTGCAAAGACCCCGGGGAATGGCTGGAACTGGGAGGCAGGGAGGTCATGGAGCGTAGGCTTCAGGAAATCACTAATCCCGAGGCAGAGGTGAAGAACGAGGCCCAGGAGGACAAGGAAACCTATCAGCAGCTGTATGACAGATTGATGGAGCACAAGCCAGACCATGCCAAGAGTGACCTCATAGAATATTGGCAGCGGGTGACCGAGGAAATCCGCAACGCCGTGACCCGGCTCCACGAGGCACAGAAACTATGTGAGGCTCTGGACTTGTGGACACTGGCCATAGGGCAAGCAGCCAAGGAGTTTGATTTCAAAGCTGAGGAACTGGCTCCCGTCCGGGATGTGCTGAAAGAGATAGGCAAGAAAGCCCAGCAGGAAACCGAGGACTGGCAGTTCATCTTTGATACCATGTGCCAGCTGGATGACTTCACCCGTGACCTCATTGGCAAGGCTGTAGAGGCCAGAAAGGCAAATCCCTTGCTGGCCTTGCCAAAAGTGCAACACGCTGGCTCTATGGATGAGGCACTGGCAAAGGTGGAGCCGGAGAATTTTGAGGGTATCTACTATGCGGCTGTGAAGGAAATAAGCAGGAAACAGGCCGGGATAGGGATTTACGAGGCAGACAAGGCCATAGTGCCCTTGTTGAAGGAAAAAGGGATAGGCAGTGCCCATATTTCGGGCATACTGGCAAACTCCCCACGCCTTGACCATTTAGGCCAGCAGGAAAAGCTGATGGACAGTCATAGATTTGTAGAGCATATCTCAGGCAAAGAAAGAGAAGAGGCGATGACACGTTGAAGACAAACAAGAACACTGGCATAGCGGTGATAGCCATGCTATTGGTGCTGGGCATAAGCGGCACGACCTTGGCTGCCAGCAGTGATTCCATCGTGGCTGGCGGCACAGGTTTGGGAGGCAACTTCGATAAGCAGCTGGCGTTAATTGGCGGGGCCTTCGTCACCTTGGCTAAGGTTACAGTGTTGGTGATGACAGCAGTGGCGGCCATGATGGTAGGCTGGGGCATAGAGGATGGCAAGAAGACCATCTGGAGCTGGTTGCTAGGGGCTGGCCTTGCCATAAACTTCGGGGCGTTTCTTACAGAGACAGGCGTCGTGGATATGGCCAGCAGTGCCGGTCATGGGCCATCTTCACCCACTTTTTACAGCCCGGATATCAAGAATGATGTCAAGGACATGGATGTGTTATCCGGTTTTATGGACAGTTACCTCAATGGTGTGATAAAGCCCGGTTCCCAGGCGATTATTTCTCCCTGCCTAAAACTGCTTCTCATTCTTACGGTGCTGGAAGTTGGCTGGCAAATGTCTTTCAAGCTGATTTCTGGTGACAAGATAAAATACCTTTTGTCTGTGATTATCAAGATGGGGATTTTCATGTTCCTGATGATGAACTGGATTGACCTAATGGGGGCATTGGGTCAGGGATTCCAGCAAATTGGATTCCTGGCAGGTGGAGCTGGTGCTACCGGCGGGGTAGACTTGAAGCCGGATTCCATATACAAGAATGGTTTCTATATTTTTAAGCACGTATGGGATGAATTCAACTGTAAGAGCATAGGTTTGCTTCTGCTAAATTTGCTTTCTTTGGCGGTAGTAGTAGTTTGCATGATACTTACAGCTATAGAAATGTTTATGGCTAGAATTGAATTTTATACCATGGCACTAATCACGATACCTTTATTGCCGTTTATCATGCTTGATAAGTTCGCATTTCTGGCAGAAAAGGCGATTGGCGGTATGTTTAATCTGGCCATTAAGTTATCCGTGATTTCCTTCATAACGGCCATGGCTATCCCCTTTATGCAAACCTTCAGGACTAAAATGGAGGCAACACATGATGTATGGACACAACCGGCATTGCTTTTTCAGGCTGTGCTGGCGGCCATGGTCATATACATGCTTACCAAGAAGATTCCTGAAATAGTCTCAAGTCTGATAAATGGCCAGCCAAGCTTTAGTGGTGGAGGAATGGTAGATATGGCCAAGGGTGTGGCTAATACCGCTGTCGGTACTGTCGCTGGAGGTGTGGGAGCTGTGCGGGCTGCTAGTGCCATCAATGCAAGCGATAAAGGCGGATGGACGGGAACTTTGGCACAGTTGGGTAAGTCAAAACTCATGAGCACGACGCCTGTAGCTAGATATAGAGGTGCCGTAAAAGCTATGGATGACCTTAATAAACATACGGGCAGTATAATGCTTGAACGCATGCGTAGAGGTGAATCTGCTACAGGTGATGATAAAAATAAATCTACGGGGAATAATGGTAATGCTGAACAGAATGTAGATACATTCAAAAAAGCCAATAGTCCTGCATAAAATAATAAAAACGCACCATCACTATGATAGTGCGTTTTTGTTATCGGTATTAGCTATTTACTGGAGTAGAAGCAGAACGGGAATTGACGGCTAACATACCAAGTAGCTGATTCTGCTTGGTGAGTAATTCGATAATTTTATCATATTTTTGATTTAGATTTGCAATTTCATTTTTGTTTGATTTAGTATCGGTATAAGTTTCCATGAGTACAGAATAAAAACCGGGGGAACGAAGCTTTATGATGGCATCAAGATTTAGAGTCCCTAAAGAATCTCCCATGGAAGTTGCGTTTATTAAAGCTTCTCTTTTGGAAAATCCATAGTAATCTTCAAATTTACGGTCTTCTTCTTCACGCTCAATCTCTTTTTTGCTTTTACCAAAAAGTCCCATACGAAAACCTCCTAGTGCTAAAAAACTACGTTATCTTGTTTGATTTTCATTTTGTTCTCTCTGTTGCTTCTTTTCCTGATAGATTCCCAGTATTCGCTTGGCTCGCAGCTGAATCATTTTGGAGAGCTTATCTACTGCTTCATCGCTGACGTTGTATAGAGGATGCTTGGTGAATTCGAAATTGAGCAATGAGCGTAGAGCTGGGGCATGGCGGGGGGTGACAAATAAGCGGGCTTGCAAATCAAAATCCAGATATTTACCCTGAATGCTGTCAATATAATCCTCTAAATTATTTAAGCAGTTTTGTGTCGCTCCTGCCAGCAGGGATAAGCCATTGTCAAAGATTGGTGCCGGGCGAAGGAATTCGCCGGTGTTGTTGTCAACCAAGTAGCCGAAGTTGCCAAGGTGCCGGTCTTGATTGCATATCAACGAATCAAAGAGCATAAGGTCTTGATATTCCTTTTCTCCGTATAATTTTGCCATTTTTGCTTGACTGGACAAATCTCCAAGGTCTGCATCCATGGTATCGAATCCTTTGGCTAGAAAATATTCATAGGCATTGATGAAGCCTACATTTTCAGAGGTAAAGAGCTTGCATTTGCAGACAATCTCCTTATCACCATTGCGGTGATGGAATTCCTCTAAGTCATAGCCTACATGCTCAAAGCCCATTTTCTCTGCTACTTGTGCAGCGTAGAATTCCATGGTTGCCTGATTGCGTCTGTCCGGGCGAGGAATAAAATCATCGCCTTTTAGCAGATATATCCCATCACTCCTGTTTGTCCAACACTTTTTCAGCATACCTGATGAAGTAAGTTCCGGGGAGGTAATGACACCTTTCACCTTTTCGTGATACCCGGTAAAAGCTACATAGGCAAGAACTTCATCGAAAGGATGGTCATAAAGATTGAAATCCTGCCATTTTACGGGTACTTCATCGTTGGTAATCCAGTAAGCATCATTGAGGGATAAGGCATGAGATATGTCCACATATTTCAACGGATTGCGTGAATCTTCAATAGCAGTCATAATCTGATTTACAAATTGACGATTCTTAGGTGCTTTACGATGATTTATCCAATCCAAAAGAAGCTTATTATCTAATTTGTTTTTTAGTGGAAGTGGAAGAAGTTCCTTATTTTCATCAATTGTTTCCAAAATGCTGATTTGATACCGATATTGCTTTTCTCCAAAGGCTTCTTCCAGTTCGCTTTGCAAACAAAAATGAACCAGTGGTTTGTCCTTGGAGCGTAGCGTATATTTAGCTATTGTTTCCATGATTAACTCCTGATTAGTCTTTGTCAAATTCTGCCAATAACGCACGTTGCAACAGCTTTGAGCAGTCAATACGCCGCTCTTTGGCTATAGTGGCCATCCACGCTGGCATGGTAACGGCCTTGGTGATGGTCTTCTTATCGTGTTTCTCCTTATAGGCAATGCGGTCAAATTCCACAATAATCATACCTTGCCCGCTCGGTGGCGTTACAGTTGCCGGGTCAGTTCCCTTGATTCTCAGAGCTAGGTCATCGTCCAATCCTTTGTCCAATGCTTCATGGCCGTTATCCATCAGCTCTTCCAGTGACTTACCAGACACCTCGATATTTAGGTCGATGAATTTGCCCTTGTATCCTTGTTTGTCTGGCAGCTGCTCAATAAGCATTGGGTAAAAATAACGCTCTGACATACTTAATGTCCTTTCATTCTCTAAATTCTCTGGCAATAGTATAACATATATTTACATATGTTTCAAGAAATGGAGTAAAACATTGGATAGTTTGCGGAGCAAATTCCTCGGTAAAATCCAATATAGTAAAGCACGGGAGGTAAGTGAGTAAATGTTAAAGCGTGTCACACTGCTATTATGCATAATTTTTCAGCTGTGTATATCCGGCACAGCACTGGCGTACACCGAAGATACAGAAACTATGGGTAATGAAGTAAGGGGAGCCGGAACGCTGGAATGGCCGGTGCCCACGCCTCCATCAGTTATGACATCGGCTTTTGGTTATCGCATACACCCTATAACGGGGGATGTCAGGCACCATGGCGGTGTTGACCTTGCAGGAGACTATGGTGACATTGTAAGAGCAGCTGGAGCCGGTACCGTGGATTATGCTGCTTACGGTTACAATGACGGGTTTGGAAATCTTGTTATCATCGACCATGGCAATGGATTGAAGACATACTACGGACATAATAGCACAGTGGATGTTTCTGCTGGTCAGTCTGTAGTTGCTGGCCAGCCAATAGCGACTATGGGGTCCACTGGTAATTCAACAGGGCCGCACTGTCATTTTGGCACACAATTGAATGGTAAGTGGGTAGACCCGGGACTGTTTGTGTCAGGCATGGCACAGATGGAAGCGGAGAAATTTGGCAGCCGTGTAGATGGTGGTGACCCGACAGTGGCTACAGATTTTGATGACAGCGATGTGTCCCTAGAGATTTCAGCAGACTTCGCCAAGCCACTGAAGGATGTTATAGATACCTTTGTGGACTTGCTGACTAAGGCTCTGGAGATACTGAAAGATTATATCTGGCAGATATTTGCTTGTCTGATGGCTATAGACCTTGCCATGTCAGCCATGTATAAAGCCCTTGGGGCATGGGGAGATAATGACGAGCATAGCTTCACCAGCTGGTTCTTCTACAAAATCATCACTTATGGTTTCTTGATTTTCATGCTGATGAATTGGGGGGATTTCATTGGTAATCTGGCCTTGGAAGGTTTTCCGCAGCTGGGAGCCTGGGCCGTGGGTGAATCTCTGGATTCGGCAGGGAAGACAGTCTCTGACCCCACCAAGATAGTGCAGAAGGGCATGGAGATAATCACCCCTCTCATAAATGAAGCCTTGAAAGCTCATGGGCTATTAGACCTGCTTATGGAAGCGCATACCTTCATAATCTGTGCCATATTTGGAGCAGTGTTTCTAATCCTCTTCGTAATCATCGGCATCCATGTGGCGAAAGCATACCTCTTCTTCTACTTTACCATTCTCTTCTCCTTTGTCTCCTTCATGTTCGCCGGACTGAGACAGACAAGGAAGTGGGCTTCCAATGGTATCAATGGGATTTTCGCCTCGTCCTTGAATCTCATGTTCTTCATCATATTCACGGTGATGCTCCAAGTGACCATGCAGAATCTTGTGGTGGGGAATTTGGTCGAAACCCAAACTACCGTATCTGAAACAGGCAGCACTGCCAAGATTATCAGCGAGGAAGACTGCCTCGCCCGCATTCGGGCAGTGGAATCCTACGGTGGTAACTACCACTGCGACAACGGGCAGGGGTACTATGGAGCCTATCAGATAGATTACGGGAATTACAACAACTGGGACCACTGGTGCCAGGACTACGAAAATAGTGGCGGTACGCTCATCCATGACGGGGAAAATTATACCCGTTGGACTTCCTATGGAGACAAGGACACGGCACCAGAGCCAAGCACGGAATATCCGTGGGCACCAATCAATCAGGACAGGGTGGCAGCGTTCATAATTGAGGGCTACTACAACAAATACGGCTCATGGGAAGCTGCTTGTCGGGCATGGAATCAGGGGGAGGGGGGCATGAATAACGCCGCTGCCTACGAGTATCAGGCGGCAGTCCTTGGTCATCGTGGAGCCAACAAGAGCAGCCGTGTGGCCAATATCGCCGTACTCTTCCAGCTTCTCCTGATAGTCCTGCTCTTTATCAAGATAGCTGACCACATGGAGAAAGTTATCAATAAGCAGTTCGGCGGTATGGGCTTCAAGCTCACAAACGAGCAGTAACGAAGGGAGGTGAGACTATGCGAAAAGGAAAAGTGATTTACTGCCTTGGTGTGCTGACAGCTTGTTGCATCTGTGGCGTGGGAGCCTATGGCGTAGGATTTGCCCGGACCATACCCGGTGTGGATGAACCCTTTGACCCGGCAAACTACTACAGCATGACCAGCATATCTTATGCCGACAGTGCCCCGTCCCCCTTTGCCTTGAAGGACTTGGCAAGGCAGAAAGGCAATGTCTACGACTACGCACGGCACATGAAAGCCCTTCTTACCACGCAGAATATGGAAGACTGGCTGTCCACTGCCATGGAGCGATTCGGCATTCAGGTCAAGAACATAACCCCTTTGGACAAAGGCATCTTGACCACCTTGCAAAGGAACATTGCCAGCTTGAACGGGGATACCAACAGCAGCAGTATGGGGGAGCAGACCTTAGACTTCTGGAAGAGCCGAATTTTCCGCAGCACAGAAGGATATGAGGATGAAAAATCCTTCAATGCTCAGGAACAGTATCAGGCAGCCGCAGAAATCTATAAGCATTATGGCAACAATGCCAAAGGCTTCATAGATACCGCCAGTAGCGAACAGGCCAATATTGCTGCTATAGTGGAGGCCAGCAACAACGCCGAAGGTGAAATGCAAGCAGACCAAGCGAAAGCAAATGCCATGGCCATGCTGGAAGCCGAGGCGGCAAGGCGAAACACCCTGCTGGGCAACCTTGCCAGTATCAGGGCAGCGGAAGGGAAAATCAAGCAAAACGAGGATTTAGCCTTCCGGCGGCAGGTTCAGGCGGCACAGGTAAGTATCGAAGACCCTTATCACCGCACTGAGAGGTCGAAAAGACTTTATGAGAAGTCGGAGCCGAAGGGCTTTGTGAGGTTTTGAGGTCAATGAACCCGTGTACATAATGTAAACGGGTTCGAGGCACTGACAGTAGCGGATACAGACCCACTATGCACCAAATAATATCTTATAGAATTTGTGTATAGGCATTACCATACAAAAGCAGGTGAATCATTATGGTATATCGAAATATAAGAGAAGCCGTTTTGGGATTGGGGATGCGTGGAGCAAGGTATACAGAGTATGCTCTAGTATTCGCTTCTTGTCTTGGCCTTTACAATAATTTGCAGGTGAATTTTGGATTTGAGGACAGACAAGTATATGGATTTTGCCGTGGTAGAACAGTTTGCTCATGGGGAGATGAGTTCCGGCGGTGTTAGTAACGAATGGTGGATAAGTGAGGGTATTCCGTTACTAAAAAGGAGATTGGGAAAAGAAACTCATAGGCATCATGCTCCATAAAATCTGAAAATAGGAGATATAACATGTGGGAAAGATGTAGATACTTTGAAGCAATCGGTTCCGAGGGTGGAGTAGTGCTCTTAGATGAAGAATACGAGAAATTATGTCGTATAACCCTTGAATATTGTCAACATTACTACGCTATAACCTGCGGTGTATATGGAGATATGGTTCATACTGCATTTTGCGATAAAACTAACTACTTAGAAAAGTATATATCAATGAAAAAAGAATTACAAAAATTCATAGATGATATCTATCAAAAAGACACCTTAGCTGGACGAAGTGAATTTTATGAATACCTCATTGGCAAATATTGATTAATAAAAGCTTTGCTAGATAAGATGCCTTCCATCAAAGGAGATTGTAAAATTGTTAAATGGTGACGTAATAGAATTTGTCGATAGAATCCATTATGGTGATGAACTAATCTTCATGTATAATGGACAAAAATTCTTTTTACAGGGATTTTTGGAAGATGATGGGATATGTACAACTTATCTAGACCGCTGGGAGCCACCTGCTGATGATTATATTTGGGTGGGGCGAGGGGATTCAAAAAATTTTCCAGTCGAGGAATTTCTGAAAGCTGAAATCTGGGACGGAAAATCCTTTTGGGAAGTAGAAAAGAAAATGGAATGGCTTGATGGTTGATAATAAGGTGTTTCATTAACGCCTAAAAACAGGTCTGAATCTAAAACAAAGGATTCAGACCTGTTTTTTTTCTGTCACTATAGAAACAACTTGCCGGTCTAAGAGTTCTAGTAGACGGCTGGATGGTCCACTGGGGGTATTCCTGCCGGATTCCCAGGCTTCGATGGTCTTCTTGCTGACGCAGAGGTATTTGGCAAGGATAGATTGGGTTAGGTGATTCTTCTGTCGGATGGAGCGTACATCTTCGCCTGTGAATTTTCTGGCTGGAGCAATATCAACGGTCAATACGCTATGAGCGAGGTTCTGCTTATTGTTTCCCTCGAAGTCCGTAATCAGTTCATTGAGCGAAGCCGCTATCATATTATAAGTTCTGGTCATTTTGATTCTCCTTTGCTGACATTGTACCCTATTTAATAGGGTGGGGCAAGGAAATTGCCTTTTGGAATAATAGCAGAAAATTCTTGCAATATATGTTAATATATGTTACTATTTTACTGGAAAACCGTAGAGTAAAACATTGTATAGTTTTTCAACCCCTAAGCAGATTTACCATGGATATGTAATCACCTTATGAAGGAGGCATATCCATGATAAGCAAAAATGCTCTAATGACAGAAGCAGACCGCTTCGTCTTAGACATGAAATCGAACCAGCAACGCTACATCGACTTCTTGTCTACCATGGGAAAGTACCACAAGTATGGGCTGACCCAGCAAATCAATCTCTTTTTCCACGCCCCGGCAGGTGCCAGCGGTGCGGTGGCTACCAAGGCCATCTGGGAGAAGCTGGGAAGGAAGGTGGCAGACAATGCCAAGCCTATTCCCATCATCACAGGCAGCGAGTATCAGGAACATGTTGAGGAGGTCTTTGATGTCTCGGCTACCGAGGGGTATCAGGGAGAAACGCTCACATGGGAATATGATGAGCAGAAGTGCAAAGCCTATATGGATGAGCATTTCCCCGGACCCAGTGACCTGTCTATGCCCCAGCGAATCCTGAATTTCACAAAAAGCTACACCGAAGCCCTGCCATGGGTGGAGGACAAGGAACTGGCAGCTCTTAGTACAGCCTATGTAATCATGGAGCGTCTGGGCTACGATGCCGAAGACGAGCTTGGCCTTGAGCTGATGATGCACGATTGGGAGGATGTGGATGTCGAGAAGACCCTTGCCACGGTAAATGATGCCAGCAAGATGGTTTTAAGTCAGATTGGAGATTTCATCAGAAAGGAAGAGAGACACAATGGAAATGAACGAATTTCTGGCCAAGGAACAGGAATATCAGGAAATGCTCACCCGGTGGGACATGGAGGACAAGGCGAGGGAAGAGCGGATGAAGGAGCTGGACGAGTTAGACCAGCTGACGGCGAAGGCAAAGGAAATGAGGCAGCAGATGCAGATAATCCCCGGACGGTGGTCAGGGATTTGGGCGAAGTACATGGAGGAAGAGAAACCGGCCCAGTGGATAGCCATTCTCCAGAGCGGGGAGATACAGCTGAGGCTGGGGTTGGTGGACAGGGAGTACAACCAGAAGTACGAGCAGATGAAGCAGGAGTTGAAGAAGAAGAGAGGCCTGAACCACATATTCCAGCAGAAGGACTGGATGGGGTACACGAGGGCGATGATGGCGATGGAGGACGAGATAACGAGCCTTCTGACCCAGCAGCTGACGGGACAGGCGTAACGGAGGCTTCCCCCACAAGCATTTCGGTAACCTCAGCCACATTGAGGCCGGTGAGGAATCCGGATGGCAGCATTGCATGGGTGCCTGAGGATGTGACCGAGAAGGAAGTCACCGTAGATACGGCGGGGAAGGTCATTGAGGAAAGTGACCCCGTGGCCGTGGACATAGAAAAGGATAAGGAAGTGACCTTAGAGCCTGAAACAGCAGCGACCAGGGAAGGTAAAGCTGTTGAGGCTTCCGCAGAAGAAAAACAGGATAGCACTCAGCCTGTGGCAGTTGATGAAGAGGTTGTGGTTGGCTATCCTAAGCCCACACAGGAAGAAAGGGAAATGGCCCGGCGGCTGGATTCCGGGCGTGTGCCAAAGGACAAGTATCTTGAGTATGCAATTGCCAGCCTCCATGTGGAATTTTATCGCTGGCATCAGATAAGGGAGTTTGGTGGTGGTGCTTATGAGACTGACGGCGAAGCCTTGAACCTTGTCCGCAATCACATCATTGCTACGGCATTGGGAATAGAGCAGCGTGGACTGACGCTGCCCGAGTCGGAAAATATGCAGCTTCCTCCAGAGTATCCTTATAACTACATGAAGCTGGGCACCAAAAACTATGAAAGCCGCTTGCAGTTCTTAACACCCACAATGAGGGAACAGCTTATCCATGAGCTGCCGCCAGAACTTGCTGCAACAGAAGAAAAGGGGCAGACAGAGAATTCCTTGCCAGAAGAGGAGCCTGCAGAAGAGACAAGCGAAGCTGCTCCCTCTGTGGAAGCAGAACAGGAACCAGAGAAGCCTTTTACCACCGAGGATTTCAGCCGTTTAGACTTTGCGGCAGATATGTCTACTGTCTCCGGCAAGCGTAAGGTTTTTGAGCGGAACATGGCTGCTATCCGTACCGTCAAGCGGCTGGAGGATGAGGAAAGGGAGGCCACGCCGGAAGAAATCAAGGTTTTGAAGAGCTTTTCCGGCTTTGGTGGCCTGCCCGAGGCCTTTGACCAGTATAATGCCGCATGGCAGAAGGAATACAACGAGTTGCGGAATACCCTCACGGATGCCGAGTACAGTTCTGCCCGTGCTTCCACCTTGAATGCCCACTTTACCCCGCCGGAGCTTATCAAGGGGATTTATGAAGGTCTGGAAAAGCGGGGCTTTGTCGGGGGCAATGTCTTGGAGCCGTCCTGTGGCAACGGCAGGTTCTTGGAAAATATGCCGGAGGGCATCAGGGAGGCCAGTAATATCCACGGCGTGGAGCTTGACCCCATCACTGCCCGGATTGCCTCTCATATTTACACGGATGCAGAGATTTCCAATCAGCCATTTGAGCGTACCACTTATGCAGACAATTCCTTTGACCTTGCCATCAGCAACGTGCCCTTTGGCGAATACCGTATCACCAGCGATGTACGCTATAAGAAGCAGCGTCCCTATATCCATGACTATTTTATCAGCAAGATGGTGGACGAAGTGCGTCCTGGTGGTTATGTGGTGGCCATGACCAGCTCTGGCACCATGGACAAGAGGTCGGCCAAGGTAAGGGAGGATATTGCTGCCAAGGCCGAACTGGTAGGAGCTATCCGTCTGCCTAACACGGCTTTCAACGCTTCTGGTACCAGTGTCACTTCGGATATTCTTATCTTGAAGAAGCGGGAAGTGCCCTTGACTATTACCAAGGACAAGCAGGGCTTTACTCAGGGTGGAGACGATAACTTCAATAGCTGGGTGGAAACTGCTTCACCAAAGGAGCTTGAATACAAGGCCATCAACAGATATTTTGACAAGCACCCGGAAAATGTACTGGGGAAGCTGGCTTTGACCTCTGGACCTCATGGTAATGTGGTTACCTGTGAGCCGGAAGCGGGGATGGATTTGGGCAAGAAAATCGCCGAGACCATCGCAAACTTTGAGGGCAGCTATGAAAAAGCCCAGGAACCCTTGGAACCGCCAGTGCAGGAAAACATACAGGCCAGCAACGGTTACGGCTATGCCTATGAGAATGGCAAGGTGGTCTACCATGATGTTTATGGTGTAACCCATGATTTCCAGCTCTATCTTCATCAGCAGCTGGTAAGGGATGCCATAGTGAGCCAGCAGGAAGATAAGAAAGCCTCAGGGGAAGTTAGGGGAGAAGAAGATTTGACCGCTGGACGGCGTAAGAAGATAAACGCTGTCCTGGCTAAAGCCCCGGAACTGGAAAAGAGGGTGCTTTCCCTTATCCATATCCGGGATGCCGTTCGGGATGTCTTTGATGCCCAGACCAATGCTTGCTCCAATGAAGAACTGTCTGCTTTGCAGGACACATTGAATAAGGTCTACGACCAGCATGTGAAGAACTACGGTCATATCTACAGGGACACAGAATTGCTATCTACCTTCAGGCAGGACCCTACCTGCCCCCTGATGGAAGTTCTGGAAAACGTGGATGAAGAAACCGGCGTGTTTCTTGGCAAAGCAGATATTTTCACAGCCCGCACTGTCATGCCCACCTTCGCCCCGGAGAAGGCCGAGACTGCCATGGATGCCTTGGCTTTCTCCATGCAGGAAAAGGGCAGGGTGGATGTCAGCTACATGGCCAGCTTGATGCCGGAGGATAATGTGACGGATATCCTCAAGGAGCTGACGGACAAGAAGCTCATCTTCCAAGATTACAAGGACGGCGATTACAAAATTGCCGATGAATATCTTTCCGGCAATGTCCGGGCTAAAATCCGTCATTTGCAGGAAGAGCGGAAGAAGTTGCTGCTGGACAAGGAACTTGCTGTAGCGGGTATCATGATGCCTGACTGGCAGCCGGATTACGCCCCGGAGAATGATTTTGAGAAGAAAATCCTTGCCATCATGAAGGATGCCCAGCAGTATGTACGTTCCGGCAATGGTCGCATCCGGGCAGGGAGTTTGTATAAGAGTTCCATTTACGGCTTGTATGAGCTGAAAAGTGATGAGCGTGAATACTACGAGAACCATAAGGCTGACCGGGAATTCATGCTGCACATGGCAGGAGCCATGCGGCAAATTGGTTACAACTGCCCTTCGGAATACAGGGATGACCCGGTCTTTGTGCTGGAGGCTTTCAGGCATGGCATCAAGAGCATTTCCAGCCATGATGAAGGCGGAGCAGCTATCAAGGATATGCTGGAGTTCATGCCTCCGCAGGTCAGTGTGGATTCCTTTTTCCAGCCGGATTTCGTGCCCTACTACAAATACCTGCATGAGAAGCTTACTGCTGCCGATTACGTCCATCTGGATAAGCAGGGGAAGGAAGACTGCAAGAGGGATGTTATTACGGGGTGGCCAGCATACAAGAAGGCCTACGACAAACAGGTGGAAGACCTCATCAGCAGCCGCCAATATGAGCAGCTGAGTATCTATGATGACAAGCTCCGGGAC
Source organism: Selenomonas sp. KH1T6 (assembly GCF_900108415.1). Lineage (NCBI taxonomy): Bacteria > Bacillati > Bacillota > Negativicutes > Selenomonadales > Selenomonadaceae > Selenomonas > Selenomonas sp. KH1T6. The sequence goes on from NZ_FNWN01000017.1 coordinate 60,061, forward strand.
ATGGATGCCAATATCGAGGCTTTGGAGGAAGTGAAGCCCGCTGATATCCCCTCTGAGGACATCCGGGTGACCCTTGGAGCCACATGGCTCCCCATCCAGTATGTGAAGGACTTTCTGGCAGAGGAGCTTGACCTGTCCTATAGCGAAGCCAGAAAGCTGAAAATCGAGTATTCACAGGCCTCTGGCAAGTGGCATATCGACAATAAAGGCGGTTTCTTCAACACCAAGATTGACCAGATTTACGGCACCAGTGATGTGAATGCCCTGAACCTTGCAGAGCTGGCCTTGAACCTCAAGCAGCCCCATGTCTACAAGAACACAGCCGATGGCAAACGGGTAATCGACCCGGAGGCTACCTCTGCAGCCCAGATGAAGCAGGAAGACTTGAAGCGGGCTTTTTCCGAGTGGATTATGAAGGACGAGCAGAGAGCTGCCAGAGTGACAGCCCTCTACAATGAGAAGTTCAATGCCATCGTGCCCCGGGAATATAGCGGCGAATACCTCCGCTTCCCCGGCATGAACCCGGCCATCGAACTGAAAGACCATCAGAAGGCAGCTATTGCCCATACGCTTTACGGAGGCAATACCCTCTTTGCCCATGCGGTAGGAGCGGGCAAGACTTATGAAATGATAGCTTCTGCCATGGAAGCCAAACGGCTTGGACTTTCCCAGAAAGCTTTGATGGTGGTGCCCAAGCACCTTACTGAGCAGACCGGGGCAGCCTTTATGAAGCTCTACCCCAAGGCCAAAATCCTTGTTGCACAGCCCAGCGACTTCGAGAAGAAAAATCGCAAGGCCTTTGTGGCCAAGGTAGCTACCCAGAACTGGGATGCGGTTATCATGGGCTATACCCAGTTTGAGCGTATTCCCATTACCCCGGAACGCCGGATTGCCCTGCAGGAGCAGCGTATCGGGGAGTATGAGGATATGCTGGATGAACTCCGGGGCAGTGATGATTCCAAGTATTCCATCAAGCAGGTGGAGTTGATGCTGAAAAAAGCCAGGGAACGGCTGGAAAAGGCACAGGATGAAGTGGAGAAGAACAAGGATGACATGCCCATCTACTTCGAAGAGCTGGGCATTGACAGGCTCTATGTGGATGAAGCTCACAATTTCAAGAATCTCTATGTGGCTACCAAGATGAACAACGTGGCCGGTATTGGCACCTCTGATTCCGTCCGGGCCAATGACCTGATGGACAAGTGCCAGTACATCAACGAGAAGACAAATTACAAAGGCCTCGTCTTTGCCACCGGCACCCCAGTGTCAAATTCCATGACGGAACTCTACATCATGCAGAAATATCTCCAGCCTCAAGTGTTGAAGGAGGCGGGCATCCGCAGCTTTGACGATTGGGCAGCCACTTTCGGGGAGGCAGTTACCGGCTTTGAATTGAAGCCGGAGGGCAAGGGCTTCATGGAGAAGACCCGCTTCTCTCGGTTCTTCAACCTGCCGGAGTTGATGGCCATAGTCAAAATGGCCGCCGACATCAAGACCGCGGATATGCTTGACCTCGATGTGCCAAACTGCGAAATGACAGTAGAGCAGATAGAGCCTACGGAAACCCAGTCAGACCTTGTGAATGAATTAGCTGTCCGGGCTGAATGCATCAGAAATGGCGGCGTTGACCCCAGTGAAGACAACATGTTGAAAATCACCAACGAAGGCCGTATGCTGGCACTGGATGAACGCATTATTGACCCCACCCTGCCGGACAACCCAGACAGCAAGGTCAACAGGTGCATCAAGAATGTCCTCGACATCTATAAGGCCACGGAGGACAAGAAATCTACCCAGCTTATCTTCTGCGACAAGTCGGTGCCCAACAAGAAGGAGCCGCATAAGTTCAATGTCTATGACGATATACGCAACAAGCTGGTGGAGGCAGGTGTGCCAAGGGAAGAAATCGCCTTTGTCCAGGAAGCCAAGGACGATGAAGCCAAGGAACAACTCTTTGCCAAGGTCAGAGCAGGGAAGGTGCGTGTGCTCTTAGGAGGCACGGACAACCTCGGCGTGGGCACCAACGTGCAGGACAAGCTCGTTGCCACACATGACCTCGATGTACCATGGCGGCCAGCTGACCTTGAGCAGCGGCTGGGGCGTATTGTCCGCCGGGGCAATGAGAACAAGGATGTGAAGGTATTCAGGTATGTTACCAAAGGCACCTTTGATGCCTACATGTGGCAGCTCATAGAGAATAAGCAGAGGTTTATCTCGCAGATAATGTCCTCCAAGATTCCCACACGGGAGGCCGAGGACTGTGATGAGGTAGTTCTGAGTGCTGCGGAAATCAAGGCACTGGCTGCCGGTGACCCCATGATTAAGGAAAAGATGGACGTTGACAATGCCTATAATCGCCTGAAAATGGATAAATCCACCTATCTGAAAAACCGTGAGATTACATCAAAGCAGGTGAAGGTAGACTTGCCGAACCGCATTGCCCAGAGCGAGAGCCACTTGGATGCACAGTTGAAGAACAAGGAAACGTGGCAGAACAACACCCACAAGACTACGGGGCTGGATGGGGAGGCACAGGAAGCCTTTGCCATGACCATCAATGGCGTGAAATATCTGGAGGAGAAAGAGGCTTTGGAGGCCTTGGAAAAAGCCCTTGACCCCAAGGCTACCAAGAATTTCACCGGCGAGTACAAGGGCTTCAAGCTCGGTATGGCCTTTGATTGGATGAATAACTGCCCCTATATTCAGGCTGTGAACGCCACTGACTTCCGCATCGACATCTACGGCAGCAAGAAGCGTATCTTGACGGCTATCAAGGAGATTGGCAAGAAGGTGGACGAGAAAATCACGGAAGAAAAGGAAAATCTGGAAACCTTGAAGCACAATCTTGAGGTGGCCAAGAAGTCTTTGGAGGCTCCCTATCCCAGGGAGGATGAATTCCAGCGGCTCAAGGCAAGGTCAGAGGAAATCGACATGATACTGGCCGCCAAGGAAAAAGGCCTCACCGATTCCAAGGAAATCGAGGGGGATGTACGCCGGAGCCGTATCCTTAAGCTGGTGGACAAAGATGGCCATATGGACTTCACCAAGCTGGAAGGCAAGAGCGACATCGAAAGGACATTCCTCTTCCGGGCAGCCGAAGCACTGACCAGAAACGACAACGCCTATTCCCCGGACAATGCCATGAGCACAGACAAGGGGATAGCCGATGTCATGATAGCGAAGGGCTACGACCTCGAAGACATCTATAAGACCATCGAGGAACTTTCCCCCAGCATGATAAAAGGAGCCGATGTGAAGCGGCTGGTAGGGGAGAATACGGAAACGGCCTCGCTGGCTGTGGCCAGGAGTCTACCCCGGATTTTGTGTAAACCTCCCAAGTGATGTAAAATGGGAACATCACTTGGGAGGTATTTTTATGAGCAGAAAATCACGCACCCCAGAAGAGCAAGCCCGCCGGGAGAAGATTCGGGCACTGCTGCAAGAAAGCAACGTCACCAGCATGGAGGACATTCAGAACTTATTTAAGGAAACTATAGCAGAGTTCATGGAGAATGGCCTTGAAGCAGAGCTGGATGACTCCCTGGGCTATGGTAAGTATGACTACAAGAACAAGGATACGGACAACAGCCGTAACGGCCACAGCCGCAAGAATCTCCGCACCAGCTT
>NZ_FNWN01000036.1:0-20685 GCF_900108415.1 Selenomonas sp. KH1T6
CGGTCGCCCCCTGTGTAGGGGGCGTGGATTGAAAATTTAAGAATAGAAAAGGGGGATGTCTGATGGCTAAGTGGTCAAAGAAAATAGTCGGACTTGTTGCTAGTGTGATGCTGGGGCTTTCTTTTGGAAGCATGAATGAAGTCAGTGCCTACAGGGAGCCTGTATTTACGACGAATCTAGGCGGCCTGCCCATTAGCTGTTCCGTCTATGCAGAGCAGGTGGGGATAGGGAGCATACATACGGGGGATAGTCCGCAAGCGGTTCAAGCCCAATATGGGAGTCCAAAAAATATCTCCGATGAAGGTGGGATCAGGCACTATTATGATGGCATGATATTTACCTTCGTGGATTTCAGCGGTGAGAAGAAGCCTGTTCTGGCTGACATAAGAATTACGAAGAACATGAAAGTAGGGAACAACGCTACGCCTGCCGGAGTTGCTGTGGGAATGTCAGAAAATGTACTGACTCAGGCTTATGGCATGGCAGATGAGGTGTATATTGAGAAACATACGGCGCCCAAGCTGTCTGAGGCACAGAATCAGAAATATGACGAAAGATTGAATCGGACAGTATATACCTATAATGCCAACGAATGTCTGTCCATGCACTTTATCGTGATAAATGGCATCATCACAGAGATTCGCATACACCTTTCTGATTAAAGAGGATGGAGGCTGATAGGTGTGGATAGAGTATTGGTGGTTGGCAGTTTGAATATGGATTTTGCGGTTTACATGGACAGACGGCCGCAGGCCGGGGAGACTGTCATGGCGCGGAGCATGAAACTGGTGCCGGGGGGCAAAGGCGCAAATCAGGCGTATGCCTTGGGGAAGCTGGGGGCAAAGACTGCTATGATTGGAGCTGTGGGAAGCGATGCCTTTGGTAAGCAGCTCTTGGAGAATCTGGAAAGTGTCTCCGTGAATACGGCGGGGGTCCGAAGAATCCCCGGTGCAGAAACCGGCAAGGCTTTCATAGAAATCGAAAGCAGCGGCCAGAATAGCATCAGCGTGATTGCCGGAGCCAATGCTGCTGTGGATGAAGCGCTGGTGCGGGAACAAGAGGAGCTGATTGCCCAGGCTGATGCTGTGGTCATGCAGCTGGAAATACCTGTTCCCTCCGTGGTGGCTGCGGCCAAGCTGGCTAAAAAGCATGGCAAGGTTGTGGTATTGGATCCGGCTCCGGCAAGGCCTGACCTGCCTGATGAGCTATGGTCAATGGTTGACATAACCAAGCCTAATGAGACAGAACTGGCGGTGCTCACGGGGCTGCCGACCGGCACAGAGGAAGAAATAGTGACAGCCGCTAAATCCCTGCTGGCCAAGGGGGTGAAAAATGTGCTGGTGACCCTGGGGGGCGAGGGCACTTTGTGGGTGACAGTAGATAAAGTGGAAAAAATTGCTGCCTACAAGGTAGAAACTATCGATACAACCGCTGCGGGTGACTGTTTCCTGGCTGCCTTTGTGAGACGCTTTACCGGCCACAATTTTGTCGAAGCCATGGATTTTGGCGCCAGAGCAGCGGCCATTGCTGTAACCAGGCAGGGGGCGCAGACTTCGATTCCTACGTCAGCAGAGGTTGAGAGCTTCAACTGAATGATTCCGAAGTCAAGGGTTTTTTGGTGGGTATTGTATTCTTGCTGCCAAGTCTCCTGCTGTGCTTTCTTGCTTTTGTTAAACCTCCGGGTCCCAAAAATCCGGATGTTCGTGCTTGGCGTCTTTCACAGTCGCCTCATAAATTTTCCATGTGGATTTTGGCCGTAGCAAAGTCAAATCTTCTGTCTCTGCCAGCCTGCTGAGTATCGTTTCCACAAAAACCTGCATATTAGGGCTCATGCCAATGCCGGTTGCACGTTTTCGCTGCCACCATTCGTATTCTGCCCGGAAGGTGAATTTATCACGACCATAGGCTTTAGCTGCCCCAAGACAGTCACAGATCAGCTCTACGGCGTATTTGTACGGCATATCCTGCGGATATGCTCCGTGGTCGAAATTATCCCACCAAGCCTCGTAGTGATGAAGATTTCGTCCATGATGATGAATCCAGGCCATGGATAGGCCATTGTTTTCCTTTTTGCATATTTTTATGGGTGAAATTTTGCCGTTGTAGTATTTCACGCTTTCTACAAACTCTGTCGGCGAGAACTTAGACCAGTCGTGCATAAATCCCTGCCAAGGAATCCCCGCAATACAGCAAAAGCGAAATACCCAGTATTTATGCCGCAGGATCATCCAGGTGTGGCCACAGACACGTTGTATCAAATTCATCGAAGCACCTCACTTTTCTTCAGCATACCGCAAGCAATCAATTTTCTCAATAGATATATTGAATACTGACAGGAGAATTTATCTCTATAGCGAGATGCAATGCTCTGGAGATTTTGGTACTATAGCTAAATCTCGAGCTAGTTGTACGTGTTGTAGCTTTGGGCGAATACCAATAAAGTGATATAACGAGTAGAAGATGTCCCCCACTTCCATAAGTGGGGGCGGCAAACTACTAACAGGCGGCGAGTTAATATCTCCCGCCTCGTTGAAAGGCCAAGAGGAAGCTTTGTCTATCGACAAAGCTGGAACAATGGCCTTATAAGTGAACAATGCAAATAACTCTAACCACTGTGTATAAGTGATTAGAGTTATTTGCGTTACCAGGATTTATCCTTTGAGTTTCAGACCGTCATGGAATGCCTTGCCCAATACCGGACCCACCAGTCGATAGGTTTTGGTGGCAATATCGAAAATGATGGGCTGCAGCTTGTCATAGTCCACTACGCCGTCTGTCAGAACCGCTTCATCTGCTTGCTGGGCGATGATTTTGCCCACCAGGATGCCGGTCTCGTCACTGTAGCTCACACATTCGCATTCAATCGTCACCGGGAACTCTTCGATGATAGGGGCGTTGACATGGGCGCTCTTGTGGACATGGCAGCCAGCTTTCTCAATCTTGTTGACCTTGCTGCCAGTCTCCACGCCGAAGTAATCAGCAATTTCCACCGTGTTCTTGGTGGCAAAGGCCACGGTGAAGGCCTTGGTATGCTTGATGTTCTCCGTGGTTTTGTGCTTGGCCAGGAACAGGGTGATTTCATCATAATCAGACTGTGCTCCCCAAGCAGCATTCATGGCATTGGGAACGCCGTTCTCATCATAGGTGCCAATGATGAATACCCCCTCCGGGGCGATGCAGGCTTTCTTGCCAGTAAATTCCACGCTCATGCAGATTCCTCCCTCATAATTGTCGATTACCATACGGGTATAATCTTCTTCGCCAATGCTGGCAATCCTGCTATGTAGTTTATTTGGTATAGCCTGTAGCTTTGGCTTTGTCGTACCACATCTGTGCTATATTCATATCCTTGGCCACGCCCCAGCCGTTTTCATACATACGTCCCAGGGCTGCTATAGCCGGGGCGGCAATAATGTCGCCACGTTGAGCGGATTGGCGGTACAATTCTACGGCTTTGCCGTAGTCCTGAGCAACACCTTTGCCCAGTTCGTATAATCTGCCCAGATAATATGTGCCCGTTATGTTTCCACGGGAGAATGCCTTTTCATACCATTTAGCGGCTTCTTTGGCATCAGGCTTTACGCCATAGCCGTTTTCGTAGCATAGACCGATGTAGCGGGGAGCTTTCATATGTCCCTTGGCATCGGCAGCGTAAAAGTTCTGCAATGCTTTGGAGTAGTCGCCCGCCTTATAGGCGGCAACCCCAGCATCCTGCAAAGACCTGGCGAGCATACTGTGCTGATTATTGACGGGGGTATCTTTTCGCTGTGCAAACAGCCAGTCCCGTATAGCCTCGATGTCGTAGGCGAAAGACCAGGTATACATGTGGTTGCCACCTGCAAAGACCGTGTAGTTGATGGGAGAACCATCCCCAGCCAGTTCTCTGGCTTTGGCATTTATTTCTGCCATAGGGGCATGGCTATTCCAGAACTCTTTGTTTCGTGCCACTTTGCTTCCCAGGGATTCCCAAAGAGATACAGCGGAATTCATGCCGGGAAATGCTTTGGTATCACCTTCGCATACCGTTATCCAGAGTTTTTTATCCTTGAGGGCTGCCATTTCTTCCACATTCCACTGACAGGCCACCAGCCATTGGGCAGAGAACAAATCAGGATATTTGTCGCTGATGGCAATATTGGTCATGCCACCTTGGGACTGGCCTGTGCCGTAGATGCGGTCTTTATCCACGCTGTAGCGGTCAATCACATCAAACAATAAGTCAGACACCAGCGTCAGCCCCGGTGTCCAGACGTTTTCATCCGTGGTCAGCATCCCCAGCTGTTCTACCAAATCAGCGGTGTATTGGGGGGCCAGCACTATACATTCGTGTTTTGCCTGTTCCGAGTCGCTTGCCCAGATGGTAGCGCCGTTGCCCTGGAATAAAGGCGTGGCAATCTCATTGATATTGGCACTGGCATCGGCTACAAAGAAAAGCAGGGGATATTTCTTATGAGCATCGTAATTGGCGGGCAGATACAGGTTGTAAGGGATGGTGGCTCCAACTGTACTATCTGTATAGCTATACTGCTTGAATTTTGCAATATCCGGTTCCTGGGTAGAGGTGCTGGCTATAAATTCACAGCTGGGATATTCTGTGCCATCAAAGGCTCTTATGGAATTGACCTGCTTCACCTCAAGCGTCAGGTCAGGCAGTTTCCTGTTGGAACGGCGTGGAGCATCATTGCCGTTTTTGCCGCTATTATTTTGCCCAGTTTTTTTCACTCCCTGCCCTGGCTGTCCTAAGGGCTGGTCGCTGGCACTGTTTTGGTGAGCAAATTCTAAGATAATATAGCGGCCCAACCGGCTGGTATTGGAAGTCTGCGGCTGATTGTTCACATAAGCTTTGGTAATTTCTTTGCCAGTTGCTGAAAAATCAGCAACGTTGACTGCATTCGGCTCGATATCCTGTGGATATTCCAGAATGGCTGCCGCTACTTTTTCACCATCGCCATACACACTGGTAATGGCCGTGACCCTTTGCAGCCCTTGTTTATCTGCCTGCTGGATAACCGTTTTAGCAGCTGCTTGAACGTCCAAAGGTGCATATGCCATAAAACACCCCGCTCCGGCCAAGGCCACGGTCAATGCCTTCTGCCATTTTTTCATAATGAATCACCTCGACATGATTTAAAGCAATAAAAAAATCGACGCTCCCTAAAAAGGGCAGAAAGCCACTATGGCTCTCTACGTCGATTTTCTGCCGCCGAAGCGGCACGGCTCCTACACAGCCGTATATGCTATTGGGCATACTATATCATATTTGCTGCCTTAGGGCAATAGGTACTTACTGCTCTACAATAGCATCATCTGCGGTATATTCCTCCAGGGAATTTTCCCGTACCTGGATGCAGATGAAGCTGATACCTTCGTCAGCAGCGGCGGAGAACTGGCGTTTGGCCTTAGGTGCCACACGCAGCCAGTCACCAGTAGCCAGATCCACAGTCTCACCGTCAATGACGGCCTGTCCCTTGCCTGAGGTAACGAAGTAGATTTCCTCATTTTTCTTGTGGTAATGTACAAAGGGGACGCCTGCTCCGGCCGGGAGGTTGTTGACACTGATTTCAGCTCCCGTCAGCCCAAGTTTATCATGCAGCTCCGTTCTTGCATCTTTTGCTACGCTGATCTTGTTGAAGTTTGCCATTTTGTTTTCCTCCTAAATAAGCTAAACACAATGTTGTAATAACCTTGATTACAATAAGATGATAACATTACCTAGATGTAATGTCAATAGTTACAATGAGTTTTTTCTAAAATTTTAAGAGTTTCCTATAAACCTCCAGGTCCTCATCCTTGAAGACATTGAAGATGACCTTCATCTCACTGACGGAAGAGGCAAGCCATTTGCTGACCGTATTCAGGGCGATTTGTGCCGCTTCTTTGCGGGGATAGTGGAATTCACCCGTGGAGATGCAGCAGAAGGCAATGCTTTTGAGATGGTGCTGGGCAGCCAGTTCCAGGCAGGATTGGTAGCAGGAGGCCAAAAGTTCGGCTTCTGCTTCGTTCGGCTGGCGGTCAGATGGGATGATGGGGCCTACGGTATGAAGGATAAATTTGCTGGGCAGATTATAGGCGGGGGTTATTTTTGCCTGTCCTGTGGGCTCAGGATGTCCCTGTTGCTTCATCAGCTGGGCACAGGCTTCTCGCAGCTGCAAGCCCGCTGCTGAGTGGATGGCATTATCAATGCAGCCATGGCAGGGGGCAAAGCAACCGAGCATGGCACTGTTAGCCGCATTGACGATACCGTCTGCGGCCAGACGGGTAATGTCGCCCTGCCAGAGAACAAGGTTACGTGCTGGTGCATCCTGGGGTGTGATATCTTTGGAGGTTTCATCTGCTATGGTGGGGAGTTCATCAAGCTTAACCACACCTTTGGCGGATGATTCCTCCTGCAGCAAGATGTCCTGCTCCCGCAGGAAGTCAGTGGATATGGATCCGGGGGGCCGCAGGTTCATTAGGGAACGCAGCAGCCGTCTTTGGGCGTGGGTTTCGTCAGGAAAAGTAGCGGCATCTGCCTTATACTGGGGCATTTCCTCCAACAGTATCCTATTTAGGTATTGGATTCTTTCTAAAGTATTCATGGTGTTTCCCTTCTTCAGCGTATGAGTTCATGCAGGACAGAGGCAATATCATCGTCAATAAGAATGCTTTGTCCACTGATTTCGCTGGGAGAGCCAGCCTCCCCTTTATTGAGGCAGGCATATGTTGCCTGGGGATTGGCCACAGTCATTTTCCAAAATGGGAATTTAATGATGCCGGGAGTGTTCATGCCCACGCCCAGCTCCAGATAAAGGATGGAGCCTGTCTGATGTTTGCTCAGGAAATCATGGTAACGTGCGGCGGCAGCGTGCCAGCCATCATCTTCCACAAAGGACGCATCAGCCCGCAGGTTCATCTCCATTTCTTCACCACAGATGGGGCAATGGGGCACAAGCGCTGTAGGAATTTTCATATCCTGCTGTTCCTTTATCATGCGGCGGACAGCTTCCTCATTGTCATATGTTTGCTGATGGCAGGGAGTCTTGCACTGCCAAAGGCCGTAGTCTCCCTGGGTGTAGAACAGACGCTGCTTGTCAAAGCCGTTGTTCTGGAAAAGGTGGTCTACGTTGGTGGTCAGGACAAAGTAGTCCTTGTCCTGCAACAATTGCAGCAGGGTTTTATGCACGTGGCTTTCTGGCTGGTCATAGCGGTTGCAGTAGATATGACGGCTCCAGTAGGCCCATTTTTCTTCTGGGGTAGGGAAGGGATAGAACCCCGCCGAGTACATATCCCGCAAATGGTATTTCTCTATGAAGTCGGCAAAATGCCTTTGGAATCGCTCGCCGCTGTAAGTGTAACCGGCAGCAGTGCTGAAGCCGGACCCGGCACCTACGAGAACTGCTTTTGCATTTTCTATGGCTGTTTTCAGTTTTTTGATGGCAGCAGACATACGCTCATCTCCTTGATTTTCGTTGACCTTTTGGAAGTGGTGTAATATAATGTGTTACAACGATTATATATAAAGACCGATGTAATGTCAATGGATACAACGAATATTCAGGAGGATTTTTCATGCAGTTTTCTTTTCGTCTGCCAGTAGCAACGCATATCTTGCTTTGTATCGAGCGGTTCAAGGATGAATACAAGACCACTTCCACCTTTTTGGCCAGCAGTGTCAATGTGAACCCGGTCATTATTCGGAAAACATTGGGCCAGCTCAAAGCCGCTGGTCTGGTGGAAGTGGCGGCAGGTGTCGGCGGAGCAAAACTCACCAAAAGCCCGAAAGACATCACCTTATGGGATATCTTCCAGGCCGTGGAAGAGGATGAAGATTTGTTTCATTTTCAGGAGAACCCCAATCCGAAGTGTCCTGTGGGCAGGAATATCCACGGAGTGCTGGGTGACAGGCTTGAAGATGTCAGACAGCACATGCTGGCTGATTTCAAGAAAGTCAACCTGGCTGATTTACTGGCGTCCATCGCGGCTAAGGAAGCGGCTGAGTGAGAAGAAGCAGGTGGAACAAGCTTTTAAGGCATGCTTGAATTTCAGGGGCAAGCCGATGCATTTTGACTTGCGGTATGCCATTGGGCTGCCTGTAACACCAGATGAGTGCTATAGGTCAGTCTATGATGGCCCTCATTGTCATGCCTGTGGCAGTCGCTTGATATGCAATGGATGCAGCCACTGCGGCAAGTGTGGATGAAAATTGACATATGACAAAAATATGGTAAAATATGATTAAGGCATATGTCAAAAATGGAGGTTGATGATGAGCAGGCCAATGAAAAAACGCCGGGTAAGTGCCCTGCCTCCCTGCACGCGTTTTATGCCGCAGGAGGGCGAAGATGCTCCGGAGGTCACTATTTCTTTGGAGGAATATGAGTGCATCCGTCTCTTGGATTACATAGGCATGACCCAGGAAGAATGTGCCAGGCAGATGGGGGTGGCCCGCACCACGGTGCAGGCTCTGTATCTGGCAGCTCGCAAACGCATGGCAGGCTGTCTGGTGGAAGGCCGTCCTTTGGTCATCAGTGGCGGGAATTTTGAACTTTGCCCTGCTTGTCAGCACAGCCCCCATCCTGTACGATTATCAATGCAGAAAGGAAGCAACAGCCCTATGAAACTTGCAGTTACCTATGACAACGGCCAGATTTTCCAGCATTTCGGCCATACGGAAGAGTTCAAGGTTTACACCATTGAGGACAATGAGATCAAGGAATCCCATATTCTCTCCAGCAATGGTGTTGGCCATGGTGCCTTGGCGACTCTCTTGCAGGAAGAGGACATCAGCACCTTGATTTGTGGCGGCATTGGCGGCGGTGCCCAGAATGCTCTGGCCCAGGCAGGCATTACCCTGTACGGCGGTGTTCAGGGCAGTGCTGATGAAGCAGTAAATGCTTTCCTGGCAGGCAAACTGGCTTATGACCCCGCTGTTCACTGCGACCATCACGGCCACGGCGAAGGCCATAGCTGCGGCGGTCATGGTCATGGCCATGGTTGTGGCGGTCATGGTCATGGACATGGTTGCCACTGATTATCAGCAATACAGATTTAAGGTGCTCGGCAAATTGTCGGGCACCTTTTTGCAAGTACATATTTAGGAGGGCTTTACCATGAAAGCTGATTGTGCCAACTGCAAGATCCACGCCTGCTATACCAAGGGAACCAACTGCACCGGCATCGACCGGGAGACTATCCTGGAGGCTTATAGTGAAGATGAACGCCGTATGATGAAGGCTGCCGCCTATGTAGAGGGCACTTTTTACAGCAACATCACCCGCCTGCAGGGGAGCCATCTATTCCCGTTACTGGAAAAAGAAGCTTGGAATTATGGATGAAGGGTAAGTGTAACGCCACGCTCAGTGGGGCTTATTGGAGTATGCCTGTCTGGATAAGGATTCCAAGAATGTCCGGATTGCCTATATCGGAGATAAATTTTCCATCCTTTAATCCGTAGAAATTCATGCATCGTACCTTAAAGGATTTTCCTGTAGCAGGATGCCCCATAAATTCTCCATCATGGGTCCCGGTGCAATTCCAGCAAACAGCAATCTTGTTTGGCTCGATTACACAGTCATTGAGATGCCACTGGATGTCGGAAAAGGCTGATTGCATCATATGGACGATGAAAAGATAACCTTTTGGTCCTTTGAGTGGTTCCGGCTGTGTTGGTGCATAAAAGACAGCATCTTCAGCAATGAGTTCTGCTGCTAAAGATTCATCGGCGGTGTTAATCATCGTTTCAAATTTAGTGATAAGTTTACGTTCATTAGACATGGAAAGCACTCCTTCATATTAACGTCTGTTATTATAAGGCCATTGTTCCAGTTTTGCCGAAGGCAAAACTTCCTCTTGGCCTTTCAACGAGGCGGGAGATATTAACTCGCCGCCTGTTAGTAAGTTACCGCCCCCACTTATAGAAGTGGGGGACATCTTGTACTCGTTATAAGCCACCTTCTTGCTGCCAGTCAGTTTTGACCGGTCAGCCTGCAAAAAGCCCTGCATGGCAGCCCAGGTTACGGGGAAATTGTCATTGAAAGCTGAATGCCATGCTTTGGGAACAATGCAGAGGCTGGCATTGGGGATATACTGCTCGGCCTCCACCATGGTCACCATGGGAGCGTGGTCATCCTCATCTCCGGCCATGAGCAATACAGGGCACTGGATGGTCTTGAGGAAATCTTCGCCTACTTCCATCTTGCTCCAGAAGGCCATGTAGTTGTCGCAGAATTCCTGATAGCGTTCCGGCTCAGGCATGATTTTCTTCTGCTGTTCGATGAAGGCTGCATCAATCTTTGCCAAATCTGCTACCTTCATTTCTCCACTGAAAAAGCCCGGTTTCAGTGTCCCTGCCCCGATGGCTACGACTCTGTCCACCCGTTCCGGGTACATGGAAGCCACCTTATAAGCTGTATAGGCTCCATCGCTGAACCCCAGGAGAACCGCAGGCTCATTGGTGATTTCCTTCATAACCGCCAGCATATCCTCGGCCTTTTGCTCATAGGTCAGCGGGGAATGGCCAATTTCCGAACGGCCATGGCCACGGGTGGATACGGCAATGACCTGATAATCCTGCCGCAGTTTGTCAATCAGCTGGCCCATCTCGTAGGGATTGCCTACGCCACCGCCATGGAAGACAAAGAGGGGCTTGCCTTTCCCATAAACTTCATAGTAAATCTTTGCATCACCGGCCTGCACATAATGGCCGGTTTTTTTATTGTTGCCATAGGGAGTGGTACTGCCCTGTATGCCAGGTTGTTGCATAAAATAGCGTATAGTGGGAGATGACTTCGCGGCTGCCGTAACCGTACCAAAGGTCAGTGCCGTTCCCAGCATCATCGCGGCAAATACCGTGGTGATTTTTTTCCAGTTCATGCTTACTCACTCCTTAAACTTGCTCGATAACAATATTCCTGCACTTCTTCCGGGGCTTGCTCTGGGGATATAATCCCTCATGATAGCCAAGTATCACAAAAGCCTTAGCTTCCATAGTGTCAGGCACACCCCATTCCTGCATGAACGCCTTCCCTTCGGGCAGGGCAAAGGTTTCCTCAGCCCTGGAAATGATGCAGGAATCAACGCCCAACGCATGGGCTTCCAATACCATATTCTCCGCTATGCAAAAGGCATCGGCTACATTGAAAGGGAAGCCTCTCTGCCCAAAAATGACACAGACCGTGGGGGCATCATAAAAGCCGTTCCTGATATTGGGGTCATCTATTACGGAGGGTTGTTCATCTGATACATGCCCTCCAAGCAGCTTGCCTCGATCAAAGGTGCAAAAGTTTAGCCTGCCGAGCTTTGCCGTAAGGTCTGCATTGTGGATGGTCACAATCATGCTGCGTTGGCCACCGCCGGCATTGGGGGCGTAAAGGCCCGCCTCCACAATCTTGTCCACCAGTTCCCTGGGGACCTGCTTATTCTGATACTTGCGAATGGAGCGACGCTCTTTCATCAATGCCAGTAAATCCATTTTGTTTCAAATCTCCTTCCAGCACTGGGGGTCAGCGGCGTAAAAATTTCCACCGCTGGTGCTGCTGGCCACCGCCGGACAGCCACGGCACCAGGCCTTCAGTTCGCACTTGCTGCATTTCTGGAACTTGTCATAGTTCCGATAAGCCTCAAGTTCATCTGTCCAAAGGTCTGCCAGTCTCTTTTCAAAAACATTGCCCATCTGGCTGTTTTGTACCCGGCGGCAGGCATAGACATCTCCCGTGGGCAATATGGTAAGATGGCTGTTGCCGCAGTTGCAGCCGCCATAAATCATATCCGGCTCAGCATCCTCCGGAATCTGAAAGCTGCCCATCTCATGGTCGTAAAGGGTCCACAGATGGTCTTTGCGATTGAAATATGTCTCGCAGCCAGCCGCCTCATAGTTATGGAAAATCTTATCGCAATCTGCCAATAATTTTCGGTAACGTCCCGGACACTTCCAAACTTACTTGTCACCAGCACCGCAGCTGGAACCGCAAGCGGTGGGCAGTACCTTGTCGCCAGAGCCGCAAGCCGAGCCGCAAGCTGCGGAAGCCACTTTGTCCCCGGAGCCACAAGCTGAACCACAGGCGGAGTTTGTCAAAACTCCTGCTGCTTTCTGATTCCAGGCTGCTAAATTCTTCAGTGCCATGATACATCTTCCTTTCCAAAATAGATGGTGGATTTCTGCTTACAGGCACATCTTAACAGGAATAATTCGACTTGTGAAATGCTATTATCGCATTATTTATGCACAAACCGTATCAATTGTGCTATCATAGTCTTACAGATGACAGAGTGGATTCGTGATGAGGTGATAGCATGAATACCCAGCAACTTGAGTGCTTCACTATCTTGGCCAAGACGTTGAACTACGCCAAAACCGCTGAACGGCTTTCCATGTCCCAGCCTGCCGTTTCCAGGCAGATTCAAAGCCTGGAAACAGAGCTTGGTGCCCAGCTTTTTAATCGTACCACCCGTTCCGTAGCCCTGACACAGGTGGGATTTCAGTTCCTGCCCGATGCCCAGCAGATGCTCGGCCTCTACTACCATTCACTGGAATGGATTTCCACCTTCCATAAGCACAAACGCACGGTGCTCCGCATTGGCTACGCTGACTCTCATGCCAACTGGTTTATCAGCAAGATTCTCTCCGGGGTGCTGGCAGATAATGAGAACATCGTGCCGGAGCTGACCCTTGACCAGACCGATGCCAATCTGCACCGGCTCACCACCAGTCAGCTGGATTTTGTAGTGGGCATCAAGGATGCCAAATTCACTGCTGAGGATATTGCCTTCCAAAAACTCCATGATGATGCCTTTGTCTGTGTCGTGCGGAAAAATCATCCGTTGGCCCTGGCATGCAAAAAGAGACGCCGAAAAAGCGTCTCCTCTGAAGATATGTGGCCTCACCGTCAGGTGATTGCCATTCCACCCTATCTCTTAAAGCATGTCTTCTCCCGTGGGCATCACATCGTCCCCGTCAATGACGAACTGGACAACATCCTTTGTGCCACCATCAGTGAAGCTTACAACCTCGCCCTAGCTGGGGCAGGCTTTGCCCTTATCCCCCAGCATCTTGCCCTGCCTCACAAGGAACTTGCCTTCCTTCCTTGGACAGAATCTCCCCACGCTCCCATGGGCATCTACTATCGTCAGCAATCTAACATCGACAAAAATTCTGCCATTTATAAATTCATCTGCCTGGCCAAGGATTGTGCTGCCACAGCTTTGCCATGCAGCATGCAATAGGCTGTTTTAGTCATCTTCAGTACGCTCCTCATGCTTCATAGCGGTTTGTTCCACTGCTTCCAAGTAGTCAGACAGGGCTGCAATGGAGGGGCGAACTTTTATCTGAAAATGTCGAGAAAGATAGGCGTGGATTCATGAATAAGGAAATGGACAGGTCAAGGAAAGGGGGCTGGGAGGAAGCCTGCTGGCATTTCTGGGCTTCTTGCTGGTTATTTTTGCGCCCAGCCAGCTGCTCTTATACGCAGGCTTCTTTGCCATCGGCATTGGCAGTGCCAATGTGGTGCCGGTGTTCTTTTCCTTGCTGGGCAAGCAGAAAGATATGCCTATCAGCATGGCGGTGCCTGCGGTAAGCACCCTTGGGTATCTGGGAATACTTATGGGACCCGCGGCCATCGGCTTCCTGGCTCACCAGACCAGCCTCTATGCAGCCTTTGGCTTGCTGGCGTTTTTGGTGGCATTGCAGGCCCTTATTGCAGCTTATGTATACAAGAAAGTTTTGTGAGGGAGGATGTTATCATGTTGGCAGATAATCATGTGCATACGGAGTTTAGTGATGATTCTCGTGAGCCTATGGAGGAGCAGGCGAAAAAGGCTGTTTCCCTGGGGCTTGAGGAAATGTGTTTCACAGACCATGTGGACTATGGCATCAAGAAAGACTGGGATGAGGGAAATATCGAGTATCGCGGCGGCGATGGCATAGGCACACCGGCAGATGAACTGGAGCCTATGGCCAATGTGGATTATCCAAGGTACTTTGAGAAATTCAGCCAGGTCAAGGCAGATTTTTCCAAGGACATAGCTTTGCATTGTGGCTTGGAATTTGGTGTGCAGGTTGGCACTATCCCCAAGTATGAGGCTTTGTTTGAGAAGTATGCAGACAAGCTGGACTTTGTATTGCTGTCCATCCATCAGGTGGACAACAAGGAATTCTGGAATCAGGAATTCCAGCAGGGCCGTAGCCAGCAGGAGTATAACGAGCGTTACTATCAGGAATTGTACGAGGTGATGAAAAACTTCAGGCATTACTCGGTGCTGGCCCATCTGAACCTCATCAGCCGCTATGACAAGCAGGGGAAATATCCCTTCAAAGCTGTCAGAGACATGGTGGCGGAAATCCTGAAGCTGGCCATAGCTGACGGCAAGGGTATTGAGCTCAATACTTCCTCCTGGCATTATGGACTTGATGACACCATGCCTGCCAGAGATATCCTGCGACTATACAAGGACTTGGGAGGGAGAATCATCACCATTGGCTCCGATGCTCATTCGACGAAGTATCTGGCTGACCATCTGGAGGATGCCAGAGCTATCCTGCGAGATGAGATTGGTATGAGGGAAATCTACACATTTGAGAAGATGGAGCCATTGGGGCATAAGCTTTGATATAGAGCGAGGTTGATGGCATGAGAAGGATGGAATTGAAAAGAATAGACGGTCAGTTCACGGTCTGTAAGCTTAAATCGGTAGCAGATATTGACCTGCATCAAGAATTCTATTTTATTGGCAGGACAGATGAGGAGATATCTCTTGTCTGCAAAACAGAAGATACACCGGTTGAAACGCTGGAGCGTGACGATGGCTGGCGAGCCTTTCGCATACAGGGTACTCTTGATTTTTCTCTGATAGGCATTTTGTCGAAAATATCAACCATACTGGCTGAAAACAAGATAGGCATATTTGCGGTATCTACCTACAACACTGATTATATTCTGGTCAAGGAAGATAATTTTGAGACGGCATTGATGGCCTTGGAGAAAAACGGCTATAACATAGTATAGCCGCAGGGGCGGTTTTGAGTTGCCCCACAATCCAACCAATTTTTAAGAGAAGTCGAGCTGGATTCCTTTTGGGAGCTTGCCATGAACTCCTCTTATCCTGTATTTGAATCCAGCTATCACATCTCACTGTTGATGCTTTGAAGACTTGGGCGGAAAGCTTGGGAGTGTAAGTATTCACCGCTCCAGCAAATCTTCCAAGGACATGGCCTTCAGCTTCTTTTCCAGTTCCAGTTCCTCGTTGGTGTCGTCTGCAATTACATCTCCGCCCACGTTGAGGGGATCGGCGGTGCAATCCTACGGCTTTTGCTCAGGACAAAACGCGGCCCTTCTGCTCCGTGTTTTCCGTTGCCTGCAGCATATCGCCATAGGCTTTTTTCAGCTCGGCATCAGTTTCTGCCGCTATAATGCGTTCCATTTCCTCATTACTTGCCAAAGTGAGACAAAGCCTGGCAGTTTCGATCTTTTCCATGAGGACCTCCTCAAAAATAAGTACCAGAATATATGATGCAGCAAACTGCTTGCCACATCGACGATGGAATCGTAGCACTGTTTGTTCGTTTATGTCAACTGCCAGGGATATGGAGCATGTGCAGATGAGGGAGTTTCCCAAAAATATTTTCATGCTCGACAGGCTCTGGAGAAATATCGGCTTTGGCTATCTGGGGGAGGAAATCAGGCGATAATGTAGAATACATAACAAATATAAATAGGATAGATAGCATATATATTGGATATATGTGTTTCATGAAAATGACCTCTGGCAGGTTAGTCGACCTTCTGGTTCAGGCTCTCGAAAATCATCTGCTGAAGGTGCGGCCACTGTGAAGGAGTTGCGAGCATGGGACATTTTTTTAATAAATTATTGCAGTGGTTTATGGGGGATAAGCAGGGAAAGATCCTGGATAAGCTGGTACGCATAGTATTGGGGAGCAATTTGGTGGCGGTGCTTATCCTGGGGGGGATTGCCCTTTATGGCATGAATGTTTCCCTTCGAGAGTCACAGAATATGGGGGAAAGTCTGGGAGAAAATTCGTATGAAAATAGCTCGAGCCTTCTGATAAAACAACGGCAGGAAGAGCTGCTGCATATAGCTCAGGACAATGCCTCCATTATCAATCGCAGCCTGATGGATATTGCCTGTGATGTGCAAGTAGTGGCCCGGCAAGCTGAGAAGATAGAAAGATACCCGCAAAGGTTCATGCCAGTGGAAGTGCATACACCTGCTCCTGACAACTACCGTGCCCTGGATCTTTACCTTCAGTATGGGCCTGAGGTTTCTCTGGAGCCTTTGGCTGGGCATATTTCCTTGATGGCCAATATCGGTGACTGGCTGACTGGAATGTTGGAAAACAATGTCATGGCACAGTCGGTGTTCATTGCTTCCAGGGAGAACTTCGCCCTGTCCGTAGATGCCAAAAGAGTGCTGGCAGAGGACAAGTCAGATATTCCGCAACCACAATATGATGCTTTGGCCAGTGACTGGTACAAGAGTGCTGCTAGTCAGGAGGGCTTTGCTTTTACCCCTGTCAGAAGGTTTATGTTCAATAAGAGATTGGGGATGTTTTGTTCCGTACCTTACTACGATGGGAATAACGAACTGCTTGGAGTGGCCTGCATGCAGATTTCCCTCAGTGATCTGCAGAATGTCCTGAAAGAAATAAACCTGCATGAAGGAGGTTTTTGTTTCGTGACGGACAAGCGAGGATATGTCATCTTGTCCTCGCAGGAAGACCTCGGTGAGGCAGGCACCGGGAGGGAACTTGAGGTAAATATCAAGAACGACCTGAGGGAGTCTGACAATCCAACCCTGGCCCTGACTGTCAGGGAAATGGTGGCGGGGGACTGCGGTGTGCGGCAAACCAAGGTGGACGGCAAAGACTATTACATCGCCTTTGCTCCCATCGAGAGCAGTGGCTGGAGCTTAGCGGCGGCCTTCGCTGCTGATGATGTCATTGCCCCTGCTGTGCAGAATAAGGCTGATATCAGCAAGATTACGGAAGAAAAGACTTCTTATCTGAAAGGGCAGATGCTGTCCACCATGCTCCTGATGGTGGTTGCCATCATAGCTTTGCTGGCTGCAGTGGTCTATAGCGGCAGGCAGCTTTCCAGGCGGTTTGTGGCACCCATCAGTGAATTGGCTGATGGTGTGCGGGAGATCAGCAGCGGCAATCTCGGCAAGAAGGTTGAAGTCCACACGGGGGATGAGCTGGAGCATCTGGCAATCTGCTTCAATGCCATGACAGACGAGCTTCAGACTTATATGAAAAACCTTACGGAAGTCACGGCAGAAAAAGAGCGCATTGCTACGGAACTTTCCGTTGCCAGGAATATCCAGATGGGGGCATTGCCCCGGGATTTCCTGGAGGACAAGAAAAGCATCCAGCTTTTTGCCACTATGTCTGCTGCCAAGGCAGTGGGCGGAGATTTTTATGATTTTTATATGCTGGATGAGAAGCATCTGGTGGTGACCATTGCCGATGTGTCAGGCAAGGGGGTGCCTGCGGCGCTCTTTATGATGAGGGCTAAAACGACCTTGAAGAATCTTATGCTTATGGCAACTGCCCCTGATGATTTCGGCGCTGTCATGACCCTGGCCAATCAGGAGCTTTGCCAGGACAATGGGGAAATGTTGTTCGTCACGGTATTCCTGGCTCAGCTGGATCTGGACACAGGAGAAGTTATCTACGTGAACGGAGGGCACAATGCGCCTCTGGCCAGACAGGCAGGCAAATTCAGCTATGTGCGGCATAAGAAAAAAGATAAGATGCTGGGCATGATAGAAAATTTGAGCTATGAGACCCATCGTTTGCAGCTTTCTCCAGGGGATATGCTTTTCCTCTACACGGATGGCGTGACAGAGGCTATGAACAAAGAGAAAAAATTCTATACGGAAGAACGTCTGCAGAAGGTTTTGGACAACATGAGCGGCGAGGCTTCAGTGAAAGAAATCTTGACGGAAGTCAGGGGCGACATAGATGCATTTGCAGACGGAGCTGAACAGTACGATGATATCACCATGCTGGGGGTGATGTTCTGTGGAAAAGGCCAATGGGAAGATTTTGCCTATGGCAAAATTTGAACAATTGCCTTATAATGCATAGCAGGTGAATTTTTCATAATTGTGTAGTAATAGGAGAAGTAATATGTCTGAAACATGCAATCACGATTGCTCTTCCTGCGGGTCTACCTGTGGGGAGGACAGCCGCAAGGTGCAGGATCTGCACGAGAAGCCGAATGAGCTGAGCAATATCAAGCACGCCATTGCCGTGGTCAGCGGCAAGGGCGGCGTGGGCAAGTCCTTGGTAACGGGGCTTTTGGCAGTGGCCATGCGCCGGAAGGGGAAGCATACAGGGATACTGGATGCGGATATCACCGGGCCTTCCATCCCCAAGATGTTCGGGGTTACAGGGGAGGTGCTGGGCTCCCAGGCCGGGGCTTATCCCGTGAAGTCGGCAGGGGGCATAGATGTCATGAGCATGAACCTCCTGCTGGAGCAACAGACTGATCCCGTGGTCTGGCGCGGGCCTATCCTTTCCGGGGTAGTGAAGCAGTTTTGGACGGATATCATCTGGGAAGACACAGATTACCTTTTCCTGGATATGCCGCCCGGCACCGGCGATGTGACCCTGACGGTGTTCCAGTCCATCAAGGTGGATGGCATTGTCATCGTCACCAGCCCGCAGGAGCTTGTTTCCATGATTGTGGCCAAAGCTGTGAAGATGGCAGAGATGATGGAGGTTCCTATCCTGGGCCTGGTGGAGAACATGAGCTATTTCAAGTGCCCGGACTGCGGCAAGGAGCATGAGATCTTCGGCCACAGCCATTTGGAAGAAATAGCTGCCCAGTATGGCCTGGACATTTTGGGACGCATTCCCATCATGCCGGAACTGGCCGCCCAGTGCGATGCAGGGCAGATTGAGAATGTGCAGGAAAACTGGCTTAGCGAAGCTGCAGACAAAATACTGGCAAGGTAAAAGAGATTTGTGCTGATACAAGGCACAGCAAAAGGAGGCTGCACTGCTCATGCGGTCTCCTTTTTGGCGTGATGATTTTTTGGTGATGGTTTGTAATTGGGAAGACAAGGGAGCTTCCGGGGGACTTTGATTTTCTAGCGTGGCATCAATGCTTCTGATAAGGTCAGCCGTTCGTGCAGGAAGGGGGATTTTACGTAGCGAATGGGGATGGGCGGGGAGAGCATGGTGGATTCCGGGGACAAAGATGGTTTCGCAGATGGCTCTATGATGCGGGTGAATTCTTCTTTTGCGGTGGTAATTTGCAGAGCAGCTTTCCCTGTCTGGCCGTTCATCATAAGCCTTAGGAAACCGCCGTTTGCCAAGGTGGTTTCCATTGCATATATGGGGAGCAGCACCAGGCCGTAGTTGTGCTGCCTGATATCTCTGGAGACCCAGCGGAGCTGTATTTCTTCCAGGCCAAATGCCCTGCGGAGTCTTTGGGGAGCAGTTCTTTGCAGTATCCAGTCGGGTATTCTGGCCTGCCAGTCCCCAAGGTTTTCCGAAGCCAGGAGCTGAACCTTTCCCTCCAGATAGGCTGGCTTCAATGAGGTGATCTCACCGTAGTCCCAGGGGGAAAGTTCGTCCATGAGGAAGATGTCGTAGATGATGGAGCGCGGCCAGGCCCAGTCCAGACATTCCTGGTAGTACCAAAAGTCACCCCGTTCAGAGGACACTTGCATCTTCCAGCGAAGGTCAGCCAGCTGTACCGGGACATAGGCAGCTGTCAGCTTGTCATTTACGTGGCTGGTGTCCTGGATAAGGCCTTTTACTATCTCTTTGGCACTGATCTGCGCTGCAGTCTTGGAAAGCTTGAAGGGCAGGCATTTGCTGTAGAGATTGTACTTTCGTCCCACCACCAGGTGTTCGTCGTATTTGCCGGTGGCAATCTGTTCCTGCTGGCCGAATTTCTGGCCGCAATAGGGGCAGGTGAAGAGGTTCTCTGTCAAGAGGGAGGTCAGATGATTCCCGCAGAAAGGGCAGTTCAGTTCGCAAACGCTTTCATTCCGGAGGGCGTTAAAAGCTTCTGCGTCTCTTTCCAACAGCTTCCGGTCAAGGGGAAGGAGCCTTTTCAGGCGTTCTTCCCGGGGCGGTGGGGCCAGTGCCTCCTTGACCTCTATGGCTACGTGTCCCAGCTTCAGCAGACCGTCCACAATCTTCACTGGCTGGTGGCGAAATTTCACCGCTGGGGCAAAATCCTCATCTGTAATGGCAAAGGGACGAAAGGTGTCGCAATAGAGGCAGCTGAAGCCGCCTTTCTTCATGTCCGGGTACATAGGTGCTCCGCACTTGGGGCAGGCCAGTGCAGAGATCTTTGGTTCTTGGCTTTTAGATATTTCCATCACGTGCTCCTTTCTTTGCTTATGAGTCAGCAGGGAAGAATGATGAATATACTATACATAAGACAAGTGGGGGGCAGGAACAGTTTTTTGCCTGGTCGGGGTCATTATAATACAGCCCCGCGGGCTTGGCAAGATAGATAAGAGGGAGCTTTAAGACACTGCATTTTTCCAGATGTTGGATAAATTTTTTCAGATGCTGGAAAAATGTGTTGACATGCTCTTGCCTCAATGATATACTATAGGAGCTGTCGCAGGAAAGCGGTAGTGTTGGAGTGCTGATGTAGCTCAGTCGGCAGAGCGTATCCTTGGTAAGGATAAGGTCACCAGTTCAATCCTGGTCATCAGCTCCATTTT
>NZ_FNWN01000016.1:0-65282 GCF_900108415.1 Selenomonas sp. KH1T6
CCTTGTATTTAGTCGCATAAAAAGGCCGGCAGACGAATCTGCCGACCAAAGAATTCTTATATTTTTTTATTGTCCTCTTGACGGGGAGCAGTTCACACAGGCAAACGGGGACTATTGCATTCACTTGTTTATGATGATCAATATACTGGCTCGCTCTCCAGCACATCAAGGCCGGCTTCTATCAGCTCTTTCCTCACCCAGTCAAAATGATCATTGAGTTCTTTGTAGAACTGGCCGCGGAAGTTTTCATCACCCAGAATGGTGCCAGGCCTGTACTCAGCGCTGGCATCGTTGTCATCAAAATCCTCTATCTCAAAGAAGTTCTCATGGATGCGCTTCAGCCATTCGTTGTAGCGCTCCTCAGCATCTTCAGACTGGATGCTCTCAAAGCAGTCAAGCAGAAGCTCCTTCTGCCTGTCCGTAAGGCCCGTCACCGGTTCACAGCTTACAGACTGGATTATGCGATATGTCTTGTCCGAAGCCTCCAGGAACTCTTCCCAGTTCTTGGTGCCATCCTTGCTCCGCCACCAAAGACGCTTGGCATCAAAGCCCGCGGCAGCCTCGCCCACGGTACCTGCCACCTTGCTCAGAGTCTCATTGCCCTCTACCATCTCTCCTACTGCCTTGCCCAGCTTATCCTTCTGGGCATTGACAGTGTCGGCCAGGTTCCCCAGGGTTTCATTGCCCTGCACGAAGTCACCGATGGCTTTGCTCAGATTGGAAGCCTGTGCAGACACAGTGCTGGCGATGTTCTTCAGGGTCTCATTGCCCTCTACGAAATCACCCACAGCCTTGCCCATGCGGGCACCTTCCTTCATCAGCAGCTGACGCTGACCAGTGTTGATGGAATCCTTGAGGCCGGAGAAGCCCTGATAAGCCCAGGTATCAGCATAAGCATGAAGGCCAATGCCAATCCTGAAGCCAAAATCCGAGTTATCCAAAGTAGTCTCCAGGATACGGTCAGCCAGCTTCTGAACCAGTACGCTGTTCTTCCTGCAGGTCAGCTTCTCCTCATCGGTTTCACCCTCCAGCCCCGGCAGGAAGTGGAAGGGCATCCAAATTTCCTTGTTGCCTTTGCCAGTCACATTGCCCACCACATTCTGGCTGGAGTAACGGACAGTGATGCCGCGAGCCAGCTCTTCATCTTCGCTGGCATCAGAAAGGGGATTCTCGTCAAAATTGTCATCCACCAGCTGGCAGCTGGTAGCGATGATCTGGGCATTGGCACTGCCAAACTTTCCCCAGCGCGAGAGCACATACATGGCACCATAGTGATAATCTAAATCCATACTAACCCTCCTAGATGTGAAACACAAATATCAGAATTCTCTGGAGGACTAGTTCGACATAAAAGGATATTCTCCTGCCTGAATATCAAACAATCATTTATCCTGCAAATGCTTGTTCCGCAGCTGCCCACAGGCGGCCTGGATATCCGTGCCCATTTCCTTCCGCACCGTCACGTTGACATGCTTCGCTTTGAGATAGTTTTCAAAAGCTTCTATGCGGGCCTGGCTGGGACGCAGGAGATTGCGTTCCTTGACAGGATTGATGGGTATGAGATTCACACTGGCCAGCTGTCCCTTGAGCAGCCCTGCCAGTTCTTCCGCTTCTTTCTCATTATCGTTGAGCTGGTCGATGAGGATATACTCATAAGTGACCCTGCGCTTGGTGACCTCAGCATAATTCGCCGCTGCCGTCACAGCTTCTTTCATGGAATACTTGCGGTTGATAGGCATGATTTGGGAGCGCAGCTCCTCATTGGGGGCATGCAGGGAAAGGGACAGGGATATGGGCAGCCCCTCCTCTGCCAAGCGGTACATCTGAGGCACAATACCTGAGGTGGACAGAGTAAAATTGCGATAGCCCAGCCCCAGCACATAGTCCTCATGCAGCAGGCGGATAAAGCCCAGCACATTGTCGTAATTCATCAAAGGCTCCCCGGAACCCATGATGACCACCGTATCCACCTTGCCCCCGTCTTCTTTTTTGAGCATATCATTGATATACACAGCTTGTCCTGCAATCTCCCCTACCGTCAGGTTCCTGGCCATGCCGTGGAGAGTGGACGCGCAAAAGGCGCACCCCATATTGCAGCCGGCCTGAGTGGACACGCAAATGCTGTTGCCATAGGGCTGGCGCATGAGCACCGTCTCCACCGCAGTGCCATCGGCAAATTCCAGCAGGAACTTGCTGGTGCGGCCATCAGCGGAGTCCAGCCTTGTCTTCAGCCGGGGGCGGCCAATGATGAGGCTGGCTGCCAGCTCCGCCCTTGCCCCCTTGGGCAGGTTTGTCATATCTTCAAAGGAAGCAGCCCCCCGCACATAGAGCCACTCTGCCACCTGTTTTGCCCTGAACTTCGGCAGCTTGAAGTCGGCCAAAACCTGCTGAAGCTCTTCCAGTCTCATGCCAAAAATATCTTTCAAAATCATATCCCTTTCGTTCAAAGTCGTTTCATGCGGGCAATGAAAAAGCCATCCGTTCCGTCCTGCTGAGGATAAAGCTGCACCATTTCATCCTCACTATGGCTGCCCGGGCAGGGCAGGAAACTGCCAGTCTTTTCCAGTTTGAATTCCTTGTTCTCAGACAGGAAGGCCTCCACCACTGCCTGGTTTTCGGCCCGTTCAATGGTGCAGGTGCTATAGACCAACACACCACCTGGCTTTACTGCCTGAGCAGCACTTTTGAGGATTTCCAGCTGCAGGGAAGGCAGCTCTTTCAGCTCCTCCTGTTTCTTATGCCAGCGGGCATCGGGCTTGCGGCGCAGGACACCCAAGCCAGAACAGGGAGCATCTACCAGTACCCGGTCAGCCTGTCCAGGGAACTTGTCTCCTGCCTCGCGGGCATCAAGCAGCATAGTTTCAATGATACCGATGCCAAGGCGCTCAGCATTCTCCTCTATGCGGGCAAGCTTGTGCTCATAGATGTCTCCCGCCACAATGCGGCCCTTGTTCCCCATCAGGGCCGCCATATGCGTGGTCTTGCCCCCGGGAGCGCTGCAGCAGTCCAGGATAAACTCTCCGGGTTTTGGTGCCACCACATGGGCCACCAGCATGGAGCTTTCGTCCTGCACCTGTGCCCTGCCCTCCTGCAAGGGAGCCAGCGCATCAAGTGCACCATGAGACTTCACCGTCACGCCTTCCGGTGTCCAGTCAGAGGCCTCAGCTTCCGCACCGCAGGCAGCCAGTTCCTTCAGCAGGTCCTCACGGTCCCCCTTCAGGGTATTGGCCCGCAGGCAGAGCTTTGCGCTTTCGTTATCAAAATCGCAGAGCCTCTCAGCCTCCTCGAAGCCAAAAGCCTTTACCCAATGCTTCACCAGCCAGAGGGGATGCTGGCTCTTCAAGGCCAGTTCTTCCGTAGCATGGCCCTTGCCCTGTGGGAAAGCGGCTTTTTCCGGCTCCCGCACTGCCGTGCGCAGCACCGCATTGACAAAACCTGCCACCCCTTTATGACCGTACTTCTTGGCCAAATCAACGGAAGTGTTGCAGGCCGCTGAAGGCGGCACCTTGTCTAGGTAGAATATCTGGTAGAGCCCCAACCGCAGAATTTCCCTGATAACCGGAGGAATCTTGCTGATAGGGCGATTGATATACCGCCGCAGGATCCAGTCAAGGGTATCCCCTGCCTTTACTGCCCCATAAACCAGTTCCGTCACAAAACGGCGGTCCTGGTCTGTAAGCTCAGTCCGCCGCAAAGCCTGGGCCAGTGCCACATTGGCATAGGCCCCCTTCTCATGCACTTCCTGCAAGACCTTCATGGCCGTCTCGCGAGCCTTGTCCATTGCTTTTCTCCATTCTTAAAACTCAGTAACACAATACCATATATAATAGCGTATCTATCTTGAAATTTCCAGAAAAAGAACCGGGCTGACCAGCTTTTTCAACATTTTTCAATGAACAGTCTCCTTCAAAGCCCTCTGGAAAAGCCGCACCTGCTGGCTGAAAAGCCAGCTGCCAATATCCTGACCAGTTATTCCTTCGGGAGCCTCCTTGCCGGAAACCATGCCCATGGCCTTGATAAGCTGCTCTGCCTCCTCAAGATAGACAGGCAGGCCGCCGTGATCAGCCCTGATGACTGCCTGGAACTCTGGCACAGTCAGCCCCGACCTGGCAAGACTCAGCAGGAGTTTCGCCATCTTTCCCTGCTTCTTGATCCGTGGGGCTCGCATGTGCTCCCTGATGACAAAGGAAGCGGCCTTCAGCCACTCTCTGGGCAAAGTCATACGGCGGTTCCAGTCCTCCAGCACCTCCAGCCCCCGCTGTTCGTGTCCATAGTGATGTGGCAGCATTTCCGCAGGAGTCCTGCCCTTGCCAAGATCATGGGCCAGGCCTGCAAATCTGGCAATAAGGCTTTTTGTGTCCCCTGCCACCTTGTCCACTATCAACATGGTGTGTTCAAAGGCATCCCCTTCGGGATGAAAGGCCTCTGGCTGGGTCTTGCCTATGAGTGCGGCTATTTCCGGGAAAACTGTCTCGAGAAGTCCCGCCCTCTGCAAAGCTCTGAAAAAAACAGACGGTTTTGATGACGCCAAAGCCTTTTTCATTTCCTCCAGCAGGCGCTCCTGCGGTTCTCCTGCCAGTTCCTTGCCGCAATCAGCCATATAGCCATAAGTTTCCTCCGTGATATCAAAGCCCAGCTCTGCTGCCTGGCGGGCCGCCCGCAAAGCCCGTACGGGGTCATCCCGGAAGTGGTGAGACACTGCCCGTATGCGGCCTGCCTCAATATCTTCCCTGCCGTCATAGGTGTCAATTATTGCCCCGTCCCTAAGGCGCAGGGCAATGCTGTTCATAGTGCTGTCCCGACGGTAGAGATCTTCCTCCAAGGTGACCTCCGGGCCGAATTCCACCGCAAAGCCCAGGTAACCCTGCCCCTGCTTCTTTTCCCTGCGGGCAAAGGCCACTTCGCATTTCTCCCCGCCTATTTCCAGCAAATAGACAGGAAATGACCTGCCCACCTTCGAAGCTTCTGGAAAGAGCTTCGCAAAATCCTCCTCCCGGCAGCCGCATAACATATAATCCCTGTCTTTGGGCTCTGCCCCCCGCAGGTAATCCCGCACCCAGCCGCCTACGATATAGGCTTCAGCACCAATGGATTTTATTTTTGCCGCAAATTCAGCTTCTGTCATTTGGCGTTCCCTCACTTATGCCTTCCCCTCAAAGGGAAGGCTAAAAGGGCTCTGCTTTCGCAGAGCCCCTTAAATTTTCACTTAATGATTGATGATATGTGCGCCACGGGTGTCCAAAGCCAGTATCTTGGCCTCGGCATTCACTCCATGTTCCTTGAAGGCAGCGCACATGGCCTCCCCCACCTTTTCTGCCGAGCGCAGGCGCTCCGGCACATAGGCTATGAGGCAGGGACCTGCTCCGCTGAGATTGGCACCGATGGCGCCTGCTTCCCTGGCGGCACGGAATACTTCATACATGCCGGGAATCAAGGCGGCACGGTAAGGCTGATGCAGAGCATCATCGAAGGCGTTCTTGAGGAAGCGCTCATTGCCCCGCACCAGAGCCGCAGCCAGCATGGCGGCGCGGCTGATGTTGTAGACCGCCTCCTGCCTGGTGATCTTTTCCGGCAGCACTTCCCTGGCTTTCCGCGTAGAAAGCGGAAAATCCGGCACTGCCACCACCAACTCCAGACGCAGCTTGGGCATCAGGGAGAAGCACTCCACATGGCCCTCTGTTACCGTATTGATGGTAAAGCCACCATAAATGGCCGGAGCCACGTTGTCCGGATGGCCTTCTATCTCATTGGCAAATTGCAGCAGCTCGTGGCGGTTGTAGCGGTTGCCGATAATCACATTGGCAGCTTTTAGTCCCGCTACTATGGCGGTAGCGCTGCTACCCAAACCACGTGACAATGGCACACGATTCAGCATGTGTAGGCGGGCTCCCTTGAACTCCGTCACCCCTGCCTTGTCCAGCAGGAGCTGCACAGACTGCCAGCAGATATTCCTCTCATCACAGGGAATATTCTCTGCCCCCTCCCCGGACATCCTGATTTCCAGCCCAGGTTCCGTGGTGAGGGTCAATTCCAAATCATTGTATATATCACAAGCCAAACCAAGGGAATCAAAGCCTGGTCCGCAGTTCGCACTTGTACCGGGCACTCTTACCCGTATCGTGCGCTCTCCCATGGCATTACCCCCGATCGTTTTCTACTCTGATAACATTCCTTATCTCATCTACCACCGGCAGTCCTTCAAAGACCCGCAGGGCCTCCTGCACGCAGGCATGCTCCACCGGATGAGTGACAGCCACTATTTCCGCATGGTCCTTGACATTGAGGGGCGTCTGGATAACGGACTTCAGGCTCACCTTTGCGTTGCCAAAAGCTGTGGCAATAGAGCCAAGCACGCCAGGCTTGTCATCCACCAGCAGGCGCACGTAATAGGAGGAAACCGTCTTCTCCAGCGGGCAGAATTTCTTCTGGCTGTAGCAGGTGCAAAGATTCCTGCTGGAATCATCGGACTTGATGCTGCGTGCAGCTTCAATGATATCTGCCGTCACCGCTGAAGCTGTGGGCAGTGAGCCTGCCCCCTGCCCGTAAAACATGGCCTCCCCAATGGCATTGCCACGCACGAAGATGGCGTTGAACACGCCGTTCACAGAGGCCAGGGGATGTGATTTGGGCAGGAACACGGGATGTACCCTCACATCCACGCCGTCCTCCTCTGAATCCTTGCCCACCGCCAGCAGCTTGATGACATAGCCCAGACCTTTGGCATAGGAAATATCCTCTGCCGTGATCTTGGTGATGCCCTCCACGGACACATTATCCAGCTGCACCCGGGTGTTGAAAGCCAGGGAAGCCAGGATGGCGGCCTTGCGGGCAGCATCCAGGCCGTCTACATCAGCGGAAGGGTTGGCCTCGGCATAGCCCTTTTCCTGAGCTTCCTTCAGCACGCTGTCATAGTCGCAGCCATCCTCGCTCATCTTGGTGAGCATATAGTTGGTAGTGCCGTTGACAATGCCCATGACCTCAGTGATGTGATTAGCCGTGAGGCTCTGCTTCATGGCAGCGATGATGGGAATGCCGCCCCCCACGCTGGCCTCAAAGAGGAAGTTCACCTTGTGCTTCTCTGCCGCCTCGAACATATCTTTGCCAAACTGGGCCACCACATCCTTGTTGGCAGTGACCACATGCTTGCCTGCCTCCAGGGCGCGGAGCATGTATTCTCTGGAAGGATGCAGCCCTCCCATAAGCTCCACCACAATCTCAATCTCAGGATCGTTCAGTATATCCTCAGCATTGTCAGTCAGCTCCACACTGGCGGGAAAATCCGGACGTTTCTTGCTCGTGTCACGAACCAGGACTTTCTTCAAGACAAGGGGCACCCCTGTGCGCTGCTCTATCTCATGGGCGTTCATGCCCAATACCTTGATGACCCCGGAGCCCACCGTGCCTGCTCCCAAAAGGCCAATTTTTATCTCCTGCCCCATTTCGCACCTGCCTTCCTTATCAACAGTGACTTAAGCCTGCCCCAGAACTTCCAGACGCTTCACGCCGTCAACCATGCGCAGCTTGTCCAGCAGGGCCTCCAAGTCCACAGACAGATTCATAGTCTCGATGGAAATGGTAGCGTTGGCCACTCCCTGGAGGGGAATGCCCTGATTGATGGTAAGCACACTGCCTGAATCCGAAGAGATGGTATTCAGTACACTGGAAAGCACTCCCTTCTTATGCTCAAGGAGGAAGGTCAGAGTGACAATCTTATTCTTGCTGGCCTCATAGAAGGGGAAGACATAATCCTTGTACTTATAATAAGCAGAACGGGAAAGTTCCATCTTTTCTACTGCCTCGTTGATGGTGCGGGCGTCCCCACGCTTCAGCATTTCCTTGACTCTGATGGTCTTTTTGATTGCTTCCGGCAAGATTTCCTCCTTAACCAGGAAAAAACCATTTTCTTCCTTTGACATCACAGCACCTCCGAATGTTTATCTTTAATAATATCATTGTCCTTTTACAAAGGATAGTATAACACACAGAGCGCTTTCTTGCCAATAGCTTCAGGCAAAATATAACAAAAAGCCCAAGGAAATGCATATTCCTCGGGCAATTGTCGATATTTGTGTAAAATGCTGTTCTTTAGGAAAATCTCAGCGATGACCCGCCTTGATCTTGGATTCGGTGCCATTGAGCAGCCTGCCAATGTTCGCCTTGTGTCTCACCACAATCAGCACAGCAGCAGCCACGCCAAAGACAATGTACTCCATGGGCGCATGGAAGGCAAAAGCCAGCATCGGCACGCAGACCGCTGCCACCATGCTGCCTAAGGAAACATAGCCCGTAATCTTTACAATCACCAGCCAGATGAGAAAGACGATGCCGGTAACCTGGGGCATCAGCATGGAGAGCACCCCAAGGCCCGTAGCCACCCCCTTGCCCCCCTTGAATCCCATGAACAGGGAGGCGGAATGGCCCACGATGGCAAAGATGGCCGCCAGCACCATGGAAAGAGGCGTGCCCACTAAAGCTGAAGCGATGTACACACTCAAAAAGCCCTTCAAGAAGTCCAGCAGGAAAATCAGGAAGCCAGGGCCTTTGCCCAGGGTACGCCAGGCATTAGTAGCACCGATATTGTGGCTGCCGTGTTCCCTGAGGTCCGTGTGCCAGAGAGCTTTTCCCAGCCAGAGGCCGTTGGGAATGGAGCCCAGCACATAGGCTATGAGACAAGCCAGAAGAGTCATGGACATTACTCTTCCTCCTCCCTGGAACGCACGATCAGTTTCAGCGGCGTGCCCTCAAAGCCGAAGCTCTCACGCAGCCTGTTCTCGATGAAGCGCAGGTAGGAGAAATGCATAAGCTCCGGGTCATTCACGAAGATGATGAAGGTAGGCGGCTGGATATCCACCTGGGTCATGTACATGATCTTCAGGCGGCGGCCCTTGTGCATGGGGGGCGGATTGATGGAAACCGCATCCCGGATGAGCTCGTTGAGCACGCTGGTCTTGATGCGCATGGACTGCTGCTCAGCCACGTACTTCACCAGCTCCGTCACCCGGCCCACCCTCTGGCCTGTAAGAGCAGAAGCGTAGAGCACCGGCGCATACTGCAGGAACCCCAGCTGCTCGCGCAAGTCCTCAGTGAAGCGCAGGGTGGACTTGTCATCCTTGTCGGGATAGATATCCCACTTGTTGACGACAATGATGACACCTTTGCCGGACTCATGGGCATAGCCTGCAATCTTCTTGTCCTGCTCGGTGATGCCCTCTTCAGCGTTGATCATCATGAGCACCACGTCAGCGCGGTCAACGGCCCGCAGAGAACGCATGACGCTGTAGCGCTCCACGGCCTCCTCAATCTTGCCCCGGCGGCGCATGCCTGCGGTATCAATCAGGATAAACTTGATGCCGTCTTTCATGAAATGAGTGTCGATGGCATCACGGGTGGTGCCAGCCACGTCACTGACAATAACCCGCTCCTCCCCCAGCATCTTGTTCACCAGAGAAGACTTGCCCACATTAGGCCGCCCGATGACCGCAATAGCCAGCTCATCAGTCTCCTCGTCTTCCTCAGCTTCCTTGGGGAATGCCCCCACTACAGCATCCAGCAGGTCACCGATGTTCATGGAGTTGGAAGCAGACAGGGCAATGGGGTCCCCAAGCCCCAGGTTATAGAATTCATAGATGTTCATAGCCTGCTGGGGGCTGTCAATCTTATTCACACCCAGGATAACAGGCTTCTTGGCATGGCGCAGGAGCTTTGCCACTTCCTCATCAGAGTTGGTGAGGCCGCTGCGTCCGTCCACCAGAAAGAGAATCACATCTGCCTCCTCCATAGCCAGCTCTGCCTGCTGGCGCATGGACTTCAGGATATGGTCGCTTTCATCAAATTCAATGCCGCCGGTGTCAATCATGGTGAACTCATGATTCAGCCACTCCGCATCCATGTAGATGCGGTCACGGGTAACACCGGGCATATCGTCCACAATGGAAACACGCTTCTTGCCAATCTGGTTGAAAAGTGTGGACTTGCCTACATTAGGCCGGCCCACAATGGCCACTATGGGTTTCATGTGCTATTACCTTCTTCCTTATTAATAATGTCATTCTGATATAGTCTTGGTATAAGCAGCATTGCTCTGCCACATATAGGCAGTTTCGCCACTGCGATTCTTATGATATTCGTGCCAGTTGGTCAGCGCCTCACGATAATCCGCGCCTGACTGCACCGGCTCCACTCTCACGCCGGGGAATTCCTTGGCGAAATCAGTCAGGGTCACATCATCAAGGAAAACATCCTCCCCCGCCCTGAGGGCAGATTCCGGCAGCAGGATACCAGTGCGCCTGCCCGGCAATTCCTTCAAGGCCCTGATTATATCTCTGGCCGTCAGCAGCCCTGATACGTTGACAGTGGAACCAAAGTATTCATTGACCACCGGCACCAGCCGCACATGGAGATTCTTATTCTCTGCTCTATCCGCCAGTTCCTGCAGCATGGGGGCCACGGAGGTACCGGAAACCACATCCAGATACACCGGCTCCTCATAATCTGCTGCCTCTGCCTCGCACTCTTCCCAGTCGTTGATGAAGTTTCTCGTCAGGCCTATGCCGTTATCAAGCTGAGGGAAGCCATCGTAGAACTCGGTGCCAGGCACATGACGGCCAGCCAGGAAGTAGAACTCATCACCAAGATAAATGAAGGTACGCCCTTCCTCCTGCTGGATTTTCCGCTGCCACTTCTCCACCTGGTCGATGACCCTGGCAGCACTCTCTCTGTCAAATTGCTTCAGTGGATAAGGGTCGGTGCGGTGCTTAGTGATGCCCACAGGCACGATGGCCAGAGAGAGGGCATGAGGACGCCGCTCCACTATTTCCCTGATGGTGCGCTCCAGTTCCTCACCGTCATTGAGCCCTGCGCACAGCACCACCTGAGTGTGGTATTCAGCCCCGGCTTTTTCCAGGTTGTCCAGCTGGGAAGCAATGCGGGCTGCCCCGGGACAGCGCAGCATCTGGGCCCGCAGCTCGGGATTCATGCACTGGACTGAGACGAAGAGCGGCGAAAGATGGTATTTCTCCACCCGCTCAAAATCCTTCGGCCCCATATTGGTCATGGTGACGAAGTTGCCATAGAGGAAGGACAGGCGGTAATCGTCATCCTTGATGGACAGGCTGCTTCTCATATTGGGAGCAATCATGTCCACGAAGCAGAAATAGCAGTGATTGGCGCAGCTCCTAATGCCGTCAAAGACAGCACTCTCGAACTCCACCCCCAGTTCTTCATCAAAGTCCTTGTCAAACTCGATGATTTCCTG
Organism: Selenomonas sp. KH1T6; assembly: GCF_900108415.1. Lineage (NCBI taxonomy): Bacteria > Bacillati > Bacillota > Negativicutes > Selenomonadales > Selenomonadaceae > Selenomonas > Selenomonas sp. KH1T6. The sequence goes on from NZ_FNWN01000016.1 coordinate 11,255, forward strand.
CTCGCCGTCTGCGTGCTCTACCAGCAGTTCAATCTCCTCGTCTGCCATGGCAAAGGAAAGTTCAATGATATCCCTTACTTCTTCCCCATTGATGGCCACAATCTTGTCCCCGGGCACAAGCTCCAATTCCTCAGCCAGACTGCCGGGATAGACTCTGAGGATAACACCGGGGTGTGCAGCTTTGCTCATATCTTTCTTGCTCATACTTTCTTTCTCAACAGTCCAAAACCAAAGAACAAGGGAGCGATGTGAAAACATCACTCCCCTGTAAATTTCCTATCTAATTGCGGAAGCAGGAATTACTCCTGACCTTCCTCAGCGCCCTCGTACTTCTTGAACACAGCGTTGTCTGCGTCCTTCTTAGCCTTGGTGATGCTGAGGGAGATGCGCTTGCGCTTCATGTCGATGCGGAGGACCTTGACCTTCACAACATCGCCAACATGCACAGCCTCATCGGCGCGCTCAATGCGGCGGTCAGCCAGCTCGCCCATGGGAATCAGGCCATCGAAGCCCGGCTCGATTTCCATGAAAGCACCGAAGTCAGTCAGCTTGATGACCTTGCCTTCGATGAAGTCGCCCTCTGCATAACGCTCAGCCTTGTCCAGCCAAGGATCACGCATGGTGTCCTTCACAGACAGGGAGATGCGCTTAGCATCAACATCAACACTCTTCACGAACACATCCAGCTCCTGGCCAACCTCAAGCACATCGGAAGGATGCTTCACGCGGTGCCAAGCCAGGTCGGAGATATGAGCAAGACCGTCTACGCCGCCGATATCGATGAAAGCACCGTAGTCCACTAGACGCTTGACAGTACCGCGCACGGTCTGGCCAGCCTCGAGAGTGGAGAAAATCTCGCCTTCCTTCTCGGAACGCTCCTTCTCAAGGAGGTTGCGGCGGGAGAGCACCAGACGCTGCTTGTGGACATCGATCTCGATGATCTCAGCCTCAACAGTCTGGCCAACATAGACGGAGAGATCCTTCACGAAGTGAAGCTCCATCTGGGAAGCGGGGATAAAGCCACGGAGACCGTTGACGGAAGCCACCAGGCCGCCCTTGACCACCTGATTCACCTGAGCCTCGACAGTCTCGCCGCGCTCCTGAACAGCCTCCATCTCCTTCCAGGCAACCATGCGGTCAGCCTTGACCTTGGAGAGGATGCCGCCGTTGTCGCCACCGAGGGAAACAATGTAAACATCGATCTTGTCGCCGACCTTCACAACATCCTCAGCAGACTCCGGAGTCGGGTAAGCGAGCTCACGCTTCGGCACAGCGATTTCCTGCTTGTAGCCGATATCGATATAAGCCTCATCACGGGAAACCTGGATTACCTCGCCGGTAACAACCGTACGCTCCTGGATATCCGGCATAGAGTTCTCTGCTTCTTCCAATAATTCCTTCATGCTCTGTTCTGACACTTTTTATATACCTCCTTGATAATCCAGTCAGGTGTAGAAGCACCCGCTGTAATACCAATTTTTTCTATTTTGTCAAACCACTCGTCACGGAGCTCTGCTGCCGTCTCGATGTGATAAGTCAGACAATACTCGTTGCACAACTGGGCAAGGCGCGTGGTATTGGCACTGTTCTTGCCGCCAATGACCAGCATCAGGTCAACCTGCTGAGCCAGATCAATGGCTGCCGCCTGTCTTTGGTCCGTAGCCGTGCAGATGGTGCGCAGGATTCGCACATCCCGGGATTTTTCCAATAGATGCATGGCAATCTGACGGAACTTAGCCCCCGAGAAAGTAGTCTGGCACACTATCCCCAACTTGGCACAAGAATCCAGTTCCTTAGCCTCTGCCTCAGTCTCCAGCACCCTAGCCTTGCGGCCCGACCACTCGAAGATGCTCTTGACCTCCGGGTGTTGCTTCTCCCCGATGATGACTACATTATAACCCTCATCAACCAATTCCTTGGCGGAAAGCTGGGCTTTCTTCACGTGGGGACAAGTGGCATCAACCACCTTGAGCCCCCGTTCCTCAGCTTCCTGATAAACCTCCGGGCCTACCCCATGAGAACGGATGATGATGGTGCCCTCAGGCAATTCCTCCAGCCTGTCTACCGTACCTACGCCCTCAGCTTTCAGGCGCTCCACCATCTGGGGATTGTGGATAATAGGTCCTAATGTGCAGGAGGTGCCATCCTCGGAAGCATTTTCCCTGGCTATCTTGATGGCGCGTTTCACACCATAGCAGAATCCCAGGTAATCTGCCAAGATTACTTCCATACATCTACCACCATATCTTTTTAGTCATGCATAAGCCTTCAAAACACAGGTTCTATGCAATCTAAGACATAGTATAACATGAGTATGAGGGCTAGGCAAATAGTTTTTCACTTGTTTTTTATTTTTTTTTACACTATCTTTCCATCTTTAGGTCTGTAGCCCCACCAAAAGAAAAATTACTCGTTCTCAGCCTTCAATTCTCCAATCCTGTCCATGATGGACTGTGAGAATTCTGCCAGCTGTTCCTTGTCCTTGCGGTCGCCAGTAAAACTCATAGGCTCCCCATAGATGACCTTAAGCTTGGGGAAGAAGCTGCCGCTTTTGAAAATCTTGTCAGTGCCAATAAGCGCTGCAGGAACCACCGGTGCTCCAGTCATAGCAGCAATGAGCCCCACCCCCGCTTCGGCCTTGTGCAGCTTGCCATCCTTACTGCGGGTGCCTTCCGGGAAAAGCCCCAGGCAGTGTCCCCCTTTCAGCACCTGCACTGCAGTCTTGATAGCCCCGCGATCTGCCGCCCCCCGCTTGACGGGGAAAGCATGGCAGTGACGGATAGCCGTGCCGAAGACAGGAGGTTCAAAAAGCTCTTCCTTAGCCATGTAGCCCACCGGCCTGGTGGCAAAGCAGGCCAGGAGCGGCGGATCCCAGTTGCTCATGTGGTTGGCGGCCAGGATAAAGGCCCCTTCCTTGGGCAGCCTGTCCGCATTCTTGATTTCCGCCCGGAAGAAAATCTTGAAGAACAAACAAAAAATAACTTTCAGCAATGAGTACAGCATTTCATCACCTGCACATTCCCAGGATGCGCTGCACCACTTCCTCAATGGAAAGGCCCGTGGTATCCAAAAGCTGCGCATCCTCAGCCTGAACCAAAGGAGAAATCTCACGCTCTGAGTCTGCTTTGTCTCTGGCAGCAATATCCTTCTGGAGCTGTTCCAGATTCACATCATAACCCTTTTCCTTCATTTCAAGGTAACGGCGTTTGGCCCTTTCCTCAATGGAAGCTGTGAGGAAAATCTTCACATCGGCCCCGGGCAGCACGTTGGTGGCGATATCACGGCCATCCATGAGCACGCCGCCCTCATCTGCCATCTTGCGCTGCAGATCTACCATCTTCTCCCTGACAGGACCCAGCCTGGCCACCTGGGAAACAATGGCATTGATCTCAGGGGTGCGGATTTCGCCGGTCACATCAGTGCCGTCAACCTTCACCACGGTCTTGCCATCAACATAGCGAAGATTCACGTCAATGTCCGGCATCAGTGACACAATAAGCTCATCCGTAACTTCTTTTTTCTGCTGCAAGGTCTTCCAGGCCACAGCCCGATACATAGCCCCCGTATCGATATAGGTATAGCCAAGGGCCTTGGCTGCCAGCTGGGCCACCGTGCTCTTGCCTGCACCGGCAGGGCCGTCAATGGCTACAACAAGTTTTTTCTTCGAATCCTGCATGGGAATCCCCCCGTAAAATTTATTTTTTGCCAGGAAGGCTTAAGCCTTCCTCAATCTTTCCAGCTCACCATAGAAGGCAGGATAGGAAATATTCACGCAGCCGGGATTTTCCAGTTCCACTCCTTCTCCTGCTGCCCCCAGGATAGCCAGGGACATGGCTATGCGATGGTCATCATAGGTGAAGCAGCGCGCTTTCTTCAAGGTGCGGCCGCCGTGGATCACCAGACCATCTTCAGAGGCCTCCACGGCACCGGGAGCCAGTTTGTTGAACTCCTGCTCGATGGCTGCCAGCCTGTCCGTTTCCTTGACCCTGAGCTCCCCTGCCCCGGTGATGACAGTATCCCCCTCTGCCAGCAGGGCTGCCACGGCAATGATGGGAATCTCATCTATGAGCCTGGGCATAATCTCTGCCCCAAAGGTCGTGCCATGGAGAGGTCCTGCTTCCACGCAGATATCCGCCGCTGCCTCGCCGCCAGATACGCGCTCATTCCTAAGCTCAAGCTTCGCCCCCATATTTTGTAGCACTTCCAAGATGCCGGTGCGGGTCTCGTTGATGCCCACATTGCGCAGCAGGAGCTTGCTGCCCGGCAGGATTGCCCCTGCTGCCAGCCAGTAGGCTGCAGAGCTGATATCCCCCGGCACCTCGATGGCTTCGGGAGCCTTGTAATCCTCAGCTTTCACAGGATTGATGGTCACCGCCGTACCCGCACGCTCCACTGGCACTCCGAAAGCCGCCAGCATGCGCTCCGTGTGGTCACGGGAAACAAAGGGCTCCGTCACCGTAGTGGGGCCGTCAGCATACATGCCAGCCAGGAGCAGAGCCGATTTCACCTGGGCGCTGGCCACAGGGCTCTGATAGGAAATGCCCTTGAGGCCGCCTTCAACAGGCACAACAGCCAGCGGCAGCTTGGTATTGCCCTCCCTGCCGTAAATCTGCGCTCCCATCTGGGAAAGGGGTTTCGCCACCCGGCCCATGGGCCGACGATGCAAAGAAGCATCCCCGGTAAAGGCAGAGAAGAAAGGCTGGGCAGAAAGCAGTCCCATCATAAGCCGCAAGGTAGTGCCAGAGTTGCCCGCATCAATGATGGTGCCGGGTTCCCTGAGTCCATGGAAGCCATTGCCTGTCACCGTCAGCTCCGTCTCGCTCTGAAACTCGATCTTTGCTCCCAGAGCGCGCAGGCAGGCCACCGTAGAAAGGCAGTCCTGGGCATGGAGAAAGTTCGTGATGCGCACAGGCGTGCTGCCCAGGCCGGACAGCATCACGCTGCGGTGAGAAATGGATTTATCTCCGGGAATTGCCACCTCGCCCCGAAGGCCATCGGAAATCTTGCTGATTGTCATAAGTTCTGCCATGCCCAATCCCCTTTCAAAATGCCTGCTTTATCTAATTTATTAATTGCTTCTTTTACTTCTTTGCTTACTCCAGATTCCAGACGCTCCAGCAACCTGCGGCTGCTCCCATGGAAAAGGCTGCCTGCAGGTTGTAACCGCCTGTGAAGGCATCCACATCCACTACCTCGCCAGCCAGGTAAAGCCCCTTTACCAGCTTGGATTCCATGCTGCGTGGGTCTATCTCCTTCACGGACACGCCCCCCACCGTCACGATGGCCTCCGCCAAAGGGCGGGTGCCACTCACGGTCAGCATCAGATGCTGCAAGGTATGCACCAGCCTCCTGCGCTCCTCCACCGTCACCTGATGCACAGGCTTGTCAGGCGCCAGATAAGCGGCATCCAGCACCGGCTCAATCAGCTTGTGGGGCAGGAGGTCTGCCATACCGTTCTTCAGTTCCTTCCGCTGATACTTCTCAAAATCCCGCTGGATACGGGCTTCCAGTTTCTCCTCGGAAAGGGCCGGTTTCAGGTTCAGGGAAAGCTCTATAAAGTGCCCTCCTTCCGCCAGATACCCGGAAGCCTCCCGGCTCATGGAAAGAATCACCGGGCCAGTCACCCCATAGTGGGTGAACATCATCTCCCCAAAGAGGGAAAGCTCGGTCTTGCCGTCCACCAGCAGCTCTGCCCGCACATTGCGGAGAGAAAGCCCCTGCACCTCCTGCACCCAGTCCTCTTCTGTGGTGAGAGGAACCAGGGAAGGCCTGATAGGAATGATATGATGGCCCAGATTCCCGGCCATCTCATAGCCATCCCCGGAGGAACCCGTCCCGGGATAAGAAGCGCCTCCCACAGCCAGGATCACGGCCTCCGCCTTATAGATGGCCCCGGATTTGAGACGCACGCCTTTGACCTGCCCCTCTTCCGTGAGAATGTCCTTAACCGCAGCTTCGGTTTCAATCTTCACTCCCAGCTCATGCAGGCGGCTCACCATGGCTTCCACCACATCCTGGGCCTTATCGGATACGGGAAAAACCCGCTGGCCCCGCTCCACCTTGGTAGCCACGCCCTGCTCTTCAAAGAAATCTATGACCGCCCGGTTGTCGAAGGCCTTCATGGAACTGAAGAGGAAGCGTCCATTGCCCTGGATATTCTTGATGATTTCCGGCACATCCGCCGCATTGGTGATATTGCAGCGGCCCTTGCCCGTAATCATCATCTTGCGCCCGGGATTCTTCATCTTCTCCAGCAGCAGGATTTCTGCAGGACTGCCCATAGTCTCATTGGTCTCAGCAGCCTTGATGGCGGCCATCATGCCCGCGGGACCTGCACCTATGATGATGATTCGCCTCTCCATCAGCCCTGCTGCCTCCCTGCTTTCTCATACAATGATCTGATCTCTTCTTCCGTAAGGGCACGATGCTCTCCCCGCCTGACGCCCTCCAAGGAAAGCCCTGCAAAAGCTGTCCGCTTCAAGGCCAGCACTTCGTGCCCCACAGCCTTGAACATGCGCCGCACCTGCCGGTTCCGGCCTTCATGGATGGTGATTTCCACACGGGTACGGCCCGGTGCAGTCTCAAGGACACGGACCCTGGCAGGAGCCGTGAGGCCGTCCTCCAGCTTCACACCTTCCCTCAGCGCCCTGAGTGCCGCTTCAGAAAGCCCCGTGGCAATCCTGGCCACGTATGTCTTCTGCACCTCATAGCGGGGATGCAGGAGGCCGTTCATCAGCTCACCGTCATTGGTGAGCAGCAACAAACCTTCAGTATTCATATCCAGCCGGCCGATGGGATAGATGCGCTCCTTTATCTCAGGCAGCAGATCAAGCACCGTACGCCTGCCCCGCTCATCGCTGGCAGTGGACACATATCCCTTAGGCTTGTTCAGCAGGTAGTACACATGAGCTTCGAGGGCACTGATGATTTTCCCATCCACTCTGATCTCCACCAGTTCCGGGTCATACTTGCCCCCCAGCTCGCGAATCACCTGACCGTCCACTTCCACTCTGCCTTCAAGAATAATGCTCTCGGCTGCCCGGCGTGATGCAATGCCTGCCTGGCTGATGATCTTCTGCAATCTGGCTTCCATCAGAAAAGTCCTTTCCATAAAGATTGGAACCAGGCCATGAGGCGGGAAAAAAAGCCCTGCTCCTCCGGCTCCAGGCTTGCGGCTGCCAGGACCTCAACGGCCCCCACTTCCCTGCCCTCCTGCATGAGGACCAGCCTGCCAACCCGCTCTCCCTCTTTGACAGGCGCAGTGAGTGAGTCGGGCACCTCAAGCTTCTGGTCATATTTGACCCTTGAACCATCCTTCAGCCTGGCAATGGCCAGATCCTTGGCAGCCTTCACTTCCAGCTCACCCTGGAAAAGCCCCACGGACACGGAACCAACTACCTGCCCCTTGCTGATGATCTTCTCCGGCTCCACCTGATCAAAACCGTAATCCAGGAGGGCAATGGAGTCATTCCACATGTAAACGCTGTCAAAAACCACAGATACCAGTTGCAAGCCGTCTTCCCTGGCCCCGGACACCAGACAGCGCCCGGCAGCATCCGTATAACCGGTCTTGACGCCGTTGCCGCCCTTGTAGAGCCAGAGCATCTGATTCTCATTGCGCAGGCGGTGGGTGTCATCCTTGACCCAAGGGAAAGTTATCTCCCTGGTGCCCACAATCTCCTCGAACTCCGGCAGACGGTAGCCATAAGCAGCAATCAGCGCCATATCCCTGGCAGTGGTATAGTGGTTCTCATCGGGCAGGCCATTGGGATTGACAAAATGCGTGTCAGAAGCACCGATCTCCCGTGCCTTCTCGTTCATCATCCTGGCGAAAGCAGGCACAGATCCTGCAATATGCTCCGCCACGGCAATGGTAGCATCATTGCCGGAAGCCATCATCATACCATAGAGAAGTTCCTTCAGAGGCACCTTGTCACCCTGCTCCAGCCACAGGGTTGACCCCTCCATGCCTTCAGCATTCTTGCTGACAGTGACAATATCATCGAGGGTTCCCTGCTCCAGGGCCACAATCAGGGTCATGATCTTGGTGGTGCTGGCAGGATAACGCCGGGTATCCATATCACGGGAATAAATAACTGTACCAGTAGCAGCATCCATGACCACTGCCGACCTCGCCGTCAAATTCGGCAGCTTATCCGAAGGGCTGATGACAAGGCCAGGAATATCAGGCCGTTCCAAAGGCGTTATATCATAAAGCGAACGGCTGGCTGGCGCGGCCGGGGCTGAAGCAGCAGGAACAAACACAATACAAGCTGAAAGGCCTGCTGCTGCAAGCCTGGTATATATTCTTTTCCACAAAATGGATGTGCAACTCCTTACAATTTGAAACTTTACTCACCAGCGGAAAAACCGCATTGGCAATATTTTATCATTACCGAACTGTCCTTGCAAGCAGACCAACGGCTCAAAAGTCCCAGTTCATCAACGTTTTTTTACAGCACCTTCTCCCAGCAAAGCTATGAGAGCTTCCTTGGTTTCCTCATCATCTGAAAGGCCCTGCCCTTCCGGCAAGGTCTGCCAGCGTCCTCCCATCTGCACGTGGACAGGATCTTCTCCCGGGCACTCTGCCAGGATCTTTCTCAGACCCTCCCGCGCTGCCGCATAAGCTTCTCCTGCAGGCAGGGAGAGATAGTATTCAGGAACATATTCTTCCAGGGACCAGAACTTATCCGCCAGGACGCTGATGCGCTCATCCCCTATGTCCAGCTTACCCTGCAAGACCACAGGCATATCCGGCAGCAGCAGATTGACATTTTGATAAAAAGTCCTTGGGAACACTGTCACTTCAATCTTTTCCGAGAAGTCCTCCAGCACTGCAAAGCACATGGTGTCACCCTTCTTGGTGGTATGGCGCTTGGTTTCCGTCAGGATGCCTCCCAGCCGTACCACCTGCTTGTCGCGGACTGCACCGCTCTGCACGTCCAGAATGGCAGGCAGGTTAGCCAGCTTCTTTTGGAAACGATTCAGGGGATGTCCCGTGATGTAGAAGCCCGTGATCTCCTTTTCCCAATTCAGCCTTTCCATCTCCGGCACTTCTTCCTTGTCCGGCAGAGGAATCTCCATGATTCCCCCCTGAGCTTCATCAGCAAAAAGCCCAATCTGACCGCTGAGCCTGTCCTTCTGGGCTGTAGCAGCCTCGCTGACAGCCCTGTCCATAATATCCAGCAACTGGCTGCGTTTGGCACCCAAACTGTCAAAAGCCCCGCACTTTATAAGGCTTTCCAATACCCGCTTGTTGAGGATGCGGCTGTCCACCCGGCTGCAGAAGTCAACCAAAGAAGTGAAAGGTCCCTCCTTTTCCCTGACTGCCGCCACGTTCTCGATGGCACCTTCACCCACATTCCGCACCGCCGCCAGGCCAAAGCGGATTGCTTCCCCGTCCACGCTGAAAGTGGCATGGCTGGCGTTGATGTCCGGAGGCAGGATCTTCAATTTCATGCGTCGGCACAAATCAAGGTAGAATGGCACCTTCTGGGTATCCATTATGCTGGTAAGCATGGCCGCCATGAATTCCTGTGGATAATGAGCCTTAAGATAAGCCGTCTGCCAGGCCACAAGAGCATAAGCAGCGCTGTGGGATTTGTTGAAACCATAGTCAGCGAAGTGGGTCAACAGGTCAAAGATGTGCTCCGCCAGTTGGGCCTCAATCTTGTTGGCAGCACATCCCTTCAGGAAGTTCTCCTTCTGGGCCATCAGTATCTCATGTTTCTTCTTGCCCATAGCACGGCGCAGAAGATCTGCCTGCCCCAAAGTAAAGCCCGCCAACACCTGCACAATCTGCATGACCTGCTCCTGATAGAGCACCACCCCAAAAGTTTCCTTCAGGATGGGTTCCAACAGGGGGTGCATGTACTCAGGCTGCTTCCTGCCATGGCGACCATTGATAAAATCCTCCACCATGCCGCTGCCCAAGGGGCCGGGGCGGTAGAGAGCCACCGTAGGAATCAGGTCCTCAAAGCCCTCAGGGGCCAAATCCATCACCAGCCTGGTCATGCCCGCCGACTCCATCTGGAACACTCCGCCAGTGCGGCCCTCACAGAGCATTTTAGCCGTCAGTTCATCCTTTAAGGGAATATGGTCTATATCAACCACTTCTCCCCGCTGCTCCTTGATGTTCAGCAGGGTATCGGCAATGACCGTCAATGTGCGAAGGCCCAAAAAGTCCATCTTCAATAGGCCCAGTTCCTCCACATGATCCTTGTCGAACTCCGTCACCAAGGTGCCATCAGAAACAGAAACAGGCACATAATCCGTCAAAGGGTGGCGGGCAATCACCACCCCCGCCGCATGCGTGGAAGCATTGCGGGGCAGTCCCTCCAGCTGCCGGGCAAAATCTATAAGCCGCTTCACCTCAGGCCTGGTATCGTACATGACCTTGAGATCTGCCACATTCTTCAAAGCCTTGTCGATGGTGATATGCAGTTCCTCGGGGATCAGCTTCACCACCTCGGAGACTTCCGCAAAAGACATGCCCAGGGCTCTTCCCACATCCCGGATAGCCCCTCTGGCCGCCATGGTGCCAAAAGTGGCAATCTGAGCCACGTGGTCATAACCATAGCGTTCCTTCACATACTCAATGACTTCCTTGCGGCGGATATAGCAGAAATCCACGTCAATATCAGGCATGGTGACCCGCTCTGGGTTCAGGAAGCGCTCAAAAAGCAAATCGTACTTCAAGGGGTCAAGATTAGTTATGCCGAGAATATAGGCCACAATGCTGCCTGCTGCCGAACCGCGCCCCGGCCCCACAGCAATGCCCTGCTCCCGGGAATGGTTGATAAAATCCCAGACAATGAGGAAGTAACTGTCATAGCCCATGCGGTGAATGATGCCAAGCTCATAATCAAGACGCTCACGCACTTCCTTCGTGATTTCTTCATAATGATCAGGCAATCTTTCCTCACAGAGATGACGCAAGTAGGCTTCATCGTCAGCAAAAGGCGCAGGAATAGGATAGTAAGGCAGCTGCAGCTGGCCGAACTCAAAGTCCACCTGACAGCGGGAAGCAATCTTTTCCGTATTTTCCAAAGCCCCAGGATAGGAAGCGAACAAGGCCTCCATCTCTGCCGGAGATTTTAGATAATAATCATCGCTGTTGAAACGCATGCGGTCAGGATCATCTAAATTCTTGTTCATCTGCACGCAGAGCAGGACATCGTGAAACTCGCTGTCCTCCTTGCGCACATAGTGCAGGTCATTGGTAGCCACTAGCCCCAGGCCGTACTTTTGGGAAAGCTCCAAAAGCCCCGCATTGGTAACGCGCTCTTCCTTCAGTCCATGATCCTGTATCTCCAAAAAGAAATTGTCCTTGCCGAAGATGTCAATATACTCCTGCACCAGAGCATCGGCCTTTTCTTTGTTGCCTCCAATCAAGGCCTGAGGAATCTCTCCCGCCACGCATGCGCTCAGACAGATAATCCCTTCATGATACTTCCTCAGCAGTTCTTTATCTACCCGCGGCTTGTAGTACATGCCTTCGATATGCGCCAGGGAAACGAGCTGCACCAGATTGCGGTAGCCCTGCTGGTTCTCCGCCAGCAGTATCAGGTGATAGTACTTGACACCGTTCACTTCCTCGCGACCCTGGCGGGGCCCGGGAGCCAGATAAACCTCGCAGCCAATGATGGGCTTTATCCCTTGCTTCTTTGCTTCTTTATAAAAATCCAGCACACCGTACATCACGCCGTGATCGGTGATGGCGACAGAGTCCATGCCCAGGTCCTTGACAGCCCCAATCAGGTCGCCAATACGGCTGGCCCCGTCCAGCAGGCTGTATTCCGTATGCACATGGAGGTGAGTGAAAGGCATATCTAATATCTCCCTTGTTAAATCAAAAACTTTAGGGCGTGTCGATTAAAACTCATTTAATCAACACGCCCTTGCCGGAGAAAGAACTTCTCCGGCTGAATCGTATGGCCTGACGAAATATATCTACAGTATATAGTACACAAAACTCACCAGAGAATCAACACTTTTTCAGCCAGTTCTCCTTGTCCACGTACTCCAGTCCCAGCGCCTCTGACACAGGGAGATTAGTGAGCCTGCCTTCGATAGTATTGAGCCCCTGAGCCAGCCCCGGATCCATGCAGCAAGCCTCACGCCAGCCCTTTGCTGCCAGTTTCAGGGCATAAGGAAGAGTAGCGTTGGTGAGAGCCAGAGTAGATGTTCTGGCTACAGCCCCGGGGATATTGGCCACCGAGTAATGCAGCACCCCATGCTTCACAAAGGTAGGCTCCTCATGGGTAGTCACATGGTCGCAGGTGGCAATGCTCCCTCCCTGGTCAATGGCCACATCCACGATGACAGATCCTGCCCTCATGGTCTTTACCATCTCTTCCGTCACCAGCTGCGGTGTTTTGGCTCCCGGCACCAGCACGGCCCCGATGAGGAGATCCGCCTCCCGCACCCACTGGGCAATGTTGTAGCTGTTGGAACTCACCGTAGCTACGCGTCCACCGAAAATATCGTCCAGATAGCGCAGCCGCTCCATAGACAGGTCAATGATGGTCACTCTGGCCCCCAGGCCCACAGCCATCTTGGCAGCATTGGTGCCCACAACGCCTCCACCCAGGATCACTACCTGAGCCGGTGCCACACCACTGACACCTCCCAGGAGGATGCCTGCCCCGCCGTAGCGGCTCTCCAGGAACTGGGCGCCAATCTGCACTGACATGCGGCCTGCAATCTCACTCATAGGCGCCAGGAGAGGCAGCGACCTGCCATCCCTGCCCACCACCGTCTCATAAGCCACAGACGTGACCTTGTGCCTCAGCAAAGCTTCCGTAAGCTCCGGCTCTGCCGCCAGATGCAGATAGGTGAAGAGCAGCTGCCCCTCGTGGAACAAATCATACTCCGCAGGCAAAGGTTCCTTCACCTTGACAATCATCTCTGCCTCGTCAAAGAGCTGCTTCTTGTCAGGCAGAAGCTCTGCCCCCACGGCAGCATAGCTTTCATCGTCAAAACCGCTGCCCAGACCGCTGCCTATCTCCACCAACACTCTGTGCCCTGCCTTCACCAGGGCCTCCGCCCCCGCCGGAGTCAGTCCCACACGATTTTCATTGTTCTTGATTTCTTTGGACACACCTATAATCATAACCATGCCTCCTCATAAAATCATAATCAAATATGTTCAGACCTTCCTATCCAAACACATTTGAACCAATAAATCTCATTATGGAGAATTCGGACTTAAAGTTCCAAAAACCTGCCCCGGAGACAAAAAACCTCCGCCATCCCTGAAAAAGGATCAACGGAGGTTATGAATCAGATTTCCATGATGATTGGCAGGATCATCGGCCTGCGGCGGGTCTTGTCGAAGAGATACCTGCCCAGAGCGTCGCGAACGTTGGCCTTGATGGCAGCCCATTCCTTCACGCCTTCGTCCTCGCAGCGGTCAAGAGCCTGTTGGACACGGGCACGGGCCTCGTCCATCAGGGCTTCAGACTCACGAACATACACGAAGCCGCGGGACACGATATCCGGACCTGCCACCACGCGGTTGCTGGCCTTGTCCATGGTCACCACTACGATGAGGATGCCGTCCTGGGACAGCTGGCGGCGGTCCCTGAGGACGATGTTGCCTACATCGCCTACGCCAAGGCCGTCCACCATCACCATGCCGGCAGTGACCTTGCCAGCCTGGGTGCCCTTGTCACGGGTGAACTCCATGATCTGGCCGTTCTCGCCGATGAAGATGTTCTCCTTGGGCATGCCCAAATCTCTTGCCAGACGGGCATGCTGCACCAGCATGTGGTACTCGCCATGCACGGGAATGAAGAACTTGGGGCGCACCAGATTGTGCATGAGCTTCAGTTCCTCACGGCTGGCATGGCCTGACACGTGGATGCCCTGATTGCGGCCATAGATGACGTTAGCCCCCAGCTTCATGAGATTGTCGATGGTCCTGGTCACCAGTTTCTCATTGCCCGGAATGGGAGTAGCGGAAATGATGACCGTATCACCGGGCACCACTGTCACCTTGCGGTGGTCGGACATGGACATGCGGGTCAAAGCCGACATAGGCTCGCCCTGGCTGCCGGTAGTGCAGATGACAATCTGGTCAGAACGGAAACGATTGATTTCATCAATGTCGATGATGGTCCCCTCAGGCGCATGGATATAGCCCAGCTCCATGGAGATGCCCACCACGTTCACCATGCTGCGGCCCAGAATGGCCACCCGGCGCTTGTAGCGCACGGCGGTATCGATGACCTGCTGGATGCGATGGACATTGGAGGAGAAGGTGGCCACGATGATGCGGCCCTTGGCCCCGTGGAAAGCCTTGTCAAAGGCAGCCCCCACCGTGCTCTCGCTCATGGTGTGACCTTCGCGCTCAGCGTTGGTGCTGTCTGCCATCATCACCAGCACGCCCTTGTTGCCCAGTTCTGCGAAGCGACGGAAGTCCGTCATCTTGCCATCTACAGGCGTATAATCCAGCTTGAAGTCACCGGTATGGACAATCATGCCCACGGGAGTCTTGATGGAGAGGCCTACGGCATCAGGAATGGAATGATTGACACGGATGAAGCCCACGCTGAAACAACCCACGTTGATGATATCCCCCTGCATGACAGAATGCAGGTTGCTGGAATCCACCCCGTTTTCCTGAAGACGCCCCTCCAGGATGCCCAGGGTCAGGCGGGTGCCGTACACAGGCACGTTGATTTGCTTCAGCAAGTAAGGCAGGGCGCCGATATGATCCTCATGGCCGTGAGTCAGCACCACAGCCTTGATCATATCCCTGTTCTCGATAAGGTAGGAAATATCCGGGATGACGAGGTCTATGCCCAGCATATCCTCCTCCGGGAACATGAGGCCGGAATCGATGACCAGAATCTCATCATCTACACGGATAACGGTCATGTTCTTGCCGATTTCCCCAAGTCCGCCCAGGGGAATGATTTGTAATTTTTGTGCTCCTTTAGACAAAAAATCACACCTCCGAAGTGTTTATATAGCTATCAATGACAATAAAAATACAACGCTCTTGTGCAAAAAGCCAATAAGCCTCCTATCCGCAGGCACAGCTCCTTGGATATTTTTGCAAACGAAAAAAGCCTATTCAGTTTTGTCCGCTCAACTCATTCCCTTACATTTTAACATTCCGAGCACAAGAATGCAAACAGAAAAGATAAAATACGCTAATGGTTCACATAACAAAGATAAACCAGGACACGAAAAAAGCACTGCAGCCCCCTAAGGAACTGCAGTGCCTGCAGATTTCAGCAAAGCTTATTTCAGTGCATCGCCAATCTTGGAGTTGGTGTCGCGGGCTGCAGCTACGCTCTCATCGAACTTAGCCTTCTCCTCGCCTTCCAGCTTGACTTCCACGACCTTCTCCATGCCGTCCTTGCCAAGGATGACAGGAACGCCAATGCAGAGGTCCTTCTCGCCATACTCGCCGTCGAGATATACGCAGCAAGGCATGAGCTTCTTGGCATCGAGGGCAATAGCCTCAACCATGGCAGCAGCTGCTGCACCAGGAGCATACCAGGCGGAAGTGCCCAGGAGCTTGGTGAGAGTTGCGCCGCCCACCTTGGTAGCCTCTACAGCCTCAGTGAGCTGTTCCTCGGTGAGGAGTTCCTTCACGGGAATGCCGCGATAGGTAGCCAGGCTCACGAGAGGAACCATGGTCTTGTCGCTGTGGCCGCCGATAACGGTGCCGTCCACATCAGTCGGGGTGGCAGGATAGCCAGCCTTCTGCAGAGCCTTGGACAGGAAATAACGGAAACGGCTGCTGTCCAGCATGCCGCCCTGGCCGATGACGCGGTTGCGGGGCAGCTTGGAATCCTTGAAAGTAAGGTAGGTCATTGCATCCATGGGGTTGGAGATGATGATGAAGATGGCATCGGGAGAATACTCGAGAGCCTGATCCACCACACTCTTCACAATCTTGGCATTGGTGCCGATGAGGTCTTCACGGCTCATGCCCGGCTTGCGGGGGATGCCGGAAGTGACAACCACAACCTGGGAACCAGCAGTTGCAGCATAATCATTGGTCACACCAGTCACAGTGGTATCGAAGTTCAGAAGATGGGCCGTCTGCATGATGTCCATGGCCTTGCCTTCGGACACGCCCTCTTTGATATCAATGAGCACAACCTCGCTGCAAATGTTCTTCGTAGCCAGCACGTTTGCTACGGTTGCACCAACGTTACCTGCACCAACAACTGTTACCTTCATAATGAAATGCCTCCTTGAGATATGGCCGGGCACATTTTTTCCCCGGCGGAATGGCTTTTATGAATCATGAATCACACTTATGATTCATTACGTTCTGATTATAACAAAGTAAACGTCCACCGTCAAGAAAAAAGACAATAGTCGTAAAATTGAATTTAGTTTTTACATCAAAATACAAAAATAACCGCTGAACGATTCCCAAGGGAATTCATTCAGCGGCATAAAGTTTTCGATATTTGCCCTGCAAGGACAGCACCTGCCTCACATAGGCCCGTGTTTCCTTGTACGGTATGGCCTGCACGTCGGAAAAATCGTCTTTCCAGCCGTATTCCTCCATCCAGCCCCGCACATTGCCACGGCCTGCATTGTAGGCCGCCAGAGCCAGCACATCATTGCCCTGGAACTCCTCTTCCAGGTCAGCCAAATACCAAATTCCGTAGCGGAGATTCCTGTCCGGATCATGCAGCTCTGTGTCCTTATAATCCCTCTCCCCCAGACGCTGGGCTATCCACCCGGCAGTATCCGGCATCAGCTGCATGAGCCCCACCGCTCCCCGATGGGAATGGACATCATGCTGGAACTTGCTCTCCACCTTGATGACCGCTGCCACCAGATAGCAGTCCACCTTATAGCGCCCGGCATAGCGCTCCACTGTCTCGCGGTAAGGGAAGGGATAGAGATAACTTCGCTGCACCTGTGAGTTCTGGGACAGGAAGTAGATGGTAAAGCAGGATATAAAGACCAAGAGTCCCAGCAGGAAAGCGCAGCCTGTGCGCCGTCTGGCCTCACGGGCCTTTTCCACCTTTTCAGGCAAACTGCTCATGTACCCTTTCCTTCCATAAATCCTTCACAATACTTCTCGTCGCTTCTATGGTGCCGCTGTTGTCTATGGCTGCATCTGCCCGGGAGAGCTTCTCCGCCAAAGGCATCTGCGCCCTTATGCGCCCCAAGGCCTGCTCTGCTGTACAATTGTCCCGCAGGCAAAGCCGCCTCAGCTGCTCGCTTTCCGGCACATACACCAGCCAGCTCTCATCTGCCAGGCTGTCCCAGCCAGCTTCAAAGAGCAACGGCACATCCAGTACAATCAGCGGCCCCCCGGAAGCCTTTGCCTCTGCCAGCTGCCGCCTGACTTCTGCCAGAATCAGGGGAAAAGCCGTCCTGTCCATCCACTGCTTTTCTTCCGGACAGGAAAAGACCTGCTCTGCCACCGCCCTGCGGTCCAAACGCCCTTCCGCCGTCAGCACCCCGGAGCCAAAATGCGCCAGATAAGCCTCAAAAACGGCCTTGCCCGGCTCAGCCAGCTCATGGGCTATGGCGTCCGCATCTATGATGCAGGCGCCCAGCTTTTTCAGCATGCCGGACACGGTGCTCTTGCCGGAGGCTATGCCCCCGGTCAGGCCTATTACCCGCGTCATGGCTCCCACCTCTGGCACATGGGGCAGTAATGGGTGCCCCTGCCTGCCACCTTCGTATATTCGATCAGCACGCCGCACTCACGGCAGGGCTCACCCTGACGATGATAAACATAGAGATGTTCCTGATGGGAGCCCTTGCCCCCCTCGCCGTTGCGGTAGTCCCGGAAGGTGGTGCCGCCGTCCCTGATGCCTGCCTCGATAACCTGATTGACCGCCCGCCAAAGTTTTTGGCATTCCTCATGACTGAGGCTGCCTGCCAGTCTTTTGGGGTGGACATGAGCCAGGAAAAGGGCTTCGTCTGCATAGATATTGCCTATGCCGCCAATCTTACGCTGATCCAGCAGCAGGTTCTTGATGGGAGCCTTGCCCTTGCGGGCAATGCCCTCAAGGTACTCTGCTGTAAACTCTGGTGACAAAGGCTCCGGCCCCATTTCCCTTAGGCCTTTCACCATGTCCAGTTCCCCGGGCTTCAGACCATAGATCACACCGAAAGTGCGAATGTCGGCAAAGCACAGGCGGGAACCATCCTCCAGATAGAAGACCGCCCGCAGATGGGCGTTCTCATACTCCTGCCCTGCCTCCACGTAAACCAGGCTGCCGGTCATGCGCAGATGGAAAACAATCCGCATTTCCCCTGCCAGCCGCAGCAGCAGGTACTTGCCCCTGCGCTCCATGGCCTCAATCTCAGGCCCGCAGCAAAGACGGCTGAACTGCTCCACAGTGGCAGGCCATTTCAGCTGCCTGGGCAGCAGGATCTCCACTGACTTGATCCTCTTCCCCGCCAGTCTGCTGTCCAAATGCTGGCGGATGATTTCTACTTCCGGCATTTCAGGCATAGGGATGCTCCTTATCTCTTACTTAGCTTCTGCCCAGTTGGGGCCATAATTGATGTCTATGCTCAACGGCACGGAAAGGCTCACCACCTGCTCCATGGCCTCCCGCAGGATGGAGCTCACCTGCTCCACTTCCTCTTTTGGCACTTCCAGCACCAGCTCATCGTGTACCTGCAGAAGGATGCGGCTCCTGACTTTGGCTTCCTTCAGCGCCTTGTGGGCTGCAATCATGGCCAGCTTGATGATATCCGCCGCAGTGCCCTGTATAGGAGTATTCATGGCCATGCGCTCCGCCAGGGAACGCTGATTGAAGTTGCTGCTGCTGATAGCAGGCAGTTCACGCCTTCTGCCAAAAACAGTTTTCACGCTGCCAGTTTCCCTGGCCTCCTGCACCATGCGGTCCAGATAAGCCTTGACCCCGGGATAGCGGTCAAAGTAGCTTTCGATATAGCCTGCAGCCTCCTGACGGGAGATATGCAGGTCACGGGAAAGGCCGAAATCGCTGATGCCGTAGACAATGCCAAAGTTCACCGCTTTGGCCTTGCGGCGCATATCTGATGTAACCTCTTCCAAAGGCACGCCAAAGACCTCCGCCGCCGTCCTGGCGTGAATGTCCTGCCCCTCACGGAAGGCCTCCAGGAAACTTTCGTCCCCGGACATGTGAGCCAGTATCCTGAGCTCAATCTGAGAGTAATCCGCAGACAAGATGTAATCATATCCTTCCCCCGGCTCAAAGAAGGCGCGGATGGTCTTGCCCTCCTCCCGGCGCACGGGAATGTTCTGGAGGTTGGGGTCAGAGCTGGAGAGCCTGCCCGTAGCCGTCACCGTCTGATTGAAGGTGGTATGCACCCGCCCCGTCTCCGGGTCGATAAGTCCCTCTATGCCGTCCAGATAGGTGGACTTCAGCTTGCTCCACATGCGGAAGGAAAGCACCAGCTCCACGATAGGATGCTGATAGCGCAAGGTTTCCAGCACCTCTGCATTGGTGGAATAGCCCGTCTTGGTCTTCTTCACTGGCGGCAGCCCCAGACGGTCAAAGAGCACTTCTCCCAGCTGTTTGGGAGAATTTATCTTGAACTCTCCCCCTGCCAGGGTGTAAATGTCAGCCTGCAGGGCTGCAATTCTCTGCCCCACTTCCTCTGACTTTTCCAGCAGGCGCTGGCGGTTCACGAAAATGCCCTGCTGCTCCATGTCTGCCAGCACTGCCACCAGGGGCAGCTCCATCTCGCCATAAAGCTTTTCCTGCCCCCGCTCTTCCAGCTCCTGCCAAAGGGGCTGCTGCAGCCTGGCCAGCAGAACTGCCTGCCAGACAGCCTCTTCCTTCTCATCGGCAAAGGACTCAGGCACTGCCTCATGGGGGAAATAATCGCCGGAGAGCCTTGCCAGTTCGTAATCTGAAAGCTCTGGGCGCAGAAGATAGTCCACCAGCTGGACATCGAAGAACTGCACACTGCCCATGCCTGCCTGATAATAGCGCTTGGCATCGAATACTGCCGCCTGACGGCCATCTGCCAGTGCTTGCAGAAGGATTTCCCAGGCAGGCGTGCCGAAAGGCACAAAGAGCCTGACATTGCCACAGGCTGCCGCCGCCCCCTCCAGCTTTTCAAAGGGGTGCCTGCCGGAAAATACCCCGGCCAGTCCCAAAGGAGCCTCCTCCTTCAGGCAGGCTGCCATAGAATCAGCACTTTCCCCCACCTGATAGCCCAGGTCAGGCAAAGAGTCCTCCTGTTCAGGGAAAAGACTTGTCTCCCGCACATTCAGCCGCTGGAAGTTATGCCAGACCTTGTTCAGCTCATGCACCTTGCAAAAAGACTCCATCTCCTCGAATACAGGCTCGATGGCAAAATCCTCTGCCTTGAAGGTCATGTCAGGCACCGCCAGCTCAATGGTGGCCAGTTCCTTGGAGAGCATGGCCTGCTCCTTATGGGCCAGGAGATTCTCCTTCAGTTTCTTGCCGGAAATCTTGTCTGCATTTTCCAGCACTTCTTCCAGGCTGCCGTACTCAAGGAGCAGTTTGGAAGCTGTCTTGGGTCCCACCCCGGGCACTCCGGGGATATTGTCGGAAGTATCCCCCATCAGGCCCTTGAGGTCAATGAGCTTGAGGGGCTCGAAGCCGTATTCCTCCTTGAAAGCCGCCTCATCATATAGTTTGGTCTCGGATATGCCCTTCTTGGTGAGCATGACCCTGAGATTAGGCCTCACCAGCTGCAGGGCATCCCTGTCTCCGGTGACCACCATGGTATCAAAGCCCCCTGCCGCCGCCTGGGTGGACAAGGTGCCGATAATATCATCAGCCTCGTAGTTGTCCTTTTCCAGAAAGGCTATGCCATAGGCTCTGGCATATTCTTTCAGCAGGGGAATCTGGGACTTCAGTTCTGCAGGAGTTTCCTTGCGGGTTCCTTTATAGTCAGCATAGCGTTCCGTACGGAAGGTGTGACGGCTGCGGTCAAAAGCGATAGCCAACAGATCCGGTTTCACTTCCACCAGGAGCTTGGTCAGCATATTGTCAAAGCCCACCATGGCTCCCGTAGACTCCCCTTTGGAATCCGTCAGAGGAGGCATGGCATAAAAAGCCCTGAAAATAAGGCTGCTTCCATCCAGGATGACGAACTTCTTTGTCACGGGGTACCCTCCTAAATCACAAAAACGCTTTATCTGCGGACAACGACTTTTTCAGTCTTGCTCACCTTTTCGGACTTGCTGTCAGCAGTCTGCCTGGCAGCCTCTTTTTTGGCTGCTTCCCTGGCCTCGGCCTTTTCCAGTTCCCTGGCAGCTTCCTGCTGGGCATTCAGCTCAACCTGACGGGTCTGCTCCTCTACACTGGCCTCAGGGTCAACGGGATTGCCGTCCTTCACCAGAGGCACGATGGCCTTGGAGGTGGATTTCAGGGCGTAGATGCCCTGCTTGTTGATGCCGCCATCTACCTTGAAGAGAGCTGCCACATCATCGGCATTGCAATAGAGCTTCTCCTTCTTCTCAATGCCCACTGCCTCACCCAAAGAACTCACCAGGATTTCCTCGGAGGGCTTCCAGCCTAAAGAGATTTTCAGCGCCTGGGCAATGTCTGCTGCCGGCAGATAGGTCACATCATCCTTCACAATGGCCTTGCCCTTCACCTTTTCTCCATTCACCGTCAGCGGATAAGCCTTGGCAATGAAAGTAGGCTGCCCATCGGAGGCCTTGATCTTCTTTTCAATAGAAGCATCAGACTCGAAGTTTTCCACCCCGTAGCCTGCCAGCCAGTTATTTACCTCTTCCACCGTCAGGGACTGGCGGTCATAGCCATCGGGATAGATATAGTACACAATCGTACCAGTATCATCCTTCTCCACCACAATCCTGTTGTAGGTAATCTCCACAGGAGTGCCAATCTCCACCAGATCAAAGAGGGCTTCCACATCCTTCTCATTCATACGGATGCAGCCATTGGAAACGTAATGACCGATAGACTCCGGCTTGTTGGTGCCATGGATGCCATAATTGCCATAGAACTCCATCCAGCGATAGCCCAAAGGATTGGCTGCCCCGGAGGGAATGGAGAACTCAGGGTCAGAGGGGTCAATCCAGGTGGGATTGATATCCTTGGACCTGATGCTGTAGTAACCCACAGGAGTAGGTGTGGATTCCTTGCCCGGGCCAATGGGATACAACCTGATTTTCTTGTCCTTCTCAAAAAGAGCCAGGCTGCGGGCAGCCAGATTGATGACAATCTTGCGCTCGTCACCAGACTGCTCAGCAGCAGCCGCCTCACCAGCACTGCCGGCACACTCAGCCACAGAAGCAGCCCCCCCTGCCATCAGCAGGGCTCCCAAAACACCGGCACAGAGCCGCTTCCAACGCTTCCGCTCAAACATTCCCATATACTCCTTATCTCTTTTCCCTATCAAATTTACGCCCAAATGACGCACATAAACAAAATCATTACCTATAATAACCCATTTTCATGTCATTTTCAATGAAACCAGAAAAATTGGCAGGTCTCAAATCTTTCCCTTGCCAGAAAGCCCTTCCATAGCCAGATGTGCCGTGCTGTTGAGGAGTTCCACCGTAGGCCGGCCCTCATCGAAGCGCACGATATTCACCGCCGTATTGTACTGACTGAGGGTCCAGACCTGGCTGAGAGGCATCTGCATGATTCCCGTCA
Source organism: Selenomonas sp. KH1T6 (assembly GCF_900108415.1). Classification (NCBI taxonomy): domain Bacteria; kingdom Bacillati; phylum Bacillota; class Negativicutes; order Selenomonadales; family Selenomonadaceae; genus Selenomonas; species Selenomonas sp. KH1T6. The sequence continues at coordinate 33,850 of NZ_FNWN01000016.1, forward strand.
GGATGGTTCTCAGCACCGCCCCGTGGGCAAAGATGCCCACGGTATGGTCGTGAGGCTCATGTTCTGCCACGATTTCCCTGAGCCTGGTCATGGCACGCTGCTGCACCTGCGGAAAGGATTCCCCCTGGGGGATCTCCATGATATCCGGGTGAGTAAGGAAGTTGGCCATAGCCTCTGGCCAGCCTGCCACTATCTCCGCGTAGGTAAGGCCTTCCCATTTTCCAAAGCTGAGTTCTCGGAAGGCAGGCTCCGGCCTGACTTCCAGGCCAAATTTCTGCGCCACGGTCTCCGCCGTCACCATGGCCCGGGAAAGGTCGCTGGCATAAACGGCATCCAGCTTCTCCACCGGAAAATGCTCTGCCAGGCACCGGGCCTGCTCAAGCCCTTCCTCTGAAAGGGCCACATCGGACTGCCCCTGATACTTGCCGGACTTATTCCACGCCGTCTTTCCGTGACGGATAAGCACTAATCTTGTCACTTCAACTGCACACCTTTGCTATTGCTGCCAATAATCTCTCGTTTTCTCTGCGTCTTCTCACCGCCACCCGCACATGGTATTCATCAAGGCCCGGGTAGTTGCTGCAATCCCGCACCAGGATTCCCTGCTCTCTCATGGCCGCAGTGAATTCACGGCTTGTCATCTGCTCCAGCCGCAGGAGCATGAAATTCACCGTGGGGTGATAGGGCCTTATGCCCCTTGCTTTCGCCAGTTCCTCCCAGAGGAATTTCCTCTCCTCTGCCACCAGCTCAACAGTCTGCCTGGCGTAGTCCCTCAGGCCAAGCGCGGCAGCTCCCGCCTTCTGGGCCAGCAGGTTCACATTCCAGACATCCTTGCCCAGTTCCAGCCTTTGGATAAGTTCCCTGTCTCCCAGGCCAAAGCCCAGGCGAAGTCCCGGGATGGCATAGAATTTGGTCAGCGACTGTACGATAAAGAGCCTGCCATATTCCTTCAGCAGCTCCTTGGCCCTGTACTTCCCGCTATCCCTGCGGAAATCAAGGAAGGATTCATCCACCAGCAGCCAGGGAGGATTGCTAAGCTTTCCCACAACCTGCAGGAAAACTTCTATTTCTTCTGTAGCTATCAGCTGACCTGTAGGATTATTGGGATTGCCAATTATGACAGCTTCAACGCCTTTTTCAACAGCGCTCTCTGCCAGAGCCTTCATGTCCAGCCTCAGTCCTGAGGCAAGGTCCAAAGGGAAATATTCTACCTTGGCCCCTGCCGCCAGAGAAGCCCTCTCATACTCGCTGAATGAAGGCACAGGCAGCAGGACAGAAGCCGGCCGCACAGTCTGCAAGAACAGGTAGAACAATTCCGCCGCCCCGTTGCCCAGCACCAGACTTTCCAATGGGACACCATAATGCTCCCCCAGGGCAGCTTTCAGCTCCCTGGCCTCCGGGTCAGGGTAATTCACTATGCTATCAATATTATCCGCAATGGCCTTCCGCACTTCAGACGCCAGCCCCATGGGGTTGATATTGGCGGAAAAGTCCAGCCAGGCGCCGGAAGGAGACGGGGCGTAAACATTGCCCCCATGTACGAATTTTTCTATGGCAATCTCCTCCTCTTGCAAGACAACAGAAAAACTTTAGGCAGCCTTTGCCAATTTCTTTTTCAGCATGCTCAGCCTGACCATCAGCAGCACTGCACCAAACAGCACCCCGGCAATGAGCCCCAGCCAGTAGCCGTAAGGCCCCATGCCACCCTGATGAGCCAGCAGCCAGCCTCCGGGCAGCCCCACTACCCAGAAGGAAACCAATGCCATCAGGAAGGTGGCCCGCACATCCTTGCAGCCTCTGAGGGTACCCTGCAAAGGCGCATTGATGCAGTCGGCATACTGCATGGCGGTGGCATAGACGATGAACACCAGCAGCAGCTCATGCACATCGGCGTCACGGGTGTAGAGAGAAGCCACCATTTCCCGCTCAGTGTAGAGAACTGCCACTATCACCCCCACCGCCAGCAGGGAAAACAGACGGCCCAGATTGCTGTACTGCCAGGCATCCTGAGGACGTTTGGCCCCCAGCTCAAAGCCCACCAGGATAGCCAGGGCCATGCTGATGCTCATGGGAATCACATAGACCACGCTGCTGTAGTTGAAGGCCGCCTGATGGGCCGCCATGACGCTGGTGCCATAGGCAGACATCAAAAGCCCCACCAGACCGAAGATACTGCTCTCGCAGAAGATGGTAGCTCCTATGGGAATCCCCAGGGAAAGCTGCATCTTCCACTCCCGGAAATCCGGGGCAGGGAAATGTCTGAACAAGTGATAATGGTCAAAAGAGCCTATCCTGCATACCGCAGTTGCAGTAAGAAGCAATCCCACCGTCCAGGTGATGGCAGAACCAACGCCCGCTCCCACTCCGCCTAAAGCAGGCAGCCCCCAGACGCCGTACATAAGCAGGTAGTTCAGCCCAATATTCAAAGGCACGGTGACTAATGTGATGAGCATGGTCAGACGGGTCATGCCATGGGCATCGATGAAATTCCTCAGCACCGCCGTCAGGAACACGGGCACGATGCCAAAGGACACCGCCACCAGATACCCTTCCATGACCTGCGCCACCTTCGGCTCCAGCTCCATCAGTTCTATGATGGAAGGGACGAAAAGATACCCTGCCCCTATCAGAAGCAGGGACAGCAAAAGGGACCAGTAAAAAGCCTGCCTGACGATGTTGGGTATCTTCTTCACCTTGTCCGCCCCATAAAGCTGGGAGATGGTGGGAGTAAGCCCTGAAACAATCCCCAAGAGAGCCACGAACACAGGATAGAAAAGATTCACACCTGCCGCCACACCTGCCAAATCCTGCTCACTGACCTGCCCGGCCATCACCGTATTGAAAAAACCTGTGGAAACAATGGCCAGCTGGGTCACGCAAATAGGCAGAAGCACTATGCTCAGCTGCCTTAGTTTTTGCCATTTACTGTATGTCCTTTTCATTTAATCTCCTAGTGTTATTCGTGAAAGCGTGCCTCCGTAATGGCCAGCTCCTGATTCTGGACGCTGACTCTGGTAAAGGGAGCCACGGACTTGGTCAAAAACACGTTGCCGCCAATGACGGAATCGTGGCCAATCACCGTCTCGCCTCCCAGGATGGAAGCACCGCTGTAAATCGTCACATTGTCCTCGATAGTCGGGTGCCGCTTCTTGCCCCGCAGGGACTGCCCCCCACGGGTGGAAAGCCCCCCCAGGGTCACTCCCTGATAGATCTTCACATGGTCGCCAATCACCGTAGTCTCACCGATGACGATGCCCGTGCCATGGTCGATGAAGAAGTACTTGCCAATCTGCGCCCCAGGGTGAATGTCTATGCCCGTCTGGGCATGGGCATACTCAGACATGATGCGGGGCAGCACCGGCACCCCCAGAATGAAGAGCTCATGGGCAAAGCGGTAGACTGTGACCGCACGAAGCCCCGGGTAGGACACAATGATCTCATCCGTATTCTCCGCTGCAGGATCACCCTCGTAAAAGGCCTCTATATCCAGCAGCAGATGCTCTCTCACGCGGGGGATAGCGTTGATAAAGGACTTGGTTATCTCCACGGCCTTATCCTGCCTCTCCGCCTCAGTCATATCCCCGTGACGGTACCGCAAGGCCAGCTGCACCTGCTGTTGCACATGATAAGCCACATCTTCCATCAACGTGGTAAGGAAGTGCCTGATATTATAGAACTTCAGGGAGCGGTCACGGAAGTAGCCAGGATAGACCAGCTGAAAGAGCTTGTCCACCATGTCCTCCACCTTTTCCCTATTGGGCAGCTGCAGGAACTTCATCTGCTCTGCAATGCCGCAGGCCCCCCCGGAGCACCCTAAAATCTCCTCAGTAATCCGCTCGAACTCCGTAAATCTCAAATCATCCATGCCGTCCCGCCACCTCTACACTATAGAATGTCATAGTCAGTATACTACCTGCCATAATGACTGCTGTCAAGGCATGTCTTCTACATTAAAATTGCCTTGGAATCAGAAAGCTCATGAATATCACTCCCATCATTTCCAATTGACCAAATATATACCATGATATATACTATATTAAGGAGGTGGTTTTATGCTTACTGCAAAGATTTTCCAAAACGGTCGCAGCCAAGCCGTGCGACTGCCTAAAGAGTACCGCTTCACCGAAAGCGAAGTCCTCACTCACAAAGTGGGCGATGTGCTCATGTTAATACCAAAATCAAAAGAGGACAGTTGGGATACCCTCCTTGCCAGTCTCGACTTATTCAGCGAGGATTTCATGTCTGACGGGCGTGGTGACACCATGCAGCAGGAAAGGGAAATGTTCTGATGTATATGCTTGACACCAATATCTGCATCTTTGCCATCAAGAAACGTCCCGAAAAGGTGCTTGCACATCTGAAAGCCCACCGTCCCTCTGAAATCTGCATATCATCCATCACCTATGCCGAGCTATGCCACGGTGTGGAAAAAAGCCAGGCCAGGGAACGCAATTGGCTGGCCCTTACCTTATTTCTTTCTTCCATTGCTATCCTTCCATTCAATGAAACAGCTTCCCTTGAATATGGTCGGGTTCGCGCTTCCCTGGAACAACAAGGCACCCCCATCGGCCCTCTAGACTCACTCATAGCCGCCCATGCAAAATCATTGGACATGACGCTGGTAACCAACAACACCCGTGAATTCCAGCGTGTCAAAGGACTGAAAATTGAAGACTGGGCAACTTAAAGAATGCCTGCATGCGGCGTCCCGTCACATGCAGGCATTCTTTTCATTCAGCGACACTTTCTCCTGCCTCTTTCCATCGTTTAACCAGCCACAGCAAATGCTCTTTGTACTCCGGACTTATGTCTCGGAATAAACTAAGCAGAACCTGCTCATCCTGAAGCAATTCGTTCTCAGCTTTAGGGCGCTCGTCCCCCATCAGCCAGGATAAGCTGACATTCTCTGTGCTGGCGATGAGGACCAGACCGTCCACATCAGGTTGCCCAGAACCTCGCAGCCAGCCCAGAAAAGCATTTCTGGTCACCCCCAGCCGTCTGGCGTACTCCACCTGTGTCATTTTGTGGTTTTGGTCTTTGGCCCGTTTCCACAATTCGTTTATCCGTTCATGAAACTTATTCTTCCAAACCATAGCAAATTTACCTACTCCGCAGTATCTTCCCGGGCCTGCTTCCACCGCTTCACCAGTCTGGAGGCCAGATTCACAGAAGCTTCGATGCCAAATTTCTCCTTCAGCATATTCGCCACAGCCTTATTGGTACAGTAGTTACCGGTATCCAGCTCCGCCCACACCTGCTCTTCTACGCCCTCGGTCTTTTTCTTTCGACCTGAGCCGGGCTTGATGGTGAACAGCTCAGAGGTGGGCTCCTGCTCCTCCATGGTTTTCCTCAGAGCCCGTACGCTGCGGATGCACATACCAGTAAGGGCCACAATCTCCGCATTGCCCATGCCAGCCACCAGGAGCAGCATGGCAGTGGCCCGCTTGGAAAGAGTAGGCGGCATCAGCGTCCCCATGTACTTCATGGTAGCATCAACCCAGCCATCGAACTCGCCGGTGTAGCTGTATTGGATTCTTTGGCGTCCGGTTTTGGATTTGTATTTCTCCATAATCTCCTCCCAGCTTATTTTTATTTTGCAATATTGCGTTTATCACATAGCGTTAATGGCCTCTTAACCCACTATGTCTATAGCTGCTCAGTTATTAGCCTATTCGTAATATGCGTTCTTGGAGCTTGTTTTTTAAAATCATGGTTCAATCAATAACCTGCCGTACATATTATCGTAGTAGTTCTGGTATTCGCCAGAGATAATACGCTGCCACCAGTCCTTATGCTCCTGATACAATTTGACAGTAGCCTTGATTCCAACCTCCGGACTGGTAGTTGGTTCCCACCCCAACTCCTCGCGAATCTTGGTGGGATCTATGGCGTAACGGCGGTCATGACCTTTGCGGTCAGTTACATGCTCGATAAGCATCTCATCCTTACCCAGTTCTTTCAGGATGGCCTTCACCACCTGGATATTTGTCCGCTCATTGTGGCCGCCGATGTTGTATACCTCCCCCACTTTCCCCTTGCGCAGGATGATTTCTATAGCAGCGCAATGATCTTTCACAAAGAGCCAGTCACGGACATTGAGCCCATCACCGTAGACAGGCAACTTCTTGTCATGCATGGCGTTGATAATCATGAGGGGAATGAGCTTCTCCGGGAAGTGGAAAGGCCCATAGTTGTTGGAACAGCGAGAGATGGTCACTGGCAGGCCATAGGTCCGATGGTAAGCCATCACCAGCAAATCTGCGGAGGCCTTGGAAGCAGAGTATGGACTGCTGGTGTGCAGCGGAGTCTCCTCGGTGAAGAAAAGGTCGGGACGGTCAAGAGGCAGGTCGCCATACACCTCATCTGTGGACACCTGATGGTATCGTTTAATGCCGTATTTGCGGCAGGCATCCATAAGGACACTGGTGCCTATGACATTGGTCTGGAGGAAAATCTCCGGGTTCTCAATGGAGCGGTCTACATGGGACTCCGCCGCAAAATTCACTATGACATCCGGTTTCTCTGCCTCAAACATCTTGTAGACAGCCTCGCGATCTGCGATATCTCCCTTGATGAACTTGAAGTTCGCGTTTTTCTGAGCCTCTTCCAAAGTAGCCAGATTTCCCGCATAAGTCAGCTTGTCATAGCATATAATCCTGTCCTCAGGACGTTTCTCCAGCATGTAGTAGACGAAGTTGGCACCAATAAACCCGGCACCGCCGGTTACAACAATATTCATATTCTCAGCCCCTATTACTTTCCTTTGCCAGCACCTGCAAATACTTCCCATAAGCATTCTTTCTCATAGGCTCTGCCAGTCTCAGCAGCTGCTCACTGTCAATATAGCCCATGCGGAAGGCAATCTCTTCGATACAGGCCACTTTCAGCCCCTGGCGGGCTTGGATAGTCTGGACGAACTGGGCCGCCTGCAGTAAGGACTCATGGGTTCCCGTATCCAGCCAGGCATAGCCCCGGCGCATCTTCTCCACACGGAGTTTCCCAACCTCCAGATAAGCTTTGTTCACATCGGTAATTTCCAGCTCTCCCCTGGGCGAGGGCTTCACTGCTTTGGCAATGTCAACTATATCTTTGTCATAGAAGTATAGTCCCGTGACGGCGTAGTTTGACTTCGGCTCCTGCGGCTTCTCCTCCAGGCTGGTGGCTCGACCTTCCTTGTCAAAAGCCACCACACCGTAGCGCTCAGGGTCGGACACATAATAAGCAAAGACCGTGGCCCCATCATCACAGGAAGCAGCCCGCTGCATGGCCTTGGCCAGATCCGAACCATAGAAAATATTGTCCCCCAGCACCAAGGCACAGGAATCGCCCTTGATGAAATCTTCCCCAATCAGGAAAGCCTGAGCCAGCCCATCGGGACTTGGCTGCACAGCATAACTGATGCTGATTCCCAGCTGGCTGCCATCTCCCAGCAATAATCGGAACATTTCCTGGTCATGGGGCGTAGTGATGATCAGAATATCATTGATGCCCGCCAGCAGTAGCGTGCTCAAGGGGTAATAAATCATAGGCTTGTCGTACACCGGCATCAGCTGCTTTGATACTACTTCGGTCAAAGGATAAAGCCGGGTGCCAGAACCACCTGCCAGGATAATGCCTTTTTTAATCAAAATTAGTCCTCCCTATAAACGAAATTGATTTCCTTACGCTCCATGCGCTCTGCCAGAGTGGGCGCCTTATCATCCTTGGTGGAGAGAATCACTGGCTGGATAGGCCACGCCACCCCTATATCAGGATCATCCCAGCGCACATTGCCATCACACTCAGGTGCGTAGTAGTTGTCAGCCTTATACTGCACTTCCACATCATCCGTAAGGGTGATGAAGCCATGGGCAAATCCACGGGGAATGAAGAGCTGCTTCTTGTTCTCTGCGGACAGTTCCACGCCCACCCACTTGGCATACTGGGGAGAGCCCTGGCGGATATCAACTGCCACATCAAAAATCCGACCTCTGGTGCAGCGCACCATCTTGGCCTGGCACATAGGATTCTTCTGATAGTGCAATCCCCGCAGTATCCCTTTTTGGGCAGAGAAGGACTGATTGTCCTGCACAAAATTTACCTGCAGCCCAGCCTCCTCCAATTTCCGCCGGGACCAGCTCTCCATGAACCAGCCGCGCTCATCCCCAAAAACCTGCGGTTCCACTACATAAACACCTTTGAGCTTTGTTTCTGTAACTTTCATTCTCTTTGCTCCCCTTACCTTATTGCTATAGACATGCCTCAAAGCGCCATCCAAGTTCCCATATACTCATCTTCTTTATTGCAAGGAAGACATCATTTTCGTAAAGAAGCGTTCCTGCTTTACCGTTGAAGACTTCCTTATAATTCTGATTCGACAGCAGCTCCATATCCAGCCGTCCGTTCCAGACTTCCCAAAACGATTTCAGCAGCAGGCTCTGCAACGAAGATACATACAACTTGCCCTGCGGCAGTGACTTAGGCCATTTCTCCAAAGCCTGCCAGTCTGTCAGCATCTGGCGACCTGTTATCGGTTCTTTTGCTACAGCTCGCAAACGCCCTTGGCTATCTACTATGGGAAGTTCCCGGAGTTCTTGCCCCTCAAAAGCCTTTTCTCCTACAGCCATCAAATCTCTCAGGTTCGCCTGGTCAATGGGCCTGTCAAACACAATTGACGGAATCTGTTCGAACTTCAGACTCCAGTCGCCCCTTCCGTTTGGAACAATGCTATTACGCCCTCTCACAGCAGCCCTATTTGTGTAAGTTCCATTATCATCCAACAGGTAAATATTATCGGCTCCGCCTTCAAAGTAATTGACACAATCCATCACAGTGACAGAATTTGCCTTGACTGCTGCCTCTACAGACGAGACAATTTTGCCAACGTTCCCTGTCCAGTCAGGTTTTCCTAACAGTTCTTCGTAATGCTTGGTTATAAAGAGTTTAGGCTGATAAAAATCTTCAATATGGTCCTTAATCTTCTCCTTCTCCCAGTCCCACCAACGTATTTTTAAGAGCTTGTATATTTCTTCATCATCAAAGCGCTTTCTAATAGGCCGGGCCGGTACACCACCCACTATGGTATAAGGTAGCACATCCTTAGTCACCACCGCACCGGCTGCCACCACAGCCCCATCCCCAATAGTAACGCCAGGAACTATCAAAGCGTTGAAGCCTATCCACACATCATTGCCTATCACCACTGGAGGATTATGGCGTATCTCTGAACCAGAGCTATTGCCGTGATATCGCCCATACTTCTTGCAAAATTCCAGTTTATGCTGATGCTCTTCTTCATCATCACTATAAGGAGGCTTTATATCCAGAAAAGGTGAGGTTGTAACCATAAAGGGATGATTGTCCAGGACTCTAGCCCCCTTAGCAATGGAACAAAAACTGCCGATACTCTTGCAATTGCCACCAAAGAAGCTTAGGAATTCCTCATAGCCGTAGCTACAACGCCCCACAGCAGTATCCCCCACCTTACTATCTTCCCATTTAAACTCCTTAGCCATCTGAAGTCCCTCTTTTAGTCGTATTACCACAACTAAACTTACAATTACTGTCTATCAAAACAGCCAATCATTTGCATCTATAAAATCTGTACTTTCCCGATACCCCATATCGCATAAAATTCTTTTCTTTTCTTCATAACCACCTATAACGATAACAAATAATTTCACCGCTTCATCAGCAAGGCTGTTGAAAGTTACAAGCGGTATTCCCCTATACGATACCCCCTTAAAATCATCACAAACTATAAAGCTGATAAACTCCAATAAAAATTCAGGTATTGCTCCAAGCTTGTAGAACGCATCTCGATTGATACAGACAGCAGTCCTTCTTCTCTTTGCAATTTGTAGTACCGAATACCATCCACCCAAATTTATAGTATTATATTCAACTTTATGGGCTGATCTTAAGTTTTGTGGATTCAATTTCAACCTAATTATTGATGCTTCTACCTCATCATAAGGAATAAATCTTAAAAGCCCCGCCAAAGCATCCTGTCGTGCTTTACCCTCGACTTTATTTCTTGTCAAACGTATAATCCTGTCACATTGCTCCCCCGTCATACCATATGCTTGATATAACGGCAGCCACCTTTCAAATACATATAAAAACGTAGCCAAAAAATCTTGTTTAAAGCGTATGCTGTCAGCCTGCATAAAGCTATGAACTAATGGCACAGGATTATAGACAACTTTGTGTTTTTGAGGAAGCACCATGCGCAAGAAGAATTCCCAATCCTGCAGCCTCTTCAGTTTTTCATTAAATCCTTCCATAGACTCCAGGCACTTACGCTTGATGCAAACCACATTGGTATCTATGGAATTTTCGCCAAGCATAGATTTAGCCAGTCCCAGCAGATCTACCAGCCCTTTTTTCTGGTACAGCGGATGCGTCCTTATTGGTACTTCTTCCTGAACATTGCCTCTCGGGTCGAAAATAACCAAACGGCAAAGGGAAATATCTGCCCCAAATTCACCCAACATATCAAGCTGGCTTCTCAAAAAATCCGGCAGCCACTTGTTGTCAGTATCCAAGAAGCAGATATATTCTCCCTGTGCCATCTCAAGGCCGATATTTCTGGCGTGATTGCCGCCTTGATTCACAGCGTATGCATGATACACGATTCTATCGTCATCAAACTGCCTAACAACCTCTGCCGTATTGTCCTTGGAGCCATCATCCACAATTATCAGCTCAAAATTTGAGTAAGTTTGAGCTAATGCACTTCTTATAGCCTCACCTATAACGCCAGCTCTATTGTAGGTGGGCATTATAATCGAAACCAAGCCAGACTTCATATATTTTTCCTTTTCTATCACTAAATCACCCTACATGGCAAAATGCTCTTCATAACTACACCACACCCTGCCGCAAAAGATCCGTCAGATGCACAATGCCCACGGGATTTTTCTCCGCATCAACCACCGGCAACACTGCTACAGGCCGTGGTTTATGCTTTTCCATAACAGAAAGAGCAGATGCGGCCAATTTGTCCTTGGCAATAGTAAGGGGCGTTTCGCACATGATATGCTCCACCGGCTCGTCCAAAAACTTATAATCCTTTGCCAGAGCCCTTCGGATAATGCCGTCGGTTATAAGACCGATGAATTTTCCCTCGCTATTCACTACTGAAACAGCCCCCAAGCCCTTGTCCGTCATAATAAACAAAGCATCCTTGGCAGTCCTGCCCGCTGCTATAATAGGGTTCTCCTCCCCAGTGTGCATGACATTCTCTACCTTCAGCAGGAGCTTTCTGCCCAGTGCTCCCCCGGGGTGAAACATGGCAAAATCCTGACGGGTAAAGTTCCTGGCACTCATAATGGCCACAGCCATGGCATCCCCCATGGCAAGAGTAGCAGTAGTGCTGGCAGTAGGCGCCAGTCCCAGCGGACAGGCTTCCCTCTCCACACCAATGTCAATGAAATGATCCGCGTTGCGCCCCAAGTTCGAATCACGACGTCCACAGAAAGCTATGACAACGGCCCCTATGCGGCGAATGATAGGCAGGATATTTACCACCTCCGAACTCTCTCCGCTGTTTGATATGGCAATAACCACATCATTTTCCGTAACCATGCCCAAATCTCCATGGAAAGCCTCGCCAGGGTGCATAAAAAAAGCTGGGGTGCCGGTGCTGGCCAAGGTAGCGGCCAGCTTACGGCCGATATGGCCGGATTTACCCATACCCGTCACTACTACGCGAGCCTGGCAAGCCAATATGCACTGAACTGCCGCTTCAAATTCCGCATCTATGCGGCTCTTCAACGCTGCTACAGCTCTCGACTCAATTTCCAGTGTCTCAATGGCTTTATCCATTATCATCGACATATACCGTGTCTCCTTGTCAATCAGGTTCTTTCTCTGCTTATAGTTTCTTGCGTACAATTTCATGGATGGCCAATGCATCCTTCAAAAGATTCTCGAGCTTGTCCAAATAAACCATATTGGCACCATCAGACAAAGCCTCCTCAGGATTATCATGGACTTCCAAAAAGAGAGCATCCACTCCTACCCCCACGGCTGCCCTTACCAAATACTCCACATACTCCCGGTTGCCGGAAGATGTAGCACCGGCGCCGCCGGGCAGTTGTACGCTGTGAGTGCCGTCAAAAACCACAGGATAGCCAAAGGAGCGCATGATAGGCAGTGAGCGCATATCCACCACCAGATTGTTGTAACCAAAGGAAGCGCCGCGCTCGGTGAGCATCATCTGGTCACAGCCAGACTCATGAAGCTTGTCCACCACATTCCGCATATCCTTAGGAGCCAGGAACTGCCCCTTCTTTACATTCACTACCCGCCCTGTCTGGGCAGCTGCATGAAGAAGATCCGTCTGACGAGAAAGGAAAGCAGGAATCTGCAGGATGTCTGCCACCCTTGCTACCGGTGCAGCCTGGCTCTGCTCGTGAATATCCGTCACCACAGGCACATCCAGCTCTTTCTTGATGATCTCCAGCATTTCCAAGCCCTTCTCTAGGCCAGGGCCGCGGAAGCTATGGAAGGAAGAACGGTTGGCTTTGTCAAAAGAAGCCTTGAACACATAAGGAATGCCAAGACGAGAGCAGATATCCTTGATGGTGCGTCCGATGTAAAGGCAACGGTCCAGCCCCTCAAGCACACAGGGTCCTGCCATAAGAGCCAATGGCTCCCCAGCGCCAATCTTGAAATTGCCAACTGTAATTTTATTCATAAGTAAGATCTCTCCTTCGAGCTAAGTCTTGTTGACCGATTTTTTCAGAATATTATTTTTTTATCTACGTATTTGTGTTATACTATAGGCGAAAGGATGATGCTGCGTGAGCATATTCAAATCAGGACACAATCCCAAATACCTTGAGGCCATAAAAAAGTTTCGTCTTATCGACGATACCTTCTTCAATATCTGTTTTGATGGCAGCGTCGAATGGACGCAGCGTCCGCTTTGATGTCCTTGCTATGGATAACGATGGCAAAATCTACAACATAGAAATCCAACGTGCCGATGAAGGAGCCATCCCTAAGCGAGCCAGGTTTAACACCTGCCTCATCGACTCAAGAGAAGTTGCAAAAGGCACAGATTATAAGGATTTTCCCGAGATATGGGTTATCTTCATCACCGAAAATGACATCTTCGGTGCAGGGCATCCCATCTACCATGTAAACCGTACCATCAAGGAGTTAAACCACCAGGACTTTGATGATGACTCCCACATTATGTACATAAACGGTGCCTACAGAAATGATGATTCTCTAGGTCTACTAATGCGGGATTTTTTCTGCTCTGATCCGTCTAAAATGCATTATCAGGAATTAGCCAATCGGGCCGATTTTTTCAAGAACAAATCAAAAGGAGTAAATGCCATGTGTGAAATAATGAAAAAATTGATGAATGAAGAACGTGACGTTGCCATCGATGAAGTTCGCACTAATACTGCTATAGAGATGTTGCGTGACAATGTACCAATGGAAAAAATCGTAAAATATTCTCAATTGCCCCAAGAACGCATCGAGAAACTAGCACAACAGATACGCTAAATTCCCCCAAGAAAAGGTTGTCTGCAGGCAGGCAACCTTTTTTAGTTTCATTCCTTAACCTTGTATATCATTATGCTTAGACTTATCTTTAGCTATTTCCCCCTCTGCATAAGCTACTAAAATATCCCAAAATATAAGCATAAAATTTCATATACGGATGCAAAAATACTCCCACTTGAATAAAACCATCAGAAAAGATATTAGCAGGCAAAGAAAAAAATGATAACAAATTCTTCCAATCACTTTCCCGCAAATCTTTGTACCCGATCAAATCCTTATGTCTTCGTGAAATAATTTCTCTAGCTATGAGATCATACGGAAGGAAAAACACCGTGCCTCTGCATAAAGACTCCAGCACATATTTTGTTCTTTGTGCTTCACGATATATATCAGCCACATTATCACTATGGAAAGAACTGACATACATAATTTGCCTGATTTTATACCGCCTTATCAAAGCCACTACACCACTAAGCACATCTGTACTCTGTGGGGGGGGCATTGTAAAAGAAAACTTTCTTCCCATGAAAGTCTTCCATAACTTCGACACCTAATTGGTCGATCAGATCACTGACACAGATGGAATCCCCACAGATAAGTGTGTAGGCAGGCAGTTTTTCCAACAAAGAAATTAACCTTTTCCTTAAATTATCCTTGGCAGCATTCATGGCAATATCATAATTCTTTACGAAAGATTCCTGATGATGTAAAACATGAAACAGACTCAAAAAACCTAGATTACTAGGATGCAAAGAACTATCACAAATCAAACATGAAAAATCTTCCAAGGGGCTTTGATGACGGATCTTATATGTATTATTGCTAAGATATCCCTCAAAATTTCTCAAAGTGTATAGAGGATTATGGTTCCTGCCGGAATCTGCATCAAAAACTTCTCTAAAAAATAAATCATAATAGAAGATTTCAGTTTTCACAGATATGTTTTTAAGATATAATTCCAAAACATTCAGTGTCTTTTCCGCCAGCGCCAAATCTTTTCGGAGATTTATATGCTCCTTTTTTATAAGAGTAAATCCACCAACAAAGTCATCATTGTGAATTATTCCTAAATCCACTACATTTCCAAACCTTAAATCAGGAACGAAAAGAACAACTTTCTCAATACCATGCTTTAAAATTTCCTGCTTTGTGTTATTGAATACGTGCGGATTCCATAATGGTGTACCAGGATACCCATGACAAACATATTGTCCCGTATCTGGCAAATCACCAGCTACAAAGGCATGCTTCATGCGTACCATATGACTTGAGCCAATAAGAAGAGTCTTATCACTGTTCACGTACATCCTTCTTCCAAATGTATTTCAACTCATTCAACTATAGTCCTATACAAAGGATCACTTGGTGAATATTCCAACATTCTCTCTTTCTCACAAGAAATATTCCAAATAATATTTTTATGCTTGATATTTGCAGGCATTTCATCAAGTAAAATATTACTTTCCTCAAAGGCACAATTTACTAAGGTGCGGGTTGCCAATACGCTGTCATTCATAACTAATGCCTTAGGATAAAACTCCGCATTCTGACAGATCAAATTTCTGTCCCAAGAAAAATATCACTATAATTATTTAATCTCTCATGCGTAGTTCTATCAAAAATATCATGAGTATTCCTTCCCATAAAATAAATATCATGAGCATATAAATCATGACTGACAGTATGAACCATCCTGCCATCCCCAACTGCAGATTTAATAAGCACCTGGCCATTAAAGAAGTTCTTATCCCCTATTTCAACAAGCACATTCCTTGGCAGTCTGCCACTTATGTTCAAAGAATCTCTATGCACTTCAATGAGTGCACCTTTGCATCATCTCCTATCCAAAACTGTGGCGCTCTTACAATAAATCTCTCTGTCATCTCCGATATGACATAATCAGGCTTAAATTTTTCAATCAGATCCATATGTATCGTACCTACAGTCCTACACACCAATAGTTCCATAAAACAAGCATGAAAGAAAGGTGTTATATTATGTGAAAAAGAATCTCCAAAAATTAATACTTTCTTATTACTCAAGTAATCTGCTTTATTTTTGTAATATTCAACTCTACCTGTATTTTCTATGTCATTACTGTAAATCAAATGCTCCTCATTGCCCGTTTCCTTAAGAAATACATATTCAGAATCACGCATTGGTGACATCTTTGATCCCAAGTCACCGATATTCTTTCTTGACTCAAAAGAAAATTCTTTTTTCCTATAGTCATCGAGACTAAAATCAAAATATTTCTTTATCAATTCTTCAAAACATAACTCAGCTCCAAGAAATGTATAGTGTGTATCAGTTTTGCTATAACTGCTCTCCTTTTGAGACAAAATATCACAAGGATAAAAAAATCTATCTAAACCGGAATCATTTACAATTTCATGTAACTGATCTATAGGTCTGCACATACTTTTCTCGTGTGGATAGAACCGAGGAAAAACTGACTCCTTACTGGGAGGGACAAAAAGAATGAACCCAGGTAACTCCTTAGCCCTATCAAGAAAAGTTCTCCATTCCGCTTGTACCTTATCTAACATAAGGCTACGTCCACAAAATTGATCTACACTCTTGTTAGTATCATTGTCTAAAAAAAGCCAGCCATTCTTACCTTCCAATACACCTAAAATCCTCTTACTAGAAACGCGTGCTCTATATTCATTGTCACCCCAACAAAGAACCAATTCAGAGACTTGAGGCAAATTATCAAGCCTAAATTTATATAGATCTTCCATGATTACAGGATATAGTTTTATCACCTCCCCATTTTTGTAGTTTATGATAATAAAAGGCAAATTATCATTTTTTCTTTTCAAGGAAAATTGAAAGCAGTCCTTGCGTTTCATACGAAGTAGAATAGATTTTGAAAGTCCCGTAGGGAGATCCTCTAAATTTGCGTCAAAAAACAAATCAATTTCATGCCTTTCATTACAATATGAAAGGCACATATCCTGCATTTCCACAGCCAATTTGTGCTCCGGCCATTTGTACATCGCACGTCGTTCAACCTTTTCCATCTGCTTCATATTACCCAACCCCATATAACAGCGGAAAAGTCTGGATAAGATATTAATATTTCCCATGCCAAGCTTTTTTATAATATACAACCATTCTGTGACAGCCTCTTGAAATTTCCCATCTTTCATCATCACCTCAGCCAAGCAACGATGTACTTCATATGAATCCGGGAAGAACTGTAACATCTCACAAAAAAAAGTTTCTCCATCCTTTATTTTATCTCTAGATAAAAGATGATAGTAAACCTTTCTTATGACTTCTTCATTCAAAATCCCCATATCGATAAAAACATTCCATAATGTTTCATTCTCAGGCACTCCTAATCACCTCATTTCTATAAACATATTCATTTACAAACGGGACACAAATCGTATCCATTAACATCAAAATATATATCACTATGAATATTGTTACAAGACTTACATAGTGGAACTATGTACCAACGTCTATCATTTCCATCCTGTTTTTGAACGTGACCTCCAACTGTCGCTTCATTCAAGCAAATGTTACGAGAACAATAAGAAAACTTCCTCCCCATAGTTTCTTCCCAATATTCCCGCCATGATCCATATCCGTATGGTGGTTCATTATATCTTGATGCGGCAGTTCCAGATAAATTATGCACTTGCATATTTACACTCCATTCTCAGGGCGTGTTGCAAAGCTCTCCATTTTGGTGTGTCAACTTTTAAAAATGCTATTTTAAAATCGCAACATATTATTTTCAGACGGAATTTTCAATACGCCATAATAAAGCCATATTATTATATATTAAATTTCATGATATTATCTTTTTAGAAGTCACTATCAACGTTTCCTTACAATTTGCACCTTACCACTTTCAGAAATCAAAAGGAATAGATAGTCTCCAACTTCTCCTTTTTTCATACACTCAAATCTGTAACCGTAATCCATTGTATTTGACAAATTAAATGCTTCCTGTACGTCGCTCCTCTTGTTCACCACCCTATGGCGGCTAATATACTCACCTTTGCAGAAAACCAGCACGTTGATTGGTGGAATCTTTCTGTCTTTTTCGTATGCCCATCCGAGAACAAACATTGTTTTCTCTCTTACTTCAACCTTATCCAAACATTGCACAAATATCGCTTCTACCGGCAAAATCATCTTACTTTTCTTGCCAAATTTATCCAAAATTCCCAATTCGATATTATCTCCCATTTCTGTTAAACTATTAATATTATAGTACGTATTCACCAACAATGATGGTATTGATATTTCTAAAGTATCCCTACCTGCTTCATCCCTAAATTCATCCGGGATAAGCATCTCAATCCCCTCAGAGAACCTCTCTGCATAAATCGACCAGAATGAACCTGTCCCCAAGATTCCTTCATCCTTCATCTCTCGATAGAAATCAAATAGTCGATAAATAAGTTTCGTGTTAAAAACACTTTCATTAGGATGAAAATAATGTCCCATCAAAAAAGAAACAGCTACATCTAGATTTTTAGAAACTTCATCATTCACATCAATAGCACTAGAAGTATAATCCATAAGTCCCGATATATTATAGACCGCCTCTCCAGCTGAAAAAGACTTTTTACCGCTTAAAAGAGCCTCAAATGAAAGAGAACTATTAATAGATATAACCGCCTCAGCATGCACATACCAATCAATGGTTTCAACTGCTCCCACGGAACTATCCAGGAAGTGCACATGATCATAGGAATCCGCCAAAAGTTTGGCTTGGTATTGTGCCTTAAGATTATACGCTCGATTCTTGGCCCCTGGATGCCCCTTTACTACCAAATCATAACCAGAATCCTTAAAGTCTTCTATAATTTGCCTTAAGAATTCAACTGGGTTATTGTACCTCGAACATAACACAGTATTTAAATCATCAGCCAATTGAAGGGCTACAAAAATATACTTATTATGCAAACATTTAAAAGGCTCGTCTTTTGTCTCATCCACCGTCAGGGTGAGTGGCCTGTCATAAACATTTGCATTCACGCCCTTAACACTCCAGATACGCCTGGATAAAACCAGCTGGGGCTTAAAGTCCTCCAATTTAGCTTTACGGACAGAGGACATTCCATTTGTTCCTTCATGATCAAAGTAAATAGTGGGAGGGAATGGCATACGAGTAGGTCCTAATTCTGCAAACAATGAAATTAGATTATTATCTTCAGCATATTTCTTCACAGCACCATTATCAGACCACGCCAGAACATAATCGAAATCAAAAACATCTCTATGTATCCTATCCAAGATACCATAGTAAAATTCCGTAATCTTCCCTCTGCCCATTACAAGGTCATTGCGTTCCTGGATGGCCAAATCATCCCACTGACGTAGATAGTCATATATGATATTGCTTTCTTTTTCGGTGGGGCGCAAACAAATAGGTGCTACTTTTCCAATATCATGCACGACAGCAGTTATTGTGGCATCATTGCCAAAAATTCTTACTTCACAATCCTCAGGAAGTTGGTTTACCAGGGCAGGAATAATTTTTCTAACCTCGGCATTCAAAAATTGTGAAAAAGAATTTCTAATAGGATGAGGCTCAATATAAAAGAGAAGTTTTTTCATTATCTTATTTCCCATCTATCTTTTCACTCCACTTATAAATTAGCATTTTCTTTTACGGCTTCTTCCAAAAAGGCGTATAATTTCATAGCCTCAGACTTGGCACTTGTCTGCTTTTCAATATTCTTTAGCTCTTCCGCATCAAAACTAGGCAAATCATCTTCTATGACCCTTTGAATGTTCTTCTGCCATTCCTCGTCATTATGGCATTTTAAAAGTGCAGGACTTTCAAATCTATCAATATCGGGAATAGGCGTTGCCAACACCCGACAACCACAAAGGGCAGATTCCCAGAACTTCAAACCAGATTTTGAAGCGTTAAAATCAGTCGCCTCCAAGGGAGCAACTACTGCTTTACATTGAGCCATCAAAAACGGCAGTTCAGAAAACTCTACATATCCATGACGTACAATCCGTAAATCTGGATTGGTCTTATCAACAACCAATGGCCCCGCCAATAGCAATGTACACTTTTCTTTAAGTTGCATTTTCTTCATTGCATCATTGAAAATAGTCCAATCAATATCATGGGATGTTGTCCCAGGAAAATAACCAAATGTGTAGCGGTTATTTTGCATCTTCTCCTTTGCCAGTCTGCTTAATGAAACAAACTCTTCCGGCACTCCATTGTGAACCGTAATAATTCTTCCACTAGGAATTTTGAATATCTTTTTAATTTTATTCCTCAAATCATCAGTGGAAGCTGTATAATAATCACACAACGCCGCACCTTCGAAAAAATTCGAAATGACAGTGGACGTTGCGTTAAGAGAAGATGT
The DNA here is from genome assembly GCF_900108415.1 of Selenomonas sp. KH1T6. NCBI lineage: Bacteria > Bacillati > Bacillota > Negativicutes > Selenomonadales > Selenomonadaceae > Selenomonas > Selenomonas sp. KH1T6. The sequence goes on from NZ_FNWN01000016.1 coordinate 53,718, forward strand.
ACCACTCTTCACCCTAGGCATATCATTTGTCAATTTAATATCGAGCGTGTAATCATCATAATCAGCTACAAATACCTTATTCCTAAGTACTTCTCTTATTTCAAAAAATCTTTCAGAAAAAGAAGGTCTATGAAAAATATACACGTCAAAATCCGGCAGCGTTTCAAAGTTCTTCTGAAATTTTTCTGCACTAATAACATAAGAATAGTGCCCCATCTTTATAAGCTCTGCCGCTGGATAATAGCACCTATATCTCACAGAAGGATCTTCATATGGCCGATTCGTTCTCCTAGTTGCAGACACAAACAAAATTCTCACAGAAAATTCTCCTTATCATTTAAATTAAACATACTTCAAGCTTTATCATTCGAATTTATACTGTAGCAAAATTCTTCTACCGTGTTTTCATCCCCTAAATCAAATTCCAAAACCAAGCTATCCCCATCCTCATTCTCAAAATAATCCCTACCATAATAATTCCTAGCATTATCTGTAACCAATACCGTTATCTGTGGTCTCCCCATCATCGCTGCCAAATGGCCAGCCCAGGAATCAGCACTAACAATCATCCCTGCCTTTTCAAAAGCAGCTCGCCAGAAGCCTGCTGTGCCATCCATCAGCAGATAGTCATCAAAACCATCCAGCCTCTTTGCATTCTTCCTGCCAATCTGCACTACCCGGAAACCTTCCTGGTGCAGTACTTCCTGCAATTTGGAAATTGTAATCTGGCTCATTTCTCCCTGTGCATGCTCACTCTCTGCACACAGCAAGGCTGTTTTGCCTTTCAATATTTCCTTGGTCTTCTCATCCAGACCCCTTGCCTCAGGCAAAATTGGCCTCAATTTCTCCCCGATAGGCATACGCAGCTGGCAAAGCAGATACTCCACAAAATTCAGCCTGCAGGTACCATCAAAATTTCTCTCTGAGCCAGTATCCACTACCAGTCCTGAAGAATCAGCCCTATCAGCAACATAGCCAGACACTTTCGCATTTTTTTCTTCTGCCTTCCCCTCAGCAATAAGAACAGCAGGAACCGGCACCACCGGGAACGGCAGCTTGAAATCGGACAGCCATGGCATGAGTGTTTCAAGCACATGAACTCTGACCTTCCTGCCTGCCAAATGTGCCTGATACGCAGCCTGAATTCCCAGCAACGCCTTGCCCAAATCAAAGGGACAGACAAACTCAATCCAGGGGCGCCACGGCCTGCCCACTGCTGGGAACTTGGCTATGCTGTAGTCCGGCCTGTCCCAGCTAAGATTAGGATTATAGAAGTGATCATGAAACAAAAGCTCTCCATGACGCTCTATCATAATATGCCGTGCATGACGCTCCATGGCCTGTCTGGCCAAATCCTTTGGCTTGTTCCAGGAATGGCCTCTGGAAAGGGATTCCAGATGATAAAGTACCGCCTTGCCATCATAGACAACTTTCCATCCGGCTTCCCATACTCTCAGGCAAAGGTCTACATCATTGTAGCTTTCCGGCACATTCTCAGCATCCCAGCCGCTCACATCATCAAATGTTTCTTTCCTCATCAGCAGGCAGGCCCCTGTCACAGCAGAACACTGTCTGGTCATATTCACCAGATTCCTGTAGCCTGCCTGGTTGCGCTCCAATCCCAAGCCTGGATGGTGAGCTATGCGTACCCCCATCAGGGAGATGCCGCCGTGCTGCACCTTGCCATTGGCATACAGGAGCTTGGCTCCCACTACGCCTACCTTCTCCCTGCCAATTTCCCTGACCATGCTGGTAAGCCAGCCAGGTTCCATCATCTTGGTGTCATTGTTCAGGAACAGATAGAGACTGCCCTTGGACTTTTCTACACCAAAATTGCAGATAGCAGAATGATTGAAAGGCTTTTCATAGGGGAAAACACGTACATTATCCCGCTTCTCCAAAATCTTAAAATAATCAAAAGTAGCCTGTTCCTCACTGCGGTTGTCCACAATGATAATTTCATAGGCAGGATAATCCGTCACTGAAATGATGCTTTCCACGCAATCTCTCAGTATCTTCACCTTATCCTTGGTAGGAATGATGATAGACACCATTGGTGCAGGTGCAGGCAATTCTGGCTTTGTCAGCTGCTGGCCCTGGACCATCTCCAGCCTGCCCTCTGTCGAAGCTGCCTCCTCTTCAAGCCTGCGCCAGCTGTAGCAGACACGGGGAATATGATGTATCCGCTCAGGCTTTATCTGCTGCACAAAGCGCCTGACCAGATCATCCTCACCGCCAAGCTCTTTCATCACGGAGGTGCGGAAAGCTGCCAGATGCTCTGCGTTATTCCAAGAGGCCAAACTAATTGGATCAAAATCCGGGCCGAATCTGGGATTTGACCTCTGGCCTGCTCCATCGATATAGTCCATATCTGTATAGAGCATATCCACCTCGCCCTTGGAAGCATTTATATCCTTGGCGAGGCAGTAAAGGGCCTCCGGCTGCAGAATATCTTCCTGCCCCATCATTACTGTAAACTTGCCGGACACCATGTTAAGTGCATCGACACTTCCAGTAGCCACTTTTATACGGGCATCCTTCTGCCGGTATTCCTCCAGCAGTCCCCCCACTGCAACCTCGGACGAGTTCTCCATTGCAAGGCACAATTCCCAATGTGGATACGCCTGCGCCAGCACAGAATCCAAAGCCTGACGGAAGAAATCTTCCCTGGGGCTGTGGACAGGCATCACAATCGAAATCAAGGGAGCATCAGCAAAGGAAGTTATGTCCCTTGCCATATCCAGCCTGTCAAGTTCTGTCACCTGACCATATCGGCTAAGGTATTCAGCATATGGCTTGGAATTGCTCTGAGGAACTGCTTTTGGCTGCTGCACACTTGCACCAGTTGCAGTATTAGATGCATTTGCTGCACTGCACCAGCCTTCCGCCTTACTATCCCAAAGAAGAAAATCTTCTCCCTCAACATAGCCATAAGAATGAAGTTTCTTTATGGGCTTCTCAGCATCTTTGACCAAAAGCAACACCAAAGGACGCTCATCCATATTTTTCAGTACTTCAGGGCTGCAGACAGGCATTTCGTGAAAAAATCTCCCCTGATCTTCACCTTTTTCCGTAACAAAGAAATCCCCACTTCTAAGCAGATCCTGCCGTCTGAAATGAGACAGATCTCCCTCTGTCCAGATAACCCGGCTTCTGTCACGGGAAAGAACATCATTTGTGTCAGATACATGAACTACCTTTATTTCCTGTACTTTGGGCTGCATCTTTTGGGACTGGCCTTGGGGAGCCTGCGTTTTATCACGAAGCGGCAGCGGCAGTGACTCTTTTTCCCTGATAATCTTGGCCAGGCCGAATTTTCCTTTGTTCCACCGCAACGCCTGACGGTAGGTGCCGTTATCCATGGAGGAAATAAGATCATCACATACTGCCAAGGATTTTAGTACCGTAAGGTAAAGTTTGGCCAAGTCAAGGCCCGCCACTTTCTTCTCCCTGAAGAGAGTATCCGTAGTAATTCTTCTGTTCTGGGAAAGATCCAGATGCACCCTGGGCTGATCCACATACAGCAACTTTTCCTCAGTAAATTCACTTTTGAACCTGCGGAAATAATCCTCGTCCTCTGTAGCCAGGAAGAGATAATCATATCGCCCGGAATCCATCAGGTATTTGCTCCAGTTCAGCACATATTCAATATCTGCATTATTTTCGTTGCGCGCATTTCCTTTGTAGGCTTCTTTTCTATAGTCGGTACCACGTATAATCACGCCCAAAATACGCATATCATCTGCGCCAGATGGGACATTATCTTTTTCCTTGCTCTCATTGGACACTGCTGTTTCCAAGCGCTTTTTCAGCTGTGCCGGTGCATGGCTCAGCACGAAATCCCATGCCTTGTCACTCAAATGGGGACGATCTCCCCACCAGCCGCTATTAAGGGCCTGGTAGTCAGCTTCCCTCCACAGAGGATTGGAACGCCAATCACTGACCAGCCAGCCCCTTTCCTCTTTGCGGGCACTGATAAGATTGGCGCATTCTTCCGTTTCTTCGGGCCGTATGTCACTGAGAGGCTTGAACAGTTCCTCCCAAACGTTGATTCCCTGCTCCCAATACTGGCAACAACCCGGTCGGGAGAGATCTGCCACAGGCACATATCCCTGCATCTCAGCCTGATAGGCAAAGTTCATGGTTATCTTGATAATATCTCCCAGCCCAACGCTAGCAAATTTATTGTCAATACGCACTACCACTTTATCAGGGTGCTTCGTTCCAGGATGATAGATATGACTCCCCCAGAGCATGCTGTACATGATATTCAGGGAATTGTATACCAGATTCTTTGACTCAGGCACATGATCACTATAAGCATTGTACTCAGAGGTAGTAATCACCATGCAGTTTTCCCGGCTGCTACTTGGCAAATCACAATAAGATTTTACAATCTTTACCCTATTTTTCTCCGCCCCCCAGATATCCAGACCTGCCATGTCATCAGCAAAATATATCGGCCTGTCCGGGAATTTATCCAGGATGTACCTTGCGATGGCATATGTATATTCCTCCAGCTTGCAAAACAAATAACTCCGCGCCCAATTCAGCACAAAATCATTGACGTTCCCCGACTTGAAGTAATATCCCCAAAAATCTATGGCCGGCATAGCTTGATAAAGGTCATTATCCCGCAGATAATTGTGAACCCAGTATAGATAGGCAATAGTTTTGCCTTCACTATCCACAACCTGGGCAATCTCTTCCCTACAGCCAGCATTATCATGGAAATAATTCCTTGCCTCCATAAACATGGACGGTGACAGCCTAAAAGTTTTCCTAGAGCGAAACCTTTTAAAGGCTTCCTGCTTTCCTGCACCATGCTCCAATGCCTGCGGAGTTTTCTCACAGAATATGCAGTAATCCTTTTCCTTCTTTCCTGCTGCACTGCCAGCAAACATTGCTTCTATCTGGGGATTGTTCCCAATTATCTTTATCATGCCATTGCTCCTACGTCACAATTCCAGCAGAGAATAAAACCTAAACGAAATCAGACATACTCCTGCCATACTTTGTCAATGGTCCTGCAGATTAGGCCAGGATTCAAGACCATAATATCTTTTCTTATGTCTTGGAAATATTGAATATTCGATACTACTATTTCCGTTCCGGCAGGCAAATCACGCAGCACCTCCATCGGCTCTACAGATACACCAATATCTTTTACCAGCGTACCTATTTTTTTCTTATCCTTTTCTATCACGCGCTTAATATGCCACGCCAACTCAGGATGAAGCTTTATAATTTCGGCCAGATGCGCACCTTCACCGTATACGATCATACCTACTCTCTTCTTGTCCACGCAGGGTACATCAATATAGCCATTCTCATCCTCGCCTAAAATCTGCCGTCCCTCGACAAAATCTACATTTTCTACATAGCCATAATCCCTAAGGCGCTCACTGATTTCGACATATTGGTGTGAAAGGACAATAATCTTATACTTCCCGCGAATGTCTTTGAGCACTTCTGGCACACATACTGGAAGGCCATTCTTTATCTTGCCCTTCAAGGCCGTATCTTCATCTATAAAGAAATCCCCACGCCCCATGAAAGGCTTGAATTCCTGTATGAGATAGTTGGCCCGTATTCCTTTGGCGCCCCAGAAAACTTTCCGCACATTAGCGCACTCCATCAGGAATCTGCGGCGCCATCTCTCAGCAGCCTCCCTGCCTCGGAGCCGCTGTCTTTGCAGTTCACTGAGCCCCTGCCTGACTTTGACCGTCGGCTTAGCCGGCTGGACAGCTTTTTTACTCGACAGTTCTGGCAGCCTGGAATAGGCCTCGTCAATGTCCTGGCATACCAGTCCAGGATTCAAGGCATAAATCTCCCCGGCAATTTCTTCATAATAACGAATTGCTGAAATAGCAATTCTAGTCCCTGCCGGAAGCGCTCTCATAGCCTCAGGGCTTTCAATCTTTCTGTCCGTGCCAGGAGCCTTCTGCCCTTTCTTTTTTTCATCCTTGTCAAAAACACGCCCAATACGGCCCTTCAAATCCGGGTGCCAGGACAACATATCCGCCAGATGCGCTCCCACTCCATAGACCAGCATGCCCTTAGACTCGGCCTGCCTCAAATAAGCATATGCCTGGTCAATATCCGGACATACAAGTCCAGGATTAAGTTCATTCAGTTCTTTGACAATCTCGTCGTAATAACGCAGAGCAGAAACAGCCACCCAAGTTTCAGCAGGCAGGTCTTTCAATACTGATGGAGATTCTACCTTACAGGAAAGACCCTCTGGCCTCGTTCCTATCTTGGATTCATTCTTATCAATAACCCTGACAATTCTTTCATATAGGTCACTATGCCAAGCCAGCATATCCTTAAGGTGGTCGCCTGTGCCATAGACAATCAGCCCCCCCTTAAGGTTCGGCACAACAGAATCTGCCTGATTTGCAGACGTCTCTTGAGAAACGAGCGCTTCAGCCTTGTCCGTAACCTGTTCTTCTTTAAACGTATTTTTTTCCTGCTCTGCGTTTTTTTCTTCCTTAATGACTTCCTTTTTGGACAACTGCCTATTTTTCTTTCTGTTCCGCCTGCTCATATCTCAAAAATCCTCCACTATATGAAAAATCAGTATCAACAATCTGCTAAAACAATTTTTCTCCCCATGGATTCATAAGTAATTCCTGCAGCTTCTGCTTCATCTAAGGCATAACAGTTTCTGCCATCCAGCACTATAGCCCTACTCATATTCTTCTTGAATCCTTCCAGGGGATATTCCTTAATCTGAGGCCAATCCGTAAAAATAAAGCAAAGCCCTGCACCTTCTAAAGCCTTATCCACAGAAGTACAATACTTCACCTGTGTAGGATAATGCTCCTTAAACCTCTCCATGCCAATAGGGTCATAAACCTTCACAATGGCCCCTTCCTCCAAAAGCATGGGGATATTGGTGAGCGACGGTGCCTCCCTAAGGTCATCAGTGCCGGGCTTAAAGGTAAGCCCAAGCACCGCCACAGTGACGCCTTCCAAATCCTCGTAGTATTTATGAGCCTTTCTTATCAACTTCAGCTTTTGATGGTCATTGACTTCAATGGCAGCCTTTACTGTCTTCAGTTCCTGTTCATGGTAATCCGACAGCCAGTGCAGTGCCTTGGTGTCCTTTGGGAAGCAGGAGCCTCCGTAGCCGATACCCGCCTTCAGGAACTTGCTGCCGATGCGGCTGTCATAGCCCATGCCCTGGGCCACATCCTCGATATCCGCCCCAATTTCCTCGCAGAGGTTGGCTATCTCGTTGATGTAGCTGATCTTCAGGGCCAGGAAGTCATTTGAGGCATATTTGATCATCTCCGCGCTGCGGCGGTTGGTGATAAGTTTTGGAGCATCAAAGGTCTTGTAGAGTTCCGTAAGCTTTTCCCTGGCATAGTCATCTTCCACGCCGATAACAATCCTTGAAGCATGCAGGGTATCATGGACGGCCGTGCCCTGGGCCAGGAATTCCGGGTTGGAAGCCACATGAAGAGGAACTGCCCCTTCCGGACGATTGTCGCGAATCAGCTTCTCTATGCGCTCATTGGTGCCGATGGGGACGGTGGACTTGACCACCACTACGCATTCTTTTTCCGCAGTTTCCGCTATCTGCATAGCCACGGCGTAGACATAGTTCAGATTGGCAGAGCCATCCCGCTTTTCCGGGGTGCCTACGCCGATGAAGATGATTTCCGCATCCTTGTAGGCAGAGGCATAATCCGTGGTATAGGAAAGACGCGCTTTGTTCTTTGCCATCAGGGCATCCAGGTCTTTTTCGTAAATCAGGGCCTTGCCATAGCGGTTCAGGCTGTCGATTTTTTTCTTGTCCACGTCCACACAGGTTACGGCATGGCCGTGTTCGGCAAGACATACGGCGGTAACGAAGCCTACATAGCCGGTGCCGGCGATTGCGATTTTCATTATTTATTGCTCCTTTTTGCCAAGGGACAGCGACCTCATCCACCGCTTCGCGGTCCCCCCCCCAGGGAGTCCACCGGACTACCGCGCTTGCGCGCCCCCTCAAGGGGAAGGCTTTTATTTTTGCTTTGATTGATTACTTTCCCTTAACAAAGGAAAGTAATAGTTGTTATAATAGTCGTCTTTGGCGTAGGCATCGCCCTGCCAGCGGATTTTCTCTGCCCCTATGCCCATTGCAATCAATGCCGCCTTGATTTCCTTGGCGGCTTTTTCATTGATGACGGCAATTAGGATGGCATCAAAGTCCATCTTTTTCAGGTCTTCAACAGGCTGCACGGGGAAGTCCGGTGTTTTAAGTTCCTTGGCTCTTTTGTCCACTATACCTACGGGCTTGAGGTAGTTTTGCCTTTGCAGTTGTTGGTAGAAGGACTGACCTGATTCTCCGGCGCCGTAGATGACGGTTCTCTCTCCCTCTTGGAAAAGATGATAGGGGAAGATGTATGACTGGCCCTCATTGGTTCCTCCCGCGCCTGCCTTCAGCATATGATAGTGATGGAAATACCAATAGGCAAAATAGCCTTGCTCACCGTAAATATCCTTGAAGGCTTGGCGGATTTCTTCCTCACTGCCCTCCAGCAGGCCCTGGCTGTGGTAGCCTTGCTGAATGAAGGAGGGGGCAGTGTCGATAATGGCAAACTCCCGCACTTTGTCCTGTACTTCCGGTTTGTCACTGAACCACGGGATGTCACCCATATAGGTATCCAGTGCCTTTATCTTCGCTGCAATATTTTTGGCCTGCATTGCGATAAATTTGGCATCCCGCTTTTTTCTGGTCACAGATGTGACAGGACGGCGGTAGATGTAGAAGATGTCCGGAATCCATAGGTAGATTCTGGCATAGAAGACACAACGGAAAAGGAAGATGGCATCCTGCCCTGGCACCAAATTTTCCTCAAAACGTATGTGGTGCTCGTCCAGAAAATCTCTTCTGAAAAGCTTGTTCCAGATGGTGCCATAAAGTTTCCGCCTGGCCCAAAGCTCCACGCGATAGGCCTTCTCTTCCGATACCAGCACAGGCTCCTGCGAGGCTGGCATATCATCAAAGAGAATGGTGCGGAATTCATCTGTTGTCCTTACCTGTTCCTGATCTCCCTGGGGTACCAGGCAACCTGGGGAATGAACTACCTCCGCGCCGTACTTTTCGGCCACCTTATGCATGATTTCCAATGTCTCCGGCATATAGAGATCATCACTGTCCAAAAAGGCAATGTATTTGCCCTTGGCGTGCTCAAGGCCCGTGTTTCTGGCGCCACCTGCTGTCTTGTTGTTTTCATGGCGATACAGGCAGACATTGTCATTTTCTCCATAAAGCCTGTTTACCAGTTCCCAGCTGCCATCCGTTGAACAGTCATCTACCACTATGATTTCGAAATCCTGAAAAGTCTGAGCTAGTACGCTATCAATAGCTTCCTGCAGATACTTCCTTGCATTGTACAGGGGCACGATTACGGATATTTCCGGCATATGACCTCTCCCTCATACTTCTTTCAGCAGTCGATAATCTATAAATCCTGTCCGCCATCTCCCACGATGATAGGCGAAGTACACGGTAGTCAGGAGTTCCCCCACATAGCCAAGGTACCTGTCCGGGCGGGGAGTCCCCTTCTCCCTGTAATGCTCCTGCATCCCCTGCAGCACCTTGAACATAAAGTTGCAATAGTCAAGATAAATATCTCTCTTTACGATAACCATGTTATTTGGAAAATGAATTTGCCCCTCCAGAAAATCCTATGTAAATTAGAAAACCCAAAACCCTCTATTTGTCTGCCTTGAGCCATGGCACATTATTCAATGTGCCCCCAAAATTTATGGCAAAATGCCGTTGTGGATGAGTATCACCCATCTCAGTTTGATGGTTCACATGTACAATAGTACTTGAAAGAAGGTGAACATCATGCTGAGATTGCCTGAAATCGGCTCCCACGCTGCCTATAAGCAGCTCCTCTCCCAACACATTCACAACAGTCGCCTAAAGCGATTCGACAAGAAGAAGCGTAAGCTGGCATCAAAGCTCCTGGCGCTTGATCTTTCATCGGTTGACGAGATCATGCGTCCCTTTTTACTCAGAGGAAGGTCGTCCTGCATGGCTGCCTTCCTCTATGCTGCGTTCTTACTTGCTTTCAATCTGGCTTAAGTCTAGTTCTCTTGTTGATTGGGCTGAACGTCTGCGCTCTGATGAGTCTCTAGCCATACTGTCAGGCTTTTCACATGACCATACTCCATCATTCGGCGCTTTTTATGACTTCTTTCATCGCCTATGGCCAGGATGCAACAATTTCTTGCCTCACCTGCGCTACCGCATAAAGAAACCGTCTAAAGGAAAGAGCAATGGCGAAAAGTCTCCGTCCTTCGACAAAGATAATGCTGCCACCGTCATCAAGTATTTTGATAGACACAGTGCCGGAGGCATCCTCATGACCAAGCTACACATCATCGGTGAAATCTATAGCAGGGTATTCCTGGCCAGTTCTATTCACAAAGATCTTCTGGATGTCAGGAAACTGGTTCTGGCCGGTGACGGCACGCCCGTGAAAGTATCCAACCGGGAGCGCAGCCATTCAACGTGCTATTGCAATGAAAAAGGTATCGTCAATTGCCACCACAAGCGCTGGTTCTCCCAGCCAGATGCCAATTGGGGCTGGGATTCGTCCAGGAATTTCTTTTTCTATGGTTATAACCTCTATCTCTTCACAGATGCCAACTCCGGATTGCCTGTCTTCCCTATTCTGGAGCGTGCATCCCGCCATGATCTTCCTGCCATGCTGCACGGACTTGCCTGCATCAAGGCATTCTTCGCAGACTGGAATATTTCCGTTTTGATCCTTGATTCCGCACACGATGCAACTGCTGTGTACGAGATGTGCAACAAAAGCAGCATAACGCCCTTCATAGACTTGAATCTTCGTGGCACCAAATCAGCTGAGGAGAAGGGATATACAATAAGTGATAAAGGTGTGCCAATCTGTCCTCTTGGACTTCCCCTGAAACCTGATGGCACTGATAAGAAACGGCACAGAGCCAAATATATTTGTCCGAAGACAAAATACGCAGAAAGGCTATGCTTGTGCGACAAGCGCTGTACCAAATCCACTTATGGCCGTGTTGTGCATATAAGTCTTAAGGATAATCCACGGCTGTTCTGCGATCCTCCACGCGGTTCACCTCAATGGAAGCAAATCTACAACAAGCGCACATCTGCTGAACGGGCCAACAAACGCATAAAGATTGACGGGCTACTGGAAGAAGGACGCCATCACTCTTCCATGATGTGGTATATTAGGTTACTCAAACTTCGCAGTTGTGAAACTGCCAAATTATTCGACTTGTACCATTTCCTAAAAAAATAGCATAAGCTCTCTCCGTTTTGTATAATGAAAGTGACAGCAATCATAACATAAACGGAGGGCTTATGCCATGAACATTGTATCACAGAATCATATCTTTGGTGAACAACTTTCTTCAAAAATATCTTGTTTCCTGGAAGAATTCCATGTTGGCAAGATACTCAAGGCCTGCAATGCCTATAAGGTTCGCGGTTTCTCTGTAAGCAATGTGTTTAAGGTTGCATTCGAGAATGCCTTTCGCAACAAGTCCTTTTATCAGCAGGAA
>NZ_FNWN01000015.1:0-73507 GCF_900108415.1 Selenomonas sp. KH1T6
AAGGGAAAAGCAGCTTAATGATATACGAAAAATGGGGGAATATGAAATATAAGTATAGAAATCGTCAGTTTTGGTGTAGGGGATATTTTGTGGATACGGTAGGCAAGGATGAGAAGAAAATAGCAACATACATACAGGAACAGCTGAAGGAGGATGAGCTATCTGAACAGTTGACGCTAAACTTTGAGGACCCGTTTACGGGTAGCAGGCAGTAAGATGCAAGGGACGGACCGTACAGGCGCTGTAAAGCGCAGCTGGCAACGGTGAGGCCTTATAGGCCGTAAAACTAAAACCCCCGGCTGTGCCGGGGGATATTTATTTCTATAGAAAAGCTGTAGGTCTAAAGTACCAAAAAATATTAAGAATACATTGGAAAACAATTGCAAAGGGCATGGAAATTCATTAAAATATAATAGTCGGTTGTGACTTTGTAAAAAAAGAAAGGTTTAGAAGGTTAAAGAAAGGCTAAAGAAATGTGGAGACTAAGAAAAAAATATCTTGACGCTGGCATGATGGCATGTCTGGATGCGTTGGTGATTGCCCTGACGGCTTTTGCCAGCCTTTATTTAAGATTTGACAATGCGGATGCCGTGCAGGTAGTCTGGTTCTGGCAGTACGTGGATGTGCTCTGGTTCAGCCTGCCGGTACTGACAGCATGCTATTTGTCAGCTCTGGCTGTTACGCATATTTATGGCAGGGTCTGGCGCTATGCGGAGATGCGCGATTATCTGGTTCTGGAAGCGGCCTGCGTGTTGGGAATGGGGATGTTCCTCCTTTATACGAGGGTTTTTGAGGTCAGTTTCCCGCGCTCATTTTATGTGATAGACTTGTTGTTGACGACCCTGCTGCTGGGCATCGGCCGCAGGCTCATCCAGACCATGGAGCTCAGGGCTTCACGCAGCTATGTTGAGGAAAAGAAGCCGGTGCTCATTGTCGGGGCAGGTGATGCGGGGGTAATCCTGGCCAGGGAAATCATGAAGCTGCACACCGGTGAGAGAAGGGTGGCAGGCTTCGTAGATGATGCGCCACAGAAGCAGGGCAAGCGCATCGTGGGAATTAAGGTGCTGGGCGGTTGTGAGGATATTACCGCTCTGGTCGCCGAATACCATATCCGCGAATTGATCATCGCGATGCCTTCGGTACCGCCCAAGGATATCAACAGGATTGCGGACATCTGCAAGAAGACGTCCTGTGAGGTAAATATCCTGCCGGGCATCTATCAGATGATTGACGGCTCGGTCTCGGTGAAGTCCTTGCGTCCCCTGCAGATAGAGGATTTGCTGGAGCGTGACCCGGTCAAGCTGGACCTGAAGAGCATTGCCGGCTACCTGACAGGCAAGAGGGTGCTGGTGACGGGAGCCGGCGGTTCCATTGGTTCGGAGCTCTGCCGCCAGGTCATGCGCATGAAGCCTGCGCAGTTGGTGCTGTTGGGGCGCGGTGAGAACAGCATTTACCTCATCAATCAGGAGCTGACGGAGAAATACGGCAAGGAGAAGCTGGTGCCGGTCATTGCCAATGTCTGCAACAGGGACCGTTTGGAGGATGTCTTCCGTGCATACCGGCCGCAGGTCGTTTTCCACGCTGCCGCCCACAAGCATGTGCCGCTGATGGAAGTGAGCCCCAAGGAGGCTGTCTACAATAATATCTACGGTGGCATCAACGTGGGGGATGTGGCAGGACGTTACGGCGTGGAAACCTTCATCACCATATCTACGGATAAAGCGGTAAACCCGACCAGCGTGATGGGCGCTTCCAAGCGCGTGGTAGAGATGGTCATGCAGGTTATGGATAATCGCTATGCGACCAGATACGTCACGGTGCGCTTCGGCAATGTGCTGGGCAGCCGCGGCAGCGTGGTGCCGCTCTTCAAGAAGCAGATTGCCGCCGGCGGTCCGGTGACGGTTACGCACCCGGAGATGAAGCGCTATTTCATGACTATTCCGGAGGCCAGCCAGCTGGTGCTGCAGGCTGGTGCCATGGGCAAGGGTGGCGAAGTCTTCGTGCTGGATATGGGCACGCCGGTCAAGATTGTGGATCTTGCCAAAAATATGATCAGATTGTGCGCGGGGCCGCAGCAGAATGTACCCATTCAGTTCACGGGGCTGCGCCCGGGTGAGAAGTTGTTCGAGGAACTTCTGACTGCCGAGGAAGGCACAGAAGCAACCAAACACAAGAAAATCTTTGCTGCCAGATTGAAAGAGGTCGATGAGGAGTCCTTTAAGGCTTATCTGGCGGAATTTGCGAACTGCCAGACTGATGAGGAGTTCATAGCAGTCTTTAAGAAGCTGATACCGACTTATCACCCTAACCATCTGGGTACGGAACTGGTAGACGAGAAGAGACAGAGCGAGTTGCTGGAATCCATGGAAGAGAAGGAGCTTCAGGATAAGCTGGCGTGGGAGTGCTAGGTAAATGATACATAAGAAAAAAATTGTATTTGCGGGGTTGCTCCTCTCCTTGCTGCTGATGCTGCCGCAGGCAGAAGCGCGGGATGAGGGGTACCTGATGACACCGGGCGATGTGCTGGACATCAGCGTGGCGGAGCAGGAGGATCTGCAGGAAGATAACAAGCGCCATGGCTATATGGTCCGCCCGGACGGCATGGTGGATTTTCCGATGGTCGGCACCATAGATACCAAGGGGCTGACCATTGAGGAATTCACGGCAGAGCTTGAGGTCCGCCTGTCCAGATATTTCGTGGACCCCAAGGTCAGCGTGAATATCGTGAAGCTCGGCACGGTTCGCGTGCACGTGCTGGGAGAGGTAAGCAAGCCAGGCACTTATGAGCTGACCAAATCACACCGTCTGGCGGATGCCATCGGCGCTGCCCAGGGATTCACCCGCGACACGGCGAAGAAGAAAATTTTCCTGATACATAAGAATCAGGAAGGCGAGCCGGTCAAAATCAATTTGAATGACCTGCTGAAAAAGGGCGATGTGAGTCAGAACGTAGAACTGGCTGAGGATGATATACTCAATCTGACCCGCAATGGACGCATTGATTTCTCCAGGGATATCCTGCCGTTCATCAGTGGTACTTACATGATTGATAACATCGTCAATAATCATGATTATGGCAGTCGTTGAGGCAGAGCGAAGGGGAAATATTGTTGAACAAGAGCATGATTAACGTGCGCGGGCTGCTTTTCCAGCTTAGGCAGGGCTGGAAAAGGATACTGGGCTGCGTGCTGGCATCCTGCCTGCTGTCACTGGCATATCTCGCCATGGCGGAGCCAGTGTATGAGTCTGACGCCTTGCTGCGCATCAAGCAGCAGCAGGGCAACCCGTCCGTGACGGGGCTGGTGGAGTCGCTGGGGGGAGGCACTGTGCCCACGCGCAAGGAGCGCATGAGCACCTATGCGGAAATCCTCAGGAGCCGCAATGTGATGGAGCCGGTCATCGAGGCAAACGGCGGGGGCAGCTATGAAGCCTTTACCGGCCGTGTCATGACTACGCCGCTGAAGGATACGGAAATCCTGAAGGTGACAGTCAGTGATACCGACCCTGCCAGGGCTCAGGAACTCAATAAGGAAATCATGGACAGCTTTCTGTCACGCTTGACGGTGCTTTCACATGAAGAAAAGAAAGTCACGAAGGAATTTCTGGAGGGACGGGTGACAGAGGCTGACACGGCGCTGACAGAGGCGGAGGACAAGCTACAGAAATATCAGCTGGACCAGAAATTTGTGTCGCCGGAGGAGCATCTGAAGGAACTTATCAGCAGGCTCTCCAGCATCAAGAAGGAAGAAGAGGCAAACAAAGTCGATTTGGCGGCGGCGCAGGCGGGCTACCAGAGCGTCAGCGGGCAGCTGTCGAGCTACGGCAGCGCGCTGGCGGACAATGCGACCATCAGGCAGTACAACACTAAGCTGGCTGACCTGGAGGTGGAGCGCATCGGCTATCTGGAGAAATATACCGCTGAACATCCGAAGATGGTGGCCATAAATGAGAAGATTGCCGAGGCGCGCCGCGCGCGTGATGCGGAAGTGTCCCGTGTAGCTTCGCAGGCAGGCCCCTCAGAGAACTCTGTGCAGCAGTCGCTTTTAAGGGACGCGCTGATGAATCAGGCAAAGATAGCGGTGGACAACAGCAAGGCGGCGGCGTTGGCAGCAGCCAATGCTTCGGCAGAAGAAGAGCTTTCCGCCATGCCTGCCAAAGAGCAAGGCTTTGTCAGGGCGCAGAGGGATGTCAACGTGGCGCAGGATATCTACACCATGCTGTATAAGCGCCTTGAGGATGCCAAGATTGCTGAGGTCATGGTCCCTAATGAAGTACAGCTGATTGATGAGCCGACCCTGCCGGAATCACCAGTGCGCCCGCATAAGCGCAAGGTAATTATGCTCTTCGGCGTGCTGGGGTTGCTGGCTGGGTTGCTCTCTGTTATCGTGCCGCTGATGCTGCGCAGACGCATCGACAGCCCTGCGGATGTGGAGGCGTTCCTTGAGATGGAGGTTATCGGTTCTGTGCCGGACTTTGATTCGCTGGGACAGCCAGAGATAGGGCAGCCTGCCTGGTATAAGGGGCTGAGGAGGAAATGATGACAGATATAGAGCTTGTCACCAAGACGCAGCCGGATTCCTTTCTGGCTGAGGCGTACAGGAAAATCTGCGTATGGCTGAGCACCAGCCTGCAGGCAGGAGAAGGGCAGCGGGGCAGGGTTATACTTTTGACCAGCGCTCTGCCTAGGGAGGGCGTTTCTACCACCGCCGCCAATCTGGCGGCGGCAATGGCGCAGAATGACCGCAGGACGCTGCTCCTGGAGGCGAATTTCCGCAATCCGGTGCAGATGGGGGTGTTCCAGAACGCTTCCGTGGCGCAGGGCAAGGACAGCCTTGGCAGTTACCTTGCCGGGGAGATAGACTCGCTGGAGACGTTGGGCATCCTGGAGAACCTCTGGCTGCTGCCGGCTGGCAGAAAGCTGAAGCATGCGGAAACCTACCTGTCTGGTGGCAGGATGCGCGACCTTTTGGAGGAACTCCGCACTCAGTATGACTGCATCTTTCTGGATGTGCCGGCGGTTTTGCCGGTACCCGACGCGATGGTGCTGGCGGGGCTTGCTGATGAGGTCGTCATGGTGGTCTCTCCTGGTATCGAGGCACCGCATGTGGCTATGGAGGCCAAAAAGCGGTTGCTGAAAGCGGGAGCGTCCCTGCGCGGGGTAGTTATGAACCGTGTGCCCCATGGCTTTGACAGCGGCTACGAGGACTATGAGTATTACCGCAAGATGTAAGAGATTATGACAAGGAAGAAAAATCCCCCGCCTACATAGGCGGGGGCGCGGATTAGGGCGTGTTGATTAATTCACTCAGCCCATCTTCACGGGTCTTGACTGTCCCTGCGTCGTTGACAAATCCTCGACATAGCACCGCCCTAAAGGACTAGCTTTGCGTCGCTATGCCTGCGGTTTGTCGCCTAGCAATGGACAGCCAATCCCCGCAAATCTGGGCGAAGTTCATTTAATCAACACGCCCTAATATGTAAATTGGAGGAATTTTGGGATGTATCCTTTTTGGAAAAGGTTCCTTGATATAGCCCTGTCCCTGACAGGCATTATCATGACCTTGCCTTTGCAGCTGTTGCTGGCCCTGCTGATAAGGCTGGATTCGCCGGGTGGCGTTATTTTCAGGCAGGAGCGCCTGGGACGCGGCGGCAAGGTGTTCAAGATGTATAAATTTCGCTCCATGTGCGTGAATGCCGAGCATACGGGCAGCGGGGTCTATTCCTCGGAGGGAGACAGCCGTGTGACCAGGGTGGGCAAGTTCATGCGGGCAACCAGCCTTGATGAGCTGCCGCAGCTATTTAACATGCTCAAGGGAGATATGAGCCTGATAGGGCCCCGGCCGCCTCTTACCTATCATCCGTGGGAATTTGAGAAATACACAGAGGAAGAGCGCCACATGTTCGATGTGCGCCCCGGTCTCACCGGCTACGCGCAGGTGCATGGGCGCAACAATGTGCCCTGGCCTGAGCGCATAGCGCTCAATGTCTGGTATGCAAGGCATATGTCATTTGCTCTGGATGCGCGTATCTTCCTGACGACCATCTTCAAGGTCGCCCTGATGAAGGACCATTACTCCAAGGCACGGCAGTTAGAGGAAAGGTGAGAAATATGGCCTTGAAACTTATGTATATTACCAATCGCCCGGATGTGGCGAAGATTGCCGAGGAAAACGGCGTAGACCGGATTTTCGTCGATATGGAATATATCGGCAAAAAAGAGCGGCAGGGCGGCATGGATACCGTGCAGTCCCATCATACGGTGGCGGATGTAGCGAGGATGCACAAAGCTGTCAGCAAGGCAGAGCTTCTGGTGCGGGTCAATCCGATACACGCCGCCACAGAGGAATACTCTTCCTCAGAGGAAGAAATCGAAGCCGTTATCAAGGCAGGGGCGGATATAGTGATGCTGCCCTTCTTCAAGACCCCTATGGAGGTGGCGCGTTTCCTGCGCCTGGTCAGGGGGCGCGCACGCACCATGCTGTTGTTGGAGACGCCGGAGGCAGTGGATTGCCTCGACGAGATTCTGGCTCTGCATGGCATAGATGAGATGTTCATCGGACTCAATGACCTCAGCCTCGGTTACGGGAAAAAATTCATGTTCGACTTGCTGGCGGATGGGACGGTGGAGTCCCTGGCCGTAAAATTCCGGAGGCATCATCTGCCCTTTGGCTTTGGCGGGATTGCAAGGCTGGGGCAGGGGGCCCTGCCTGCCGAGCGCATTCTGGCGGAGCATTGTCGTCTGGGCTCCTCGGCGGTCATTCTGTCCCGTTCCTTCTGCAACGTGGATAAGGTAGAGGGCATCTTTCAGGTAAGGGACATTTTTGCCAAGGGCGTACCGGCTATCCGTGCCTGTGAGGCAGAGAACGAGAAGCACTTTGCGTTTTTTCAGGATAATATCCGGGCTATCAGGGAGATAACGGAGATGATAGGATGAGCAAAGTATTATACCTCAGTTCTAAATATATTCCCGGTGCCGTGGGCAATATACATGTGGACCTCGTAGATGAGTTCCTGCGCCACGGGCACTCGGTGACCGTCATCACGCCGGTGGAGCGCAAATACAAACAGCAGACCAGCGTGTCAGAGGACGGGAACCTTACCCTGATACGCGCCCGCAGCCTGAATTTTTTGGGCGCGGTCTCGCTGGCAGAGAAGGGGATAGCCACGCTGCTCTTTGGCTACTGGTACCGCCGTATTGTCCGCAAGTACCTGCGTGGCAAGGACAATTTCGATTTGGTTATCTGCGCGACCCTGCCTATCACCTACGCGCCGGTGATGGATTATTTCCATCAGAAATATGGCAGTTACGTCTATCTGCTGCATAAGGATTTCTTTCCGCAGAATGCGGTGGATTTGGGCATCCTGAAAAAGGGCTCGTTGCCCTACAAACTGTTCCGCCATATCGAGAAGGGGCTGTATCGCAGGAGCGACATGATTGGCGTCATCTCCCCGAAGAACATTGAGTTCATCTACGAGCAGAACCCGGCGCTTCCTGAGGGGAAAGTCGAGGTCTGCCCAAATGGCATGCGGCCTACGCTCTGGGAGGAGATTGAGGCGATGCGTGCAAGGCGCGCAGAGGTGCGCCGCAAGTACAGTCTGCCTGAGGACAAGGCGATTTTTGTCAACGGCGGCACCATCAGCCGTGCCCAGAACATCGAATTTATCGTGCAGGTGGTGCAGAGGGCGGCGGAGGTGCCGGAGGCATTCTTCCTGTTCGTGGGCAGGGGTGCTGCCTTCAAGCGCCTGCAGGCGGCAGCGTCTGCGGCAGCTGCCGAAAATGTCAGGATTCTTGAGTACCTGCCCAAGGCGGATTACGACACGCTGCTTGCCGGCTGTGATGCCGGCATGGTCTTCCTCGACGAGCGCTTCCGGGTTGCCAACATACCCTCCAAGACCCTCAGCCACATGAATATGGGGCAGCCCATCGTCAGTGCTACCGATACCTACACTGATTACCGTGAGCTGCTGGAGGAAAATGAGATGGGTCTGTGGTCTTCGGCTGATGATGTGTCGAAGTTCCTCGCCAATGTGCGTCGCCTGTCAAGGGAGCCGGAACTTCGGCAGCGCTTCGGCAGGAATGCCCGCAGGTATCTTGAGGAGTACAGCACGGCGGCGGTTACTTATGAGACTATTATCGGGCATATTGCCTGAGCAGGCATAGATAGTATTTAAGGCAAACTTCTGGAGGCAATGACTTTGAGTATTTTTCAGAATAAGACGCTTTTGATTACGGGCGGCACGGGTTCCTTCGGCCATGCGGTGCTGAACCGCTTTTTGGAGACGGATATCGGGCAGATACGCATTTTTTCCCGCGATGAAAAGAAACAGGATGATATGCGCCATCAGTACAAGAGCGATAAGATACAGTATTACATAGGCGATGTGCGCAAGGCGCAGAGCGTGAAGGACGCGCTGCACGGCGTGGATTACATCTTCCATGCGGCGGCGCTGAAGCAGGTGCCATCCTGTGAATTTTTCCCGATGGAGGCGGTGGAGACCAACGTCATCGGTACGAACAACGTGCTGACGGCGGCCATCGAGGCCGGAGTGAAGAAGGTTATCTGCCTGTCTACGGACAAGGCCGCCTATCCTGTGAACGCCATGGGTACCTCCAAGGCGATGATGGAGAAGGTCTTCGTGGCGAAATCCCGCACGGTGGACCCGGAAAAGACCCTCATCTGCGGTACCCGCTATGGCAATGTGCTCTGCTCCCGCGGCAGTGTCGTGCCACTCTTCATCGAGCAGATCAAGGCAGGCAAGCCCCTGACGGTTACGGAGCCGACGATGACCCGCTTCATCATGAGCCTTGAGGAGGCTGTGGAGCTGGTGCTGTTCGCCTTTGAGCATGCGGAGGCAGGCGACATCATGGTGCAGAAAGCACCCGCCTGCACCATCGAGACCCTCGCCAAGGCCACAAAGGAAATCTTCCATGCGGACAATCCCATCAAGGTCATCGGGATTCGCCACGGTGAGAAGATGCAGGAGACTCTGCTCACCAATGAGGAATGCTCCCATGCCATCGACATGGGCAACTTCTACCGGGTGCCGGCAGACAACCGCAGCCTGAACTATGATAAGTATTTCAACGTGGGCAATGAGCAGCGCGACAAGCTGACCGAGTTCAATTCAGGCAACACCGAGTTGCTGGATGTGGAGGGTGTCAAGGCGGCACTTCTGAAACTGCCTTATATCCAGCAGGAACTGGCTGCCTGGGAGGAAGAGCGCAGATGAAGATACTGGTGACAGGCGCCCGGGGCTTTGTGGGCAGCAATCTGGTTGCCACTCTGGAAAATATCCGCGATGGCAAGGACAGGTTCCATAAGATTCAGGGACTGGAGCAGCCGGAGAAACTGGAAATCGTCAGCTATGACTGTGAGAGCACGCAGGAGGAACTGGCATCCGCTTGTCGTGACTGCGATTTCGTTTTCAATCTGGCAGGTGTGAACCGCCCCAAAAATGAAGAGGAATTCATGGCGGGAAACTTCGGCTTTGCCAGCACTTTGCTGGAGACGCTGAAAAAATACCATAACAACTGCCCTGTTCTGCTTTCCTCCTCCATTCAGGCGTGCCTGCAGGGGCGCTATGCGGAGTCTGGCTACGGCAAGTCCAAATTGGCAGGGGAGCAGCTGTTTTTTGACTACGGCGCGGAGACCGGGGCAAAGGTGCTGGTCTACCGCTTCCCAAACCTCTTTGGCAAGTGGTGCCGCCCGAACTATAATTCGGTAGTTGCTACCTGGTGCCATAATGTGGCCCACGGCCTTCCTATACAGGTCAACGGCAGGAAGACAGAGCTGACCCTGCTGTACATTGATGATTTGGTAGATGAAATGCTCAGGGCGCTGAACGGGCAGGAGCACCATTGCGAGTGGGAGGGAACGACGGCGCTGCCGCAGGCAGAGGGACGTTATGCTTATGTGCCCACCCTGCATCAGGTGCAGCTTGGGGAGATTGAGGACTTGCTGCGCTCTTTCCATGAGGAGCCGGCGACCCGCCTGTTGCCGGAAATTCCCGCGGGAAGCTTTGCGGCGAAGCTCTACAGCACTTATCTTTCTTACTGCGAGCCTGTGGCGACCCCTATCGCGGGGAACGCGGACGCGCGCGGTGTCTTTACGGAAATCCTGAAGACCGGCAGCTGCGGTCAGGTCTCCGTGAACGTCAGCCTGCCGGGCATCACCCGCGGCGAGCACTGGCATCACAGCAAATGGGAAATCTTCATCGTAGTGAGCGGAGAAGCCCTGATACAGGAGCGTCGCATCGGCAAGGACGCAGAGGGAAAAAAATATCCCGTGCATGAATTCCGCGTGAGCGGCGAGAAACTGGAGGCAGTGGCGATGCTGCCGGGCTACACCCACAATATCATCAACCTGAGCCAGACAGAAAAGCTGGTGACCGTGATGTGGGCCAATGAGGCTTTTGATCCGGCACGCCCGGACACTTACAGGGAGGAAGTGGAGACAAAGTGAAGGAAATGAAACTTGACTATAGCGATGTGCATTTCAAGGATAATGGCAGGCTGAAGCTTCTGATTATGGTGGGCACCCGTCCTGAAATCATCCGCCTTTCCGCTGTCATCAAGTCCTGCAGGCGCTATTTTGATGTCATTCTGGCGCATACGGGGCAGAACTATGACTACAACCTGAACGGCGTGTTCTTCCACGACCTGGAGCTCGATGCCCCGGAGGTCTATATGGACGCCGTGGGCGACGACCTCGGCGCCACCATCGGCAACATTATCAACTGCTCCTATAAGCTGATGACGGCAGTTAAGCCTGACGCCCTGCTCATACTCGGCGATACGAACTCGGCCCTCGCGGCTATCCCTGCCAAGCGCCTGAAAGTGCCTATCTTCCATATGGAAGCGGGCAACCGCTGCTGGGACTGGAACGTGCCGGAGATGGTGAACCGCACCATCGTCGATCATATCAGCGACATCAATATGCCCTATACGGAGCACAGTCGCCGTTATCTTTTGAGCGAGGGTGTGGACGGCAAGACCATGTTCGTGACGGGCTCCCCCATGCGCGAAGTGCTGGCGGGGCATCTGGATAAGATAAAGAAGAGCGATGTGCTCTCCCGCCTGGGGCTGGAAGCCGGCAAATACATGCTGCTCTCCGCCCATCGTGAGGAGAATATCGACCAGGAGGAGCATTTCTTCTCCCTGATGCAGTCCGTGAACGAGATGGCAGAGAAATACCAGATGCCCATAATCTACTCCATGCATCCGAGGAGCAAGAAGTTTGTGGAAAAGCGCGGCTTCAAATTCCATCCGCTGGTGCAGGCGATGCAGCCCTTTGGCTTCCTTGACTACAACTGCCTGCAGATGAACGCTTTCTGCGTGCTCTCGGACAGCGGCACGCTCTCGGAGGAATCAGCCATGCTGAATTTCCCAGCGGTGCTGTTGCGCACCTCGACGGAGCGCCCGGAGGTTCTGGATAAAGGCACTATCGTCGTTGGCGGCATCAAGGGTGCAGACGTGGCTCAGGCGGTGGAACTGTCTGTCAGCATGCATAAGAACCATGAGCCGGTGGAAATGGCAGAAGACTACCATGATACCTGCGTCAGCACGAAAGTCGTGAAAATCATCCAGAGCTATGCCAAGATAGTCAAAATCACCACCTGGGGGCAGAGATGAATATTCTGGTCTACGATGTGGCGGCGAGCCGTTCCGGCGCACTGTCGGTGCTGAAGGACTATCATAGGAAGGTCTGCGAGCATCCTGATGGCAATCACTATTTCTTTGCCGTCAGCACGCCTGAGTTGGCAGAAACCGGACAGGTCACAGTCCTGCGCTTCCCGGGAATCAAGAAAAGCTGGCTGCACAGGCTGTTTTTCGACTATTTCAAGGCCCCGGGGCTGGTAAAGAAGTATAAAATAGACAAGGTGTTTTCACTGACAAATATCACCCTGCGCGGTGTGGAGGTGCCACAGGAGCTTTACCTGCATCAGCCGGTCCCGTTCGTGCCACAGAAGTTCAGCTTCTGGCAGAACAAGCGCCTGTGGGTGATAAAGAATATCATCAGCCGCATGATTTACCGCTCAGTGCGGGCGGCTGACAAAGTTATCGTCCAGACACAGTGGATGAAGGAGGCCTGCGTGCGCATCTGTCAGGTGCCCGCCGAGAAAATCGTGGTAGAGGCTCCGGAACTGGACAGGCGCCTGCTCGCAAAGTACAGGGAAAGCCCTGGGGCGAGGCGGACATTTTTCTTTCCGGCGACGCCTTTTTCTTACAAGAACCACCGCCTTGTCATAGAGGCGGCAAAGATACTGGCAGTCAGGGGCGTCTCTGATTACAAGGTTATCTTTACTTTTCGCGGGGATGAAAGCCCGCTTGCCATAAGGCTCAGGAAAGAGGCGGAGGGGCTGCCGATAGAATTCCACGGGCCCTTTCCGCGTGAGGAAGTATATGGGCTCTACGCGCAAAGCACCTTGCTGTATCCCTCGTATATCGAAACCTTCGGGATGCCGCTTCTGGAAGCGCGCCTGACGGGAGCGCCGATTTTAGCGGCCAGGACGCCTTTTGCTGAGGAAATCCTGTCCGGCTATGAAAGGGCGGGCTTTTTCGCAGCAGATGACGCGGAGGGGCTGGCTGACAGATGGATGGAATATTTAGGACAGGGGAAATGAATGAGTAAGCTATTTTGGGTCAAAGCCAGCATCAGAATACGTAATCTCTTATTGTCAGTACTGGAATTCCTTCTTTACAGGAAACCGGGAAAGGATTTCAAACCCAAAAACATTTGCGTCTACAGGATTGGCAATATCGGTGATTTCCTGTGCGTCATTCCAGCTTTATGGGCAATACGCCGCCAGTACCCTGAGGCGCATATCACCCTGCTGTCCAGCCCCGGGAGCCGTCAGGCAGTGTCAGCCCGTACGGTTCTGGGAAATATTGGCTGCATAGATGAGCTGGAACTTTATTATGCTGACGAGATGTCTACTTTTAGCAAGAAGAAGGAACTCTTCAAGCGATTGCGGGCATTCCATTTCGATTATCTGATTCAGTTGCCGCCGGTGGGCATACGCTTTGCCAGCCAGTTCCGGAACCTTGTTTTTTTTCGCTTGCTGGGGATTGAATATGCCACTGGCTTTTATGTCAGCGACAGCAGACTATTTCTGCATGCACAGCTGCCATGGGTACGTCCAAATGAGGTGGAGCGCTGCCTGCAGCACCTGCCCTTTGAGACTGAGGGGGCAGACTTTACTTATGACCTGAGTGAAGAAGACAGATGTGTCGTAAATCAAAAGGCTGTGGAGCAATTTGGCACGGCTGATGCACCTATCATGGCCGTGTCCGTAGTGGGCAAGATGGGGCATAAGGCGTGGCCGAATGAGAACTTTGCTCAAATCGTCAGTCAGTGGATAGCCGATAAAAAAGGGAAGGTTGCTTTTGTCGGTGGCAATGACCAGTTGCCCAGGGTGGAAAAAATCATCGGGATGCTTTCGGAAGAGGAAAGGAAGTCCGTCAGGGTCATGTGCGGCTGCTTTTCCATCAGGCAGTCTATTTATTTTTTGGAGAAATGTGCTCTGCTTTTGACTATTGACACAGGTACGGCGCACATGGCGCCGCTTAGCAATACGCCCTGCATTGATCTGATTTCAGGTGTGGGCATACCTTTCCAGTTCCATCCGTATGGTCAGAATGTACGCGTTCTGCGCAAGAATCAGGCATGTTCGCCCTGCATACTTACCGCCTGCCCATACGGCGACCCGGGCTTGTGCATGCAGGCTATTACACCGCAGGAGGTTTGGCAGAAAGTGGATGAATTGGTGGCAGAGATATGATAGACAGCAGGATGCTGGTAGTGCACGGCATAACCTTTATGCTGGTCTTTTTGTCCCTGCTGATGCAGGAAACGGCTGTGCTGGATGGCGAAAACGTGTTTATCAGCTTACACGTTATCATGGCGCTTTATCTGCCTGTAGTTTTGCATGATATGCGCCGGCAGTCGCGTACAGGCTTGTTTACACTTTTGGCTATCTTTTTTGTCTGCCAGTTCGTAGGACAGGTCTGGCTGGGAAATTTTTCCTACTTATGGGGGACTGAGGAGCATAACAGCTGGCACTATATGAATAAAGCCATGATGCTGTGCTTTTTGTCAGTGCTGGGGCTCAGTGCCGCTGCGCATGTCAGGAGATTTGCCGATTGGGGCAGCAGGCTGAACAGGCGTTTTTTCCCTAATCTGCAGTCAGAGGGCATCTATCTGGGGCGCAGCTTTTTGTTGTTTGCCTTAGGCATGGGCGTTTCCCTTTTCATGGTGATAAGCGGCTTGTCAGGCTATGGGCAGGGCGCTCCTGACGGCAGCGTCCCGTTAGGAGGCATGACGCAGTATCTCGGCTATTTGTCCGGCGGCGCGAATATAGTGCTTTATCTGCTCTTCTATGAATGCCTGTGCCGTCCCACCATTGCCAAAAAAATCATGTTCGTCTGCTTCCTGACTATGCAGATGGGGATGGCTTTGAGTTCGGGCATGAAGAAAGATACCCTGGCTATCTTTTTATGTATGTTCCTGATTTATTATCTGGTCAGAAATAAGGTCAATCTCTGGTTTATTGTGCTTATTGTGCTGGCTGTTATGGGGCTGTACCAATTTGTCAACATGTACAGGTCGGCTCTGATGTCAGAGTCATTTAATGGCGACCGCTTCCAGACCCTGATAGATGTCATTACCATCAGTGTGGATAAAAGCGGCCTGTACGATGAGGGCATGGCTGCCGGGGATGTTTTGGACGCCTTTATGGTACGCCTCAGCCTGGTGGACGCTTTTTCACTGATTGTTGAATATAATGATGAAGTCGGGCTGGGGGAGGATGATCCGACCTTCCTGCAGGATTTGCTGCTCACGCCGATTACAATTTTTGTGCCTCGCTTTCTGATGCCTTTCAAAGCCATGTCTACCTACGGGATGTGGGTATCACATACGGTTATGGGCATGTCTGAAACGATTATTTCGTCATCTTATGTGACGGTAGAAGGTTTCTTATATCTGGCAGGCGGTGCATTGATGGTCTTGGCAGGCTGCTTCGTGGTAGGGGCGGTTCTGCTCTTCTGGAGCGGTTTCTTCCGTCTTGAGGAGCGCAATCCGCTGATGGTCATCGTCTTTTTCCTGCTGGCGTTGCGCATAGTGGAGCCGTCCACACCAATAGATATGATTACGACTGTGACCCGTGGCGCTATCATCTTCACCTTGATGGGGTGGTTTTTGCTGAAATGGCGGGCTACAGAGTCTGTCCCTCAGTCAGAGGGGACCGAGGTTGTTATGCCTGCAGAAGCTGCGGCGGTCAGCCTGCCAGCCCCTGCCAGGCAGCCTGCGCCCCCCGCGGGCAGGCTGGTCAGGAGAGGCATCGCCAGTATCGGCGTTATGCCTGTCCTGCCGTCAGTCAGGCGCATTGGCCGCGCCCTGAAGCAGATTTTTGTGCCTGAGAAGCTTTCCGGAGAGCAAAAACGCCGGATAACGGAACTTCTGGAACAGGGGCTCGACAACAAGCGTGTGGCCGAACTCGCCTGCCAGAGTGAGACAGTGGTAAGGAATCTTGACCTGGAGCGCCTGAAGAGCAAATACACTGTGGATGGCAGGAAGCTCAGGATGCCAGAGCGACAGGCAAAATATCTGGGAGTCGAGGAATTTGTGCTTGCCGGGCGCAGGTTAGCCACGCATATCATAGATTTGGAAACTGGCAGTATACTCTGGGTCGGCGGCGATAAGGCAGCGGCTGTGGCTGATTTCCTTGAATATGCAGGCAATGACTGGCTGGGCAGGGTCGAGGCTGTAAGCTGCGACCTGAGAGCCCGTGAGGTATTGAGCGAGCACGCTCCGCAGCTGCATGTATTTCTTGACCGTGCGAGCATTGGCAGGGATCTGGAGGAACATGTCATCGAAGGGGCGCGCCTTGATGAAATCAGGCATCTCGAAAGGGAAGGTTGGCACGGCGTTGCCGAAGAGCTGGAGAACAGCAAGTACATTCTCAGCACAGATGATTTGCGGAGACATGAGAAAAATAAGAGTGTGCTCGGCAGGTTGAAATCCTTCCTCAGGTTCTGCCGTGGCAGGGATTGTGATGAGCATTTCAGAACCTTGATGGAAATGAACCAGATTTTATTCAGCGCAGACCTTATCAAGGCAAAGCTGGAAGAGGCATTGAAGCTTGGCGATAAGGCAGAAATGGTACACGCCTTGCGGAATCTGACGGCATTCTGTGAGGGCAGCGGCAACAGGCACTTCGCAGAGTTTGGCAGCCTTTTGGGCAAGAGCCTTGAGGATATTGCCGGTGCCGACAGCCTGCCGGTCGCTCCTGACAGAGTAGAAAGAATCAGGGCTCAGGTGGAGGCATGGCAGCAGGAAGTTGACAGCTATCTGGTAGATGATTATTTTTGCCTGAAAATGATGGATAAGAGCCGTCAGGAAAAATTATCGCTGACGGAGGATTAGGGCGTGTTGATTAAATGAACTTGGCCCAGATTTGCGGGGATTGGCTGTCCATTGCTAGGCGACAAACCGTAGGCATAGTGGTGCTATGTCGAGGATTTGTCAACGACACAGGGACAGTCAAGACCCGTGAAGATGGGCTGAGTGAATTAATCAACACGCCCCAAGCCAGATTTACTGGGAGGAGAACAGACGTGAAGATAACAGTCGTTGGCAGCTTCGGCACGGAGAATTTCGGGTTGCACATCGCGGAGAACCTTGAGGCGATGGGGCATCAGGTGCGGTGCTGCGAGTCCTCGCGCAAGCGTGATTCCTTTGGGCGTTATGGAAAGCTCAACAGCGCTTTGAGAGTGCTCGACCGGGAGCTCCATTATGTGTCCCGCAGGACGCGCGCCTATGTGCAACGCCCTGTTTTGGCGGATATATGCATGGAAAAGGCGGATTTAATCATCACGACCTTTGACTTTTTCCGCAGGGATGAGCTGGAGGAAATCCGCTCAGCCATGCCGGGCGTGAAGATTACCATGTGGTTCCCGGATCATGTGAAATCCTTCGGGCGTGCCTTTTTCATGGCGGCAGGCTATGATGCGCTGTTCTTCAAGGACCCGTTCATTGTCCGCAATCTTCATGATATCTATGAAATGAATGCCTACTATCTGCCGGAGGCTTTCAGTCCCAGCCGTCATCATGTGACAGATGATTTTGAGCGGCGCCGCGGGGAGTATGACTGCGATATTGCCATGATTGGCAGCCAGCATTCCTTCCGTGTGCCGCTGCTGGAAAAGCTTGCGGATTATGATATCCGCCTTTACGGTGTGGGCTCCCCGTGGTGGCTGGATGTGTCGAAGATACAGAAATTCTATACGGGCAAGTTCGCGGCTTATGAAGAAAAAGCCAATATCTTTGCCGGTGCCAAAGTGGCATTGAATACCTTGTACTTTGCCGAGGTAGAGGGCGTGAATGTGCGTGCCTTTGAAATCGCGGGAGCGGGCGGCTTTCAGCTGCTGCAGTGGAAGCCGGGGCTGCCTGATTTATTTGTGCCGGATAAGGAAGTCGTAGTCTATAATTCCTTTGCCGAGCTGCGCGAGAAGCTCGATTATTATTTGCCGCGTGCCGGGGAAAGGCATGCCATCGCAGAGGCTGGCAAGCTGCGCGCTTATCTGGAACACACCTATGAGAAACGCCTGCAGAGGCTCATCAATATGACAATGGATGGCAAGCATGAGCGTCAGGTGCATCTTGACTATCATCTTACGAAGTGAGGATTAGTTTACAGTGGAAAATAAAGATGTGACATTGCTCAGTGTCTACAGCGATGCCAAGATTGCCAATGCGGCAGTGGCAAGGGCTGATGCAGAGGAAATACTTTCTGGCTATAATTTTCGGCTGATGCATAATTATCTGGCGGGAAACGGTCAGCCGCGCAGGACTCTGCGCCATTTTCTCAGCCGGACTTGGAACGGCCTGCGCATGTATCGCAGTTTCAGCAGGCAGAAGCCGGGTTGCATGGTGATACAATATCCTTTTGTGCCCAAGGGATTCAGCGGGCTGTTCCGCAAGGCGCTGAAAGGGCAAAAAATTATCTTCCTCATCCATGATGTGGATTCCCTGCGCAGTTCCCTGCTCCATGCCAGCCAGGTTTCCACGGCAGAGGACATAGACTGGCTCAACAGGGCAGCCGTGCTGATAGTGCACAACCATAAGATGGAGGAAAAACTCCGCGAAATGGGAGTAAACAGGCCGGATTTTGTGGAGCTGGGGGTATTTGATTATCTGATTGAAGGAGAGCCGCAGCCCAAAAAATTCCAGCGCCGGGTGACGTTTGCGGGCAATCTGGGCAAATCTGCGTTCCTTCCTGCCTGGCTGGCTGCTGACCGGGATTATGACATTGACCTTTATGGTATGAACTGGCGTCCGGAAGAGCATCCTGCGGAAAAGGTATCTTATCATGGCAGTATGCCGGCGCGCCAGTTGCCGACCGCCTTTACAGGCGGCTTCGGTCTGGTCTGGGACGGTGACAGCATCGAGACCGAGTCCGGCATGATGGGAGAATACAATAAATATAACAATCCGCATAAGTTTTCATTGTATCTGGCAGCGGGATTGCCTGTCATTGTCTGGAAGCAGGCGGCTGTGGCAGAGATAGTTGAGAAATACGGCATAGGTTTTTGCGTGGACAGCCTGCAGGAAATAAATGACTTGCTGGCTGGATTGACAGAGCAGGAGTATCAGGCAATGTGCAGGCGCATTGAGCCTTTGCAGCATAAAGTTGTCAGTGGTGGCTACTTGAGCAACGCTATGGATAAATCTCTAGCTACGGTATATGCATTGTAATTCATTTTTTTTAGGGGAGTTTAGCAGCTAAAAATGGCACTAGAGAATGATAAACGCGTTCAAGGAAGGCAAAGCAACTGGGAATTAATGCGCATGATTGCTATGCTATTAATTATAGCCTGGCATTTTGGAAGACAAAGTGGATATTTTGAATCGGCGACAGGTTTTAATTATTGGGCCTTCTGCTTGTTCGGACAGTGCGGTATCATAGCAGTAAATATGTTTTTGATTTTGGGCGTATGGTTCATGGTGGAGGCAAGATTTAAGGCCAGGCGCCTATTGGGCTTGTACTTCCAACTGTGGATTTATGTTGCTCCGATTACTGTGCTTCTTCTTGTTTTGGGCTATAACGTTTCTTCTATAGAATTACTCAGGTCATTTATGCCATTCTGGGGAAGAAGTCTCTGGTTTGTCAGTTCTTACCTTGCTTTGATTCTTTTGGCGCCTTTTCTGCATAAAATATTTACATGGCCGAAGGAAAGAATAAAAAAATTGCTGATACTTTCGTTTTTGCTGACCTCTGTTTGGAATGTTGTCCATCCCTTTCACGCACTGACTAATAATTGGATGGATACTATAACTTGGTTTGCTTTTATTTACGTTTTGATTGGTTATTATAAATTCTATTGTTCAGCAACAGTGGATTGGAATAAGTGGAAGGTATTGCTGCTGGGGATTTCCCTGTACATGGGCATGGCAATAATAAATGCTTACGCAGCCAAGCAAGGGTATGCCGGCATGGCAGGCACTTTAGGAGGCTTTTGCAAGCACTGGCTGGAAGACTATAAGGCTGTTCCCAATTTGCTTATTTCCTTGATGTTCTGTTATTTTTTTCAACGCTTGGATATTGGCGTTAATAAATTTATAAATTTCTGGGCTGCAGGGGCATTGGCTGTTTATGTAGTACATCAAACGCCGGCTTTTATAAATGTGCTGTGGATTGATATTTGCAAGACCCCTGAATGGGCACAAAGCAGTCAGGCAGTGCTGTATTCCTTGTTGATAATAATTGGCGTGTATCTATCAATCGCCTTGCTTGATAAGCTGCGGAGCTTTTACTTGCAGCCGATGTTTATGAGGCTGCGAATCGTAAAGTGCTTAGAGAAAAAATTGGACAGCTTTTACAGGGATGTATGAGCATGGTCAGGAAAGAGGAGTGTGGATGAATCAACGCAAAGCAGGCGTGCTGCTGACCTATTTCAATAAGTTCATGAGCATTGGCATCAATCTGGTCTATGTGCCGTTGCTCCTCTTTTATATGGGGAAGGAGGAGTACGGCTTATATCAGTTGATGGGCTCTGTCATAGCCTACATTGGCATGATGGACTTTGGCTTTTCTGTGGCAATTACGCGCTTTTATACGAAGTACAAGGCGTTGAACGACCATAAGAGCATGGAAAACCTGCTGGCTACGTCAGCTGTTATCTACATTGTTTTGGGAGCCATCATCACCGCGGCGGGGGGCGTGGCGTATTGCTTCCTGGAGGACATCTTTGGCGGGGCACTGACACCTGCGGAGATGGCTAGCGCCAAACAGATATTTATCATTCTGGTGCTTGGGGTGCTGGTATGTGTGGAGGCGCAGATTTTTACGGCTGTGATAGTCTCGGCTGAGAAATTCCTGATTCAGCGCGGCATTACTACTGTTTCCGTGATTTTACAGCCGATTGTTGTTCTGCTGGCGATGCAGTCCAGCCCTTATGCAGTTACCTTCGTTCTGGTGCAGACGATATTCTATACTCTGAGCACTCTGTTTCAGATTTACTATGCCTTCAGGTATTTGCATATCAGTTTCAGGTTTCACGGCTATGATAAAGAGCTAGTCAAGGGCATCACAGGCTTTTCTTTGGCCGTGTTCCTGATGACAGTTACAGACCAGATCTTTTTCCGCTCCAATCAGTTGATTTTGGGCGCCATGTCTGGTACGCTGGCAGTAGCGGTTTATGCCATCGGCTCACAGATATATATGAGTTATATGCCGCTGGCAGGCATTATTTCAGGGGTGTTCTTCCCTAAAGTAACGGAAATGGTGGCTAAAAAGGTGCCCATGGAAGTCTTTTCGGAACTTTTCATCAGAATAGGCAGATTGCAGTTCCTGCTGCTGGGGCTGATTCTCAGCGGTTTCGTGCTCTTTGGGCGTCAGTTCATACATTTCTGGGTCGGGGATGACTTTCTGGATGCCTGGTGGGTGGCGCTGCTGGTGATGACGCCTTTTACGGTAGATATCATTACCGGGCTTGGGCTGACTATCATGCAGGCAAGAAATGATTTCTGGTTCCGGGTGAAGGTCGGCCTGACGGCAGCAGTTATGAATGTATGT
This sequence comes from Selenomonas sp. KH1T6, assembly GCF_900108415.1. NCBI lineage: Bacteria > Bacillati > Bacillota > Negativicutes > Selenomonadales > Selenomonadaceae > Selenomonas > Selenomonas sp. KH1T6. Next base: position 21,079 of record NZ_FNWN01000015.1, read on the forward strand.
CTGGCTATTCCGGCAGCCAGGTATTATGGCGGTGTCGGCTGCGCGGCAGTGACCTGCCTGAGTTTGTCGCTCTGTTACTGCCTCGCCATGAACTGGTATTATGCCCGCAGGCTGCATTTGGAAATCAAATGCTTTTGGAATCATATAGCTGGCATATGCTTTTATGTAGTCATGGCAATGCTTTTGGGAGAGGTTTTTGCCAGAGGGATGTCTTTGCTGCCGTTGCCGGCGTTTGTCGGTTTGATTTTTGATATTGTATTTTATGTTGCCGTTTATGTGCTGTTGCTTTATCACAAGGCGTTCAACGTCTATGAGCGCGGCCTGCTGCAGGAGGGGCTGCGCAGGCTGAGGGGGAACAGGGGATAAATGGTGCTTTGAAAGCCTACAAGATGAATGAAGGGGATTTTTATGGAGAAGCCATTAGTCAGTGTCATTGTTATTGCCTATAATCTTCAGGATTTAATCGGGGAATGTCTTGATTCTGTATGGAAGCAGGATTATGATAATTTTGAGGTAATTGTGGTCGATGATGGTTCCAGGGATGATACCCTGGCTGTTATCAAAGAAAAGTGCCAGTCAGGCAGGGCAATTATTGTTGACAAGGAAAATGGAGGTGTTGTGTCTGCACGCAAGGCAGGACTGTCTGCCGCTAACGGGGATTATGTGACTTTTGTGGACGGTGATGACTGGCTGAATAAGGATATGCTGTCCAATTTCGTGCGGGAAATAGCACCTGGGTCTGAACCGGATATTATCATGACACGGCGCTTCAAGCAGAGAAAAGATGGCAGTATTGTTACTACCTGTGATGAGGCGGAATACCTTGCAGGCAGCAATCCGGACCAGTATTTTTTGAACATCATGCAGGGCAGGCTGGACCATATGATGACAGCTAAATTTTACAAGCGTGAGTTCCTTATCAGGGCACGCTTCTTGGAATATCCTGAGACTTCCATGGGGGAAGACCTGATGTTTAATGCCTGCCTGGGCTGTTATCAGCCGAAGGTCGTGTATGGAAAGAGTGTGAACTACTATTACAGGTATAATCAAGGGAGTCTGATTAGAAGGGGAGGGGCTAAACTTCTCAATCAAATCCAGAGCCTTGAGAATATAGAGGCGGTCCTGCGGCAGACAGGTTATGCGGAAAAATATCCGGGTATCACGCAGGGGCAGTGGCTGACATACTGTGAGGCTTATCTTATCAGCCCTCATACGTCTTTGCGGGTGAAAAATAAAATTATTGAATCATGCCGCAGCAAGCTGAAGGGCATAGAACGCAATCCCTATTTTCAGGACAGGAGCAAGGGCTGGTTCCGCCGCACGAACCTCAAAGTATATCACTATTTCCCCTGTTGGCTGGTCGGGCCGGTTTCTGAAATGCTGTTCTATTTGAATAGAGCCGTGACAGGCCGTAATTGGGCAGCATGATGAGGAGGATGGATATGGATTCGGCAAATATCAAGCTCAGCCTGATTGTGGCTGCCGCTACAGGAACCGCACAAAGGCGTCTTTGACTTCGGATTATCGTCCTAGGGCGTGTTGAAAAACTCACTCCATGAAGACTTTTGTCTATCAACCCCACCCGCTTCCAGCATCCTGTGGCTGGCTGCTACAAGAAGGACTGCATCGAGAATGGCAAGAAGTACTTCTCCGTTGCTTCCGGCGGCGGCACCGGCCGTACCCTCCATCCGGACAACATGGCTGCCGGCCCTGCTTCTTACGGCATGACCGACACCATGGGTCGTATGCATGGCGATGCTCAGTTCGCAGGTTCCTCCTCCGTGCCGGCTCACGTTGACATGATGGGCCTCATCGGCGCAGGCAACAACCCCATGGTCGGCATGACTGTGGCCGTGGCTGTGGCTGTGCAGGAAGCTATGAGCAAGTAAGATAGCCAATGGCTTGATCAAAGGCGCAAGTTCCTTATTGGGGCTTGTGCCTTTTTCTTGCGGAAAGAAATCGTAGATGATAAAATAATTTGAAAGAATTTTGCAAAATAGATGGTACGTACCTCAAGGAGAATTAGATATGTGTTTGGAAGCCAAAAGCGTAAAAATGGTGATACTGGCGGCAGCCTTTTGTGTGTGGTTCGTGTCCTTGCCAGGCTCGGGAGAGGCTGCCTATGAACCATCATTCAGCATGAAGGACGCTTTACATGATGCAGCAAAGGAGGTGCCAGAGCGAGAGAAAATGACCCGTCCCGCAGGGGCGGTGCTGTCCTATCCTGGGCGGCAGGCCCGTTTTGCTGTGAGTGATCCGGAAATTGCGGAGATCCTTCAAGAGAAGGGCGAGTATATTGTGCGCCTGCGCAAGCCTGGTAAGGTGCTGGTGCATGTCATTTTTCCTCGGGGGAATGGGGCGCTTCCTTTAGTGCGGCAATTGCAGTGTGAGGTGACTGGCAGTCAGGCCGAAAGGACTGACACGGCTGCCAGTCAGTATGCCAGGCAGGTACTGGAACTTTGCAATGCGGAGCGGAAGCAAGCCGGGCTGGCGCCACTGAAATTGGATGAAGAACTGGCGGGCTATGCGGAAATCAGGGCGGAGGAGGCTACGCGCAAGTTTGCACATGTGCGGCCAAATGGCAAATATTGCAGCAGCGTCGTGCCTTTTTCATATTTTAGCAGATTTCGTAAATATGGCGAGAACCTGGCGGGGGGACAGCTTACACCGGCTGAGGCGGTGCAGGGCTGGATGAATTCGCCAGGGCACAGAGCTAATATCCTGAATCCGCGCTACAAGCTGTTGGGGGTGGCCTATGTTTACAGGCCGGATAGCAAGTATAAGCATTATTGGGCGCAGCAATTCGGCACACGCTGACATTAGGGGAAAATAGAAAAATGCATGAGATGTGCTTTCTTATTATGGCGTATTCTGATACGATTTATCGTAATTAATCCTTGTTTTTCCTGAACATTACTGCTATACTATTACATGGGTGTAACAACAATTCTGACATTTCGTTTTGTATTGGAGGTCACATCATGAAAAAAATCATCAACGCAGTGGAAAAAGTCGAGGAGCAGATGGTGCTGGGGCTGGTGAAGTCCAGGCCGGAGAAGCTTCGCAAGCTGGACTCAGGCAATGTGGTGGTGCGCCAGCCCAAGAAAGAGGGCAAGGTGGCACTGGTTTCTGGTGGCGGCAGCGGACATGAGCCTGCTCATGGCGGCTTCGTGGGCACCGGCATGCTGGATGCGGCTGTGGCTGGCGCGGTCTTCACTTCTCCTACTCCTGACCAGATCCTTGAGGGTATCAAGGCTGTGGCCACTGATGAGGGTGTGCTCTGCGTGGTGAAGAACTACACGGGTGACGTGATGAATTTTGAAATGGCTATCGACATGGCTAAGGATGAGGATATCAAGGCCGATTATGTGGTAGTCAATGATGATGTGGCGGTGAAGGACAGCCTTTATACCACGGGGCGCAGGGGCGTGGCAGGCACTATCCTGGTGCATAAGATTGCCGGGGCCAAGGCAGAGGAAAGGGCCAGCCTGGAGGAAGTGAAGGCTGTGGCTGAGAAGGTCATAGCTAATGTCCGTACCATGGGCATGGCCATCACTCCCTGCACTGTGCCGGCTGCCGGCAAGCCTGGCTTTACCCTCACTGATGAGGAGATGGAAATCGGCATCGGCATCCACGGGGAGCCGGGCACCCATCGGGAGAAGCTCCAGCAGGCTGATGAGATTGCCAAGCAGCTCTTGGACAAGATTCTGGAGGATATCGACTTCAAAGGCAGCGAAGTGGTGCTCATGGTTAATGGCATGGGGGCTACGCCCTTGATGGAGCTCTGCATCGTGAATAATTTCGTGCAGGATTACCTGCAGGAAAATGGTGTCAAGGTCTATGATACCATGATGGGGAACTATATGACTTCCATTGAGATGGCAGGGTTCTCCCTCACCTTGCTGAAGCTTGATGATGAGATGAAGAAGTTGTATGATGCTCCGGCTGATACGGCGGCACTCCATAGATAAGTTTCGGCTGTTCATTTTCTTTATAGTAAAGAAAACGAACCAAAAGAAAGCGTGGCCTTGCCTTTCATCCTTGAAAGCCAACGGCCACGGGACGCCCATCCATGGGCTGAAGTTTGAATTGCTTGGGTTACCTCCTGTATGAAATAATCACTAGGGGATGAGGTTTATGATCGATAATAAGAAGATGTGTGAGATTCTTGGGGCTATGGCTGAGAAAGTCCAGGAGCAGAAGGATTTCCTTACGGAGCTGGATAATGAGATCGGTGATGGGGATCATGGCATAAATCTGGCTCGTGGGTTTGCTGCTGTGAAGGAGAAAATGCCTTCTTTTGCTGATAAGGATGTGGGGGCTATCCTCAAGGAAACGGGCATGACTTTGGTTTCTACGGTGGGGGGAGCTTCCGGGCCTCTCTATGGTACTGCCTTCATGAAGGCTGGCATGGCCTGCAAGGGCATGGCTGAGATTGGCGGGAAAGAGTTCCTGGCAGCCTTCTCTGCTGCTGTGGCAGGCATCAAGCAGCGGGGCAAGTCCGAAGAGGGTGAGAAGACCATGCTGGATGCTCTTTGCCCTGCCGAGCGGGCTCTCACTGAAGCCTTGGGTGGCGGCGCTGACCTTAAGGAGGCTTTGGGCAAGGCTGTAGACGCAGCTGAGGAAGGCCTGGTGCATACCAAGGACATCATAGCTACCAAGGGCAGGGCCAGTTATCTGGGGGAGCGCAGCCTGGGCCATCAGGATCCGGGGGCCACATCCTCCCTGCTCCTGCTGCAGGTTTTTGAAGCTGCACTCTGATAAATAGTTCCATACATAGCAATACAGGCAGCAGATATACAGGAGGTAATACTATGGTGGGGATTGTGATTGTGTCCCACAGCCAAAAGCTTGCTGAGGGTGTGGTGGAGATTGCCAAGATGATGGCGGACAAGGATGCTCCCATTGTGGCGGCAGGCGGCATGGAGGACGGTGGCCTGGGGACCAGCTTTGAGAAAATCAGCAGGGCGGTGGATGAGGTCTACTCGGATGAAGGCGTGGCTATCCTCATGGATATGGGCAGTGCCGTCATGACGGCAGAAATGGTTATCGAGGCCATGGAAGAACGCCGCATCAAGCTGATAGACGGCCCTGTGGCTGAAGGCGCAGTGCTGGCCGCTGTGGAAGCCAAGATGGGCTCCTCTTTGGAGGTCATTGCTCAGCGGGTGGAGGAAGCCAGGGGCATCAAGAAACTCAGCGAGTGATTTAAGGAAGCATTAAGAAAATAAACTTTTGCAGGCAGGAAATAACGGGCCTTAGCACGAATAAGTGCAAACGAAGGGGCTTGTTGGTTCCTGCCTCTTTTTTCCTTTATTTTTGAGAATTGTTTGCCATCGGAGTTCTGTTGAGGACAGGTAAAGAGGTGAGACTGTGAAAAAATTCATCAATGGGCCGGAGAATCTGGAGGCGGAGATTACCAGGGGGCTGGCCCTGTCAAAGCCGGGCCTTCTCCGCCAGCTGCCTGGCAGCAATGTCCTTGTACGGCAGAATCTCAAGAAGGACAAGGTGGCACTGGTTTTTGGCTGTGGCAGCGGGCATGAGCCGGCTCCTGGCGGCTTCGTAGGCTTTGGCATGCTGGATGCCGGGGTTCCGGGCAAGATTTTTTCTTCTCCCACCCCTGACATGATTTTGAAGGGCATCAGGGCGGTACGGACGAATGCAGGAGTTCTTTGCCTGATTGTGAATTATACGGGAGATCTGCTGAACTTCCGCATGGCCATGGAAATGGCCCAAATGGAGGGCATTGCCGTGGAGTCCGTCATTGTGGCTGATGATGTGGCTACCCAGAAGAGCAAGTCTGTTGGCCAGCGCGGCCTGGCAGGAGTGGTACTGGTAATGAAAATTGCCGGGGCCGAAGCGGAGATGGGAACAGATCTATATGGTGTGAAGGAAACCGCCAAGTGGGCTGCTTCCGGGCTTCGTACCGTGGGAGTTGCCTGCCGGCCCTGTGTAATTCCTGCAGATGGCGAGCCCAGCTTTGAGCTGGGGGAACTGGAGATGGAGATTGGCATGGGGCTGCACGGAGAACCCGGGGTCATGCGGTGCCCCATGATGAGCGCCCTCGACACCGCCCGTCAGATGCTGGAGCTGATCCTTCTTGACTGCAATTATGAGAACAGCGAAGTGGTGGTCCTCATCAACGGCCTGGGAGGAACTCCCATCATGGAGCTCTATGTGGTCAATGAGTTTGTTCATCAGTACCTGGCCGAGCAGGGCATAGTTGTTTACGATACTATGATAGGCAATTACATGACTTCTATGGAAATGGGAGGCTTTTCCATCAGCCTCATGCGGGTAGATCCGCACCTGAAGGCTCTTTATGATGCAGCAGCGGTGACACCCGTCATCAGGCGTTAGGAGGTGGCTGCATGACAGGGAAAGAATATATGATTGCGGCCCTGGAAGAGGTCAGCAGAGTCATCATGGAGCATGAAGCAGTGCTGAACCGCCTGGACAATGCCATAGGCGACGGGGATCACGGCACCAACATGGCCAGGGCGTCACGCATGATGCTGAAGCTTCTGCCGGAGCTGGGAAAAACCAGAGATGATATGGGGGCCATCCTCCATCAGGTGGGTATGAGCTGCATCAGCGAGATTGGCGGCTCGGCCGGACCGCTTTTTGGTACCTTTTATTTGAGGGCGGGCATGGCGAACCGCGGCAAGACTTCCATGGAGCCAGCGGACTGGGTGGCCAGTTTTGAGGCCGGGGCTGTGGGAGTTTCCCAGCTGGGCATGAGCGCAGAGGGTGACAAGACCATGTTGGATGCGCTTTTCCCTGCGGGCAGGGCTATGCAGGAGGCGCTGGAGGCGGGGAAATCCTTCCAGGAAATCCTGGCAGCAGGAGCCGAGGCGGCGAAGGATGGGGTGGAGTATACCAAGACCATCCAGGCCAGCAGGGGCAGGGCTGCTTATATAGGCGAGCGCAGCATTGGCCATCAGGACCCGGGGGCTACGACCATCATGCTCATGCTTCAGGCCATGCATAAGGTGGCTGAGGAAATGAAGGCTGAATGACAATTTTGGGACATGACATCTGGCTGTTCGATTTCAGCATAATTTTTACTGATGACGGTCACTTTTTGCCATGAATCAAAGCAATAAATTTGAAGCAATTTGCATAAGAAAAAAGTTTTTTCTGAAAATATTTTTTTCAGCCCAAAACCCTTGAAAATGTTTTACTTATGGGGCTAAAACGTGTAGAATAGTTCTTGCAAAAGGGGTGGGGAAATGTTCCCATCCATGAATCTAGGCCGAGACAGGGCACTACGAAGCGACGCCATGGAACAGGAAAGCAAGCGGCTTTCCGCGGCAGTGCCCGTCTATATATTATGTTTTATTTAAGGTGGGGGTTAACACATGTTAAAGAAGACGAAAATCATCTGCACCCAGGGACCTTCTACGGAGAAGCCGGGCATCATCGAGCAGCTCATTGAGAACGGCATGAACTGCGCCCGTTTCAACTTCTCCCATGGCGACCATCAGGAGCATCTGGGCCGCATCAACATGGTGCGCGAAGCTGCCAAAAAGGCCGGCAAGGTGATTTCCCTGATCCTTGACACTAAGGGCCCTGAGATGCGCCTCGGTGAGTTCAAGGACGGCAAGGTTATGCTGGAGAAGGGCAACAAGTTCACTTTGACCTTCGAAGACATTCCTGGCGACGAGACTCATGTTTCCGTAAACCATAAGGGTCTCTACACTGAAGTTAAGCCCGGCGATACCCTGCTCCTTTCCGATGGCCTCGTGGCTTTGAAGGTGGACGAGATCAAGGGCAAGGACATTGTCACCACCATCCAGAACAGCGGCAAGATGAGCACCAAGAAGCGCGTAGCTGCTCCTGGCGTTTCCCTGGGCCTGCCTCCCATCTCCGAGCAGGATGCCAAGGACATCGTCTTCGGCTGCCAGCAGGATATGGACTTCGTGGCTGCTTCCTTCATCCAGCGTCCCGAGGATGTGCTGGCTATCCGCAAGCTCATCGAGGAGAACAATGGCCATATGCAGATCATCCCCAAGATCGAGAACCTTGAGGGCGTGAAGAACTTCGACAAGATTCTTGAGGTTTCCGACGGCATCATGGTTGCCCGTGGCGACCTGGGCGTTGAGGTTCCCGCTGAGGATGTGCCTCTGATCCAGAAAGAGATCATCAAGAAGTGCAACAAGGCCGGCAAGCCCGTTATCGTTGCTACCCAGATGCTTGACTCCATGGAGCGCAACCCCCGTCCGACCCGTGCAGAGGTTTCTGACGTTGGCAACGCTATCCTGGACGGCACCGATGCCATCATGCTCTCCGGCGAGACCGCTTCCGGCGACTATCCGGTAGAGGCTGTTTCCACTATGAACCGCATTGCTACCCGCATTGAGAGCTCCCTTGAGTACAAGGATCTCTTCATGGAGCGCGGCTTCGAGCATCTCCAGAGCCGTACCCGTGCTGTGGCTCACGCTACTGTGCAGATGGCTTACGAGCTGGATGCAGCAGCTATCATCGCTCCTACCGAGAGCGGCTACACTGCTGAGGTTATTTCCAAGTACCGTCCGAAGGCAGCTATCGTGGCCTACACTCCTGACGAGCGTGCTGTCCGCCAGCTGAACCTGCGTTGGGGCGTATATCCCATCCTGGGCAACCAGTGGAGCGATGTGAACGAGATGACCAGCGGCGCCACTTCAGCAGCTGTGAAGCATGACTATGTGAAGCGCGGCGACTGCACCATCATCACCAGCGGCATCAAGACCAGCGAAGGCAACACCAACTCCATCCGTATCTACACCATCTGATTTCGGGTAGAGCATATAGAGAGGCTCCGGCTTTGCCGGGGTCTTTTTTCTTGCAGGTTGCCAGCCTTTGTGTTATTATATGTAAGGTTAAATGGAGATGTTGCGCAAGGGAGGCTTGAAACTTGCTTACTTTGATGATGGTGCTGGATGCTATCGTGGCTATCGTGCTCATTGCTTCCATCCTGGGCCAGGAGGCTAAGTCTGCTGGCATGGGCGGCATGGGTGGCGGTGCCGATACGGTGTTTTCCAGCAAGGCGCGGGGCATGGATGCGCTGCTGGCGCGGGTGACGGTGGTTTTTGCCATCTTGTTTGCCGTAATCACTATCGTGATTGCCCGCATGACCAACTAATTGAAGCTTCTTTGAGCGTTCCCGGATCACCGGGGGCGCTTTTAGATTTAGATTACCTAATAAAAATGTTATTTACGTTGTGGGAGGGTGACAGGGATGATCGTGCCTGGGGCGGAACCCTTTTTCTTGCCCGGTGGAAAGCGCGGTGTACTTTTGATTCACGGCTTCACGGGATTGCCGGCGGAGCTTTTGCTCATGGGCAAGTACCTTCAAAAACGTGGATATACGGTGTTGGGAGTGCGCCTGGCGGGACATGCTACTAAAGTAGAGGATATGAGCCATATGACCGGGGAGGACTGGATGGACTCTGTGCGGGATGGCTACGCCTTGCTTTCGGGGCTGTGCGAGGACATTTCCGTGGTGGGGCACTCCATGGGGGGGCTCTTGGCCTTGCGGCTGGCGGCGGAAAAGCCCCTGGAGCGGCTGGTGACCCTGGCGGCCCCTGCCATCATCCATCCTGGCTGGGGGGTGGAGAAACTGCCTCCCCGGGAAGAGTGCGTGGGACAGTACGTGCCCAAGGCCCGGCGGAATCTGAAGAATGTGCCGGAGGCGGTGAACCGCACTTATAGGAAGATGCCTTTGATGTGTGTACACGAACTGCTGGAAGTCATGAAGAAGGCTAATGCCTGCCTGGAGAATATCGAGGTGCCTATCCTTATTGTGCACAGTTATGGGGATCACACGGCAGATCCCAGGAGTGCCGATTATATCTATGAGCATGTGAAGAGTTCGGAGAAAGAGATTTTTTGGTTGGAGAAGGCGGGGCACCTTTTGCCCCTGGAGCCGGAGCGGGAGCTGGTCTTTGCAAGGACGGCTGCTTTTTTGGATGAAGAAGGCTAACCTTCTATTTTCATTTTCGGTTGTTCATTTTCTTTGGCGCAAAGAAAACGAACCAAAAGAAAACGCGGACTGAAATCACATCGTGTGATTTCCGCGTCCGCGGGGCCCATCCATGGGCCCTGGGGTTCGGATAGTACGAGTGTTTGATAGTACGAGTGTTTGTGTGGTACGGATTGTACGGAATTTTATTTTGGAGTAAGAACGTATGGAATTGAAAGAACGTATTTTGGCTTATATGCGCGAGGATGCTTATAAGCCGCTTTTGGCAGAGGAGCTGGCGGAGAATCTGGAGCTTAGCGAAGAGGAGCAGGTGGCTTTCTCTGAGGCTTTGGAGGAGCTGGAGCAGGAAGGGGCCATTATCAGGAACCGCAGCGACCGCTATGGCACCCCTGCCCGGATGCACCTGGTGGTGGGGCGGATTTCCATGACTGCCAAGGGCTTTGGCTTTATTATTCCCGATGTGAGGGAGACTGAGGAAGAGACGGATGTCTTTGTGCCGGGGCCTGCCATTGGCTCTGCCATGCACGGTGACCGGGTGGTGGCCCGGGTCACGCCCTCTGAGCAGGAGGGGCGTTCCCGTGAAGGAGAGATCCTGCGGATCCTGGAGCGGGCCAATGAGAAGATAGTGGGCACCTTTGAGAGCAGCAAGACCTTTGGCTTTGTGACGCCGGACAATACCAAGCTCACCCAGGATATCTTCATCCCCAAGAAGCAGATCCATGGGGCCAAGACCGGCAGCAAGGTAGTGGTGGAAATCACCAAGTGGCCCGACGGCCGCCGCAGCGCTGAGGGTAATGTCATCGAGATCCTGGGCAAGGTAGGGGATCCTGGCGTGGATGTGCTTTCTGTCATGCGCCAGTATGACCTGTCAGAGACCTTCCCCAAGGAGGTTCAGAAGGCTGCCGATGGGGTGGAGCAGGAACCTTCCCCCGAGGAGTACCGCGGCCGCCGCGACCGCCGCAACTTCCCCATTGTCACCGTAGACGGGGAGGATTCCAAGGATTTGGACGATGGCGTCTATGCCTACAAGAAGGAGGACGGCTCCTACTTCCTGGGTGTCTACATCGCTGACGTCAGCCACTATGTGCGGGAGAACCAGCCACTGGATATCGAGGCCCGTGAGCGCGGCACCAGCGTTTATTTGGTAGACCGCGTGATTCCCATGCTGCCCAAGGAGCTTTCTAATGGCATCTGCAGCCTGAATGCCGGTGTTGACCGCCTTTCCATGGCCTGTGAGATGCATCTTTCCCCTGAGGGCGAGATCACCAGCTACGAGATTATCCCCACGGTGATCCATGTCTACCGCCGCCTTACCTACAATATGGTGAACAAGGTACTGGTGGAAAAGGCAGAGCCCTATGTGTCTGACAATGAGGACATCAGGGAGATGCTGGAGACTCTGGCAGAGATCAGGAACCTTCGCAAGAAAATCCGCCATGCCCGCGGCTCCATTGATTTCGAGCTGCCTGAGGTGAAGGTGAAGCTGGACGAGCAGGGGCACCCGGTGGCGCTCATCAAGCGCGAGGGCTCTCTGGCTGAGTCCATTATCGAGGAGTGCATGCTCTCCGCCAATGAGACCGTGGCCAAGCACATGGATCTCAGGCATAAGCCCTTCATTTACCGTGTCCATGAGCAGCCCAGCGAGGAGAAGATTGAGCGCTTCAACAACCTGCTGGCAGCCTTTGGCCTCTTTGTCCGCAAGGATGAGGCTGGCCATATCAAGCCCATGGATGTGGAAAAGGTGCTGGAGAAGGTGCAGGGCAAGCCCGAGGAGCGCATCATCTCCACCGTGGCTCTGCGTTCCATGCAGCAGGCCCGCTACAGCGAGATGTCCCTGGGCCACTTCGGCCTGGCAGCCCGTTACTACACCCACTTCACTTCGCCTATCCGCCGCTACCCTGACCTCATTGTCCATCGCCTCCTGCGTGAGGAAATGGCTGAGGGAGGCATGCCCATGGAACGCGAGGCCAGGCTCAAGTCCATGCTGCCGGAGATTGCCGACCATGCTTCTGCCCGTGAGCGGGTGGCCATCGAGGCTGAGCGGGAAACTACGGATATGAAGAAAATCGAGTACATGGCCCAGTTCGTGGGTGAGGAGTTCACCGGCGTCATCAGCGGCGTCACCGCCTTCGGCATCTTCGTAGAGCTTGATAACGGCGTGGAGGGACTGGTACATGTCTCCACCATGATCAACGACTTCTACGAGTACCGTGAGGACCTCTACGCCATGGTGGGTGAGCGCACCCGGCAGCAGTACCGGCTGGGTGATGAGGTGCAGATCGTGCTGGTGCGCGCCAATGTGGAAGAGCGCAACCTTGATTTCGTGCTGAAGGACAATGGCGCCGATGATGCCCAGGCTCTGAGAAATGCCGTGGGCGGCGGCCGCAAGAACAGTGGCAAGCCCAAGGCTGACCGCAAGGAACGCGACAGGAATCGCGGCGGCAGGAAGCGCGGCCCCAAGGATGGCGACCTGGTTGCTTCCGTGCTGGAGGAGATTCCCGATGACGGCAAGAGCAAGAGCCAGCATAAGGGCCACCGCCCAAAGCGCCGCGGCTCTTCGGGAGAGAAGATTTCCCGTCCTGCCGGAGACAAGCCAGCCAAGGGCCGTGCTTCCCGGGCACAGGAGCGCAGCACCGACCGCACGGGACGTGCAGAGCGTGCCACCAGGGAAACCCTGGGCAGGAAGCGCAATGGCGGCAAGAGCCGTGAGGAGCGCCGGGAGGGTGATTACCATCGGGTGAAGATCACGGGCCTGAACTCTGCTGTCTGGCCAGATCCCCCCGGCTACCACGAGCGCAAGGAGCAGGAAATGCGCCGTGAGGGCGCGCCAAAAGGCCGCCCCCATCTCAATCGCAAGACAGAGGGCGGCACGGGTAACTCAAAGTGAGCAAAGTAAGTGAGGGGCAAGGACGCAGCATAAGCGTAACGTGTGAAATTTTTCCGCAGGAAAAATTTCAAGTGAAGCGTTGCTGTGCCCTTGTCCCGAACGCCTTAACATAAGTCAAATCTCAAGAAGAAAGGTGGAGGCTATGGGAAAGCAGAACGCTGCCATCAAGATTGTCTGCGAGAACCGCAAGGCTCGCCATGACTTCTTCATACATGAAACCTTTGAAACCGGCCTGGAACTCAAGGGCACTGAGGTCAAGAGCCTCCGTGCAGGCCGTGCCAACCTCAAGGACAGCTACGCCTTTATCAAGAACGGCGAAGTCTTTGTAGAGCACATGCATATCAGCCCCTATGAGCAGGGCAATATCTTCAACCATGACCCTCTGAGGGTGCGGCGCCTGCTCATGCACAAGGCGGAGATAGTGAAGCTCTTCAGCCAGACGAGAGAGAAGGGCTTCACACTGGTGCCCCTGAAGATCTACTTCAAGCATGGCCGGGCCAAGCTTGAACTGGCCCTGGCTTCCGGCAAGCACAACTACGACAAGCGTGCCGATCTCCAGGCCAAGGCTGCCAAGAGGGATATTGAAAGGGCCTTGAAGGACAGGCAAAGATTTTAAAAGGATTCAATCATCTACAGCATCTGCTGCTTTGGGCGGCAGGTGCTTTTCTTTTTGCTCATGGGCGGGGGAGGGAGATGCAGGGACGGTATCAAGCTTGGGCAGCAGCAGGGAAAGTATTTCTTCTACCTGTGTGGACATGCCAATTCCCGTCTTGCACCAAAGGGCGAAGTGCTCGCAGTTGTTGCTTACTAGATTGTAGCCTTTTTCCCCAATCTTGCTGCGGGCCCGGGCTACCGTCTCTTCCGGGGAAAATGACTGGAAGTCCTCTCCCCAGATACGCTTGATCAGCCAGTCCAGGAGCTGCTTGTGGTTGCTGTCCCCGTTCAGCACATAGAGGGTGTTGCTGCCGGACATGAATTCGGAAAGGCTGGTTTCCCTGATGATACCGTCGGACACCAGCGGGTTCTTTTCTTTGTAATAATGGACGACACGATCATTGCCTGTGTAAACACCGAAATGCTGATAGCCCCGGTGCTTCACATAGACGATGTCGCCGCTTTCTGCTGTTGCCATAGGTTTCGCTCCTTTGCGTGTTTCGTTTATATAACTATTCTAGGTGGATAAAGGTAAATCCTTGCAGGCCTCTGCTTGATTTTTATGTGTAATGTTGTATAATAAAACCTGTCTACTTACAGGAAACAAATATTACAAAAAGGTGGGGATTGATATGTTAAGCGTAAAAAAACTCAAAGGGATGGTTGCGGCGGCTCTGTTTGCCACGGCAGCCCTGACGGCTGGCTGCGGCGGCGGTGACCAGGCTGCTGGCAGCGGGGAGAAGACTTATCATGTGGGCATTGTCCAGTTGGTGGAGCACAATGCTCTTGATGCTGCCAACAAGGGCTTTGTGGACGGCCTGAAGGAGCGTGGCTTTGAGGAGGGCAAGAACCTCACCATTGACCGCCAGAACGCACAGGCTGACCAGTCCAATCTGCAGAATATCGCCCAGCGCTTTGTAAGCGCCAAGCTTGATCTGATTTGCGCTATTGCCACCCCGGCGGCCCAGACCATAGCCAATGCCACCAAGGATATTCCCATCCTGGGCACGGCTATCACCGACTATGAGGGTGCCAAGCTGGTGAAGAGCAACAAGGAACCCGGCGGCAATGTTTCCGGCACCAGTGACATGAACCCCATCAAGGAGCAGATCGACCTGCTGCTGAAGCTCAAGCCTGATGCCAAGGTCATCGGCACCATCTATTCCTCCAGCGAGGTGAACTCCGAGGTGCAGATCAAGGCCATGACTGAATACGCAGAGAGCAAGGGGCTCACTGTGAAGGTGGCTACTATCTCCACCGTCAACGATATCCAGCAGGCTGCCCAGAGTCTCATTGGCTCTGTAGATGCATTCTATGAGCCCACGGATAACGTGATTGCTTCCGCTTTCCCCACTCTGCTCGATATCACCAACAGCGCCAGGGTGCCTGTCATCTGCGGCGAGCCGAATATGGTGAAGGTGGGCGGCCTGGCTACCTACGGCATTGACTACTACAAGCTGGGTGTCCAGACGGGCCACATGGCAGCTGATGTGCTGCAGGGCAAGGCCAAGACCGCTACCCTGCCCGTGGAGCTGGCCAAGGACCTGAAGGTCTCCGTGAACAAGAAGAATGCAGAGCTCCTGGGCATCAAGCTGCCTGAGGATGTACTGAAGGATGCGGAGGTCGTTGAGTAAATGGATCTGGTTATTTCAACCGTCTCCCAGGGCCTTCTGTGGGCCTTGCTGGCGATTGGAGTTTATCTGACTTTCCGGGTGCTGGATATCGCTGACCTGACAGTGGAAGGTTCCTTCCCCCTGGGGGCGGCGGTGGCGGCATCCCTGCTGACGGCGGGCTGGCAGCCCATCCCCGCCATCTTCATGGCCTGTGTGGCTGGCATGATTTCCGGTGTGGTGACGGGCTTTCTCTGCACCAAGCTGAAGATTCCGGCCCTGCTGGCGGGCATCCTTACCATGATTGCCCTTTATTCCGTGAACCTGCGGGTCATGGGCAAGGCCAACCTGCCGCTCTTGCAGCAGGAAACCATCTTCACCATCTTCCCCGTGGGGGGAGACAAGAGCATGACGGTGCTGATCATCGGCGCTGTGGTCGTGCTCCTGGTGTCCCTGGCCTGCTACTGGTTCTTCGGTACGGAAATTGGGGCAGCAGTCCGGGCTACCGGCAATAACCCTCACATGATCCGTGCCAACGGCATCGACACTGACGTGATGATCGTGCTGGGCCTGCTGCTGTCCAATGGACTGGTGGCTATTTCCGGGGCCCTGGTGGCCCAAAGCAACGGCTTTGC
Source organism: Selenomonas sp. KH1T6 (assembly GCF_900108415.1). Lineage (NCBI taxonomy): Bacteria > Bacillati > Bacillota > Negativicutes > Selenomonadales > Selenomonadaceae > Selenomonas > Selenomonas sp. KH1T6. The sequence continues at coordinate 36,826 of NZ_FNWN01000015.1, forward strand.
TGATGTGGGCATGGGGGTAGGCACCATCGTCATCGGCCTGGCGTCCGTGATTATCGGCGAGGTGCTTTTCGGTACCCGCAGCTTCAAGAACTGCCTGATTTCTGTCATCCTGGGCTCCATTGTCTATCGCGGCGTCATTGCCATTGTCCTGCAGATGGGCATGCCGCCTAATGACCTGAAGCTTTTCACGGCGGTGCTGGTGGCCATTGCCCTGTCCCTGCCGCTGATTCAGTCCCGCTGGCGCAAGATGCGCAGGGCATAGGGAAAGGACGAATATGTTAGATATCAAGGATATTTCCAAGACTTTCAATCCCGGCACCATCACCGAGAAGCTGGCCCTCAGGAAACTCTCCCTGCATCTTGCACCGGGGGATTTCGTGACGGTCATCGGCGGAAATGGTGCGGGCAAATCAACGCTCCTGAATTCCATTGCGGGAACTTTTCCGGTGGATACAGGCAGCATCACCATTGCGGGCACGGATATCACCAAGTGGCCGGAGTACAAGCGGGCCAAGTTCATCGGCAGGGTTTTCCAGGACCCCATGATGGGCACGGCGGCCAATATGATGATAGAGGAAAACCTGGCCATTGCCTCCCGGCGGGGCAAGCGTCCTACTCTGCGCTGGAGTTCTTCCGACAAGGAGCGGGGGCAGTTCCGGGAGCTTCTGGCAGGTCTGCACCTAGGACTGGAGGACAGATTGGAGTCCAAGGTGGGTCTTCTTTCCGGCGGCCAGCGCCAGGCACTGACCCTGCTCATGGCTACTATGGTGCGGCCCCAGCTCTTGTTGTTGGACGAGCATACGGCAGCCCTTGACCCCAAGACGGCGGAACAGGTGCTGAGCCTCACGAAGAAAATCGTGGAGGAACAGCAGCTCACCACCCTGATGATCACCCACAATATGCGCGATGCTTTGCGGCTGGGGAACCGGCTGATCATGATGTACGACGGGCGCATCCTGGTGGATGTGGCAGGGGAGGAGAAGAAGAACCTCTCCGTGAAGGATTTGCTGGCTATGTTTGAAAAGGCGGCAGGCAGTGAGCTCACCAGTGACAGTCTGCTGCTGAGTTAAAAACTGGATAATAAAGATTGGCAGTGCCTCCGGGTGGCGGCACTGCTTTATTTATTGTATAATATCATTCGTGTCAATTTATTTTAGAAATGGGATGAATCAATGAGTCAAGCGAAAGCAAGCAAAATGCGGCGGGGCCTCAAGAACCGTCACCTGCAGATGATTGCCCTGGGAGGCGCCATCGGCACGGGGCTGTTCTACGGCTCTGCTTCTACTATCGCCCTGGCGGGACCTTCGGTGATGTTGGCCTATCTTCTGGGGGGCATCGTGATTTTCTTCATCATGCGCATGCTGGGAGAAATGGCGGTGGACGAGCCGGTATCAGGTTCCTTCAGCTATTATGCCAGCAAATACTGGGGCAGTTTCCCGGGGTTCATGTCCGGGTGGAATTATTGGTTTAATTATGTCATTGTTTCCATGGCAGAGCTCACGGCGGTGGGCATTTACATGAATTTCTGGCTGCCAGACCTCCCCCAGTGGGTCAGTGCCCTGGTGTGCCTCATTGTCATTACGGCAGCCAATTTCATCAACGTGCGCATGTACGGCGAGATGGAGTTCTGGATGGCGCTTATCAAGATCACTGCCATCCTGATGATGATTGTGCTGGGGCTGTACCTGCTCTTTGGCGGCACCATGTCCTTCCCGGAGAACGTCTCCAACCTCTGGTCACACGGCGGTTTCCTGCCCAATGGCTGGTGGGGGCTGGGCCTGTCGCTTACGGTGGTCATGTTCTCCTTTGGCGGTATTGAGCTTATCGGCATCACTGCCGGTGAAGCTGATGACCCTGACCGTACCATCCCCCAGGCCATCAACGGTGTCATCGTGCGCATCCTGCTCTTCTATGTGGGCACCATGGCGGTGCTCATGGCTCTCTGGCCCTGGAATGAAGTGGGCATGGAGGCCAGCCCCTTTGTGCAGATTTTCTCCAATGTGGGCATCCCGGCAGCTGCCCATATCCTGAACTTCGTGGTGCTGACGGCGGCCATTTCTGTCTACAACTCCGCCATTTACAGCAACAGCCGCATGCTTTACGGCCTGGCTGCTGATGACGATGCTCCCACCTTCCTGGAGAAGATTTCCGGACGCGGGGTGCCGGTGAACGGCATCCTGGTATCATCGGGCATTACCCTGTTGGTGGTCGTGCTGAACTACATGTTCCCGGGCCATGTCTTCATGTACTTCATCTCCATAGCCACGGCAGCGGCAGTGGTAGACTGGATTGTCATCTGCATCACCCACCTGAAGTTCAAGGAATACTGCAGAAGGGAAGGCAAGGATACCAAGTTCAAAGCCATCCTCCATCCCTGGACCAATTACCTCTGCCTGGCGTTCCTCTTAGGCGTGGTCTTCATGATGACCCAGATCCCCGACATGCAGCTGGCAGTAATAATCACGCCTTTGTGGTTGTTTGCACTGTGGCTCGGTTATAAATATAAAAATCGGTAACTCATCGAACCCCCGAACCCCCGACCCCCCGGCGCCCAAGGATGGGCGCTCCTGTGGCCGTTGAATTTAGGACAAATTCAAGGCCACGTTTTCTTTTGGTTCGTTTTCTTTGCGCCAAAGAAAATGAACAGCCGAAACCAAACAAAGAAAGCAAACCAAAAATCCCGAAGAAACTCATCTTAGAGCATCTTCGGGATTTACTTATTATTAGCAACTCTAGTAATAGCCGCCGCAATATCCGGCAGCGGCAGCTGTTCACACACCGCCCCCTGATCAAAGGCCGCCTTTGGCATGCCGTACACCACGCTGGTGGCCTCATCCTGCCCCAGGGTATAGGCCCCTTGGGCCCTCATCTGCGAGAGTCCGTCAGCCCCGTCGCGTCCCATGCCTGTGAGGATTACCCCCAAGGCTTTGTCCCCCACATATTTGGCTACTGTGTCAAAGAGCACATCCACGGCAGGACAGCAGCTGTGGACAGGCGGTCCAGGGGTGCAGTCCAGCACCAGGGGGCCTGAGCCTGTGCGGCTGAGGGTCATGTGCTTGCCGCCTGGCGCAATATAAACATGGTTTGGCTCCACCTTATCCCCGGTCTCTGCTTCCTTGATGGAAAGGGGACACTCTTCATTGAGCCGGTTGGCCAGGAGCTTCGAGAACATGGCCGGTATATGCTGCACAATGACGATGCCGGGCAGTGGAGGTTTCAGCCCGTGCAGCACCACGGACAGGGCTTCCGTACCGCCAGTAGAGGAGCCGATGGCAATGAGCTCGATGGGGCCGCCCCGACGGGGAGGCGGCATGGAGGGGGGAGCGGCAGGCGGGACAGCTGCTGAAGGTGTGCGGCGGGCCAGGGGAGAAAGGCCCGGACGCGCTGCCGGACGGTTGAAGGAAGAGACAGGGCGGGGAGCTGCTGCCCCTTCGCCAGGACGGGCTGAGGCAGGGGCATTTCTCAAGGCCTGCAGGTCATCTGCCAGCAGGTGGTAGAAGTGATCGGACAGCAGAGGGTCCGAGGACTTGACCATGTATTTGAGAGCACCCATGCGCTGGGCGGTCTGCTGGCTGGAATTGACCCTGCCGAAAGCGATGGTGGGAATCTGCATCTTCTTGGCCAGCAGGCTGATGAGCATTTCGCCTTCGATGCGGGTGAGGGCCATGGAGAAATTCAGCACCACCGCATTGGGCTTGAACTGGCGCGTCTTCTCGATGGCTTCAGCGGCACCAGAAGAAAACTCCACCTGGCTGTCTTTAGGCAGGCGCAAAGCCAGCTCTTGTGCAATCTTGTTGTCGCCCAATATTTGGTTGCCTATGACTAAGACGCGCAGGGCTGGCATGGCGCCGCCTCCTTACCAATTAGCTTGATGTATGTTTCTGCACAAACTACACTATATTGTATATTCTACGCCTGAATGGAAAAACCTTCTCAATATGTGCTCTGGTTTGGCACCAATAGGCTGACTGCCTTATAAGTTTTGCCAATGAGGTTAGAGGAAATAAAAAAATATATTGACAGAGAGGCAGAGATGGATTATAATATAACCCGTCAGTTGCGCAAGTAACGGATATGCTAGCTTAGCTCAGTTGGTAGAGCAGCTCATTCGTAATGAGCAGGTCACAGGTTCAAGTCCTGCAGCTAGCTCCATTGAGATTTCAGCTCCCGAGGAATCGGGGGCTTTTTGCATTATCTAGGGCAAATAAAATTCTTTTCTAAACAGGATTTAATGCTATTGTCAAAGAAATAACTTAAAATATAGGATGAAAATGCCGATATATGCTATATAAGATTGGATTTAGTTGATAAAGACAGAGGGTTGATAGCATGGCCAAAAAAATATTATGCCTTACTATGCTGATGGGACTGCTGTTTTCCTGTGCCTGCGTGAGCGCTGCGCCCCAGGTGATACATGCCACGGGGGTCTATGTCATGGGGGATAATGATTCGCCCAAGATTGCCAAGGATGCGGCCCGGCAGGAGGCTATGCGGTCAGCAGTGGAGCAGGCAGGGGTATATGTGGAAAGTTACTCCCGCACGCAGAACTACGAGCTGACTGAGGATGATGTGCGCATGATTTCCGGGGCGGTGCTGAAGGTCACCCATGAGAACTCTGTGCCGGAACTCACGGGCAATGTGCTCAAATATACAGTGAATATCACCGCCGAGGTGGACACGGATACCATCGACTTGCAGAATATGATGCAGAAGCGGCAGGAACTGGAAAAGCTGCAGAAGGAGCGGGACGAGCTCAAGAAGCAGAATGAGGAGCTGTTGCAGAAATACGAGCACGCCAGCGGCAGGGAAAAGCGGGAAATCGGCCATCAGCTGGAAAACCAGTACACTCTGGGGCAGATTTTTGACGAGTGCGTGGCCCTCATCCAAAGGGGGGAGCACAATGCTGCCATTACCCGGCTCACCAAGGTTATCCGCGATACCAGCGTCACGGACAGCCCCCTGGCCTATGCCTATTATCTGAGAGGTCGGGCTTATTACGGCCTGCGCTCTGATGACAATGCCATGCTGGATTTTGACAGTGCCCAGAATACGCCCCATGATGATGCCATCTATCCCATCTGGAAGTGCCATCGCTATCGCGGCCTGATCTACTATGACAGGCAGCGTTACCAGGAGGCCTACAACGAGCTGAAGTGGGCCTGGGAGGCCTCACCCAAGGATGACCGGGAGCTTTGGAACGAGCTGCAGCGGGCAGATGAGATGGCCAACAAGCGGCAGGACCCTCCGCCCCAGCAGCCGCCTGCCCAGTCCGGTGACAACATGGAGGATATGTGGAAGCAGGTCATAGGCAATATCCTCATCGATGCTATCAAGGGTGAGATCAGCAAGGGACAGAACCGTGGCCATGAGGTCTACCGGGGTACGCCCCGGGCAAGGATTCCGGTCTGAAAATCTGAGAAACGAATAGCAGAGTCTGCCCCATGCGCCTTTTGCGGTGCATGGGGCTGTTTATCTGCTGTATTTGTGTTATGATAGTATGGCAAGTTTGTTTGATTTACTAAGGAGTGCGTTTTGGCTATGAAAGCCACTGAACTTGATATGACTCACGGGTCCCTGTGGGACAAAATCGTGAAATTCGCCCTGCCTTTGGCCCTGACGGTGTTTTTGCAGCAGCTCTACAACGCGGCCGATGTGGCGGTGGTGGGGCGCTTTGTGGGCACGGAAGCCATGGCGGCGGTGGGCACCAATGTCTCCATCATCGGCCTGCTGGTGAATCTCTTCATGGGGATTTCCCTGGGGGCCAACGTCATGGTGGCGCGCTTTATAGGGGCCAGGGATATGGAGAAGGCCGGCAGCGCTGTCCATACTGCCTTCCTGCTGGCTCTGGCGGTGGGGCTGGGGCTTATGGTCCTGGGCGAGCTGCTGGCTGGGCCTGTGCTCACGGCTCTGGCGGTGCCGGAAAGCGTCATGCCTCTAGCAGAGATGTATCTGCGGGTGTTCCTGCTGGGCATGCCCTTTATGGGACTTTACAACTTCCAAGCTGCCATCTTCCGCAGTCGGGGAGATACCAAGACTCCCTTGCAGGTCCTGGCGGTGACCAGTGCCGCCAATGCCCTGCTGGATCTCTTGTTTGCCGGTCCTTTGGGCTGGGGCATTGCAGGGGTGGCAGGAGCTACGGTGCTGGCCCAATTCATGGCGGCAGGCATGCTCCTGCATGTGCTGCGCCATACGGAAGGTGTCATCCGCCTGGACCTCAGGCAGCTGCACTGGCAGGGGCAGAGGATAAAGGAAATCGTGAAGATCGGCCTTCCTGCAGGCATCCAGGCCATGGTTTTCTCCCTGTCAAATATTGTCATACAGGCCGCCATCAATAGCCTGGGGGCGGAAACCATGGCAGCTTCCAGCGCCGCCTTCACCATTGAGATCAATGTCTATTGCATTGTTTATTCTTTCTCCCAGGCGGCTACCACCTTTGTGAGCCAGAACTATGGGGCGGGGAAGCTCTTCCGCTGCCGTCGGGCCACCTGGCTGTGCTTTGGATTGGGGCTTTCCTTTATGACCACTGTCTCCCTGCTGGTGCTTTTCTTCGGGGAGACACTGCTGGCCCTTTTTGACAGTCATCCCGAGGTCATCGCCTTGGGCATGGTGCGCATCTGGTATGTGGTGGTGCCTGCCGGCATCAACGGCATTGTGGATATTTTCTCAGGGGCCCTCAGGGGCTACGGTTTTTCTCTGCAGCCTGCCGTGCTGGCCCTGGTGGGCATCTGCGGGGTGCGGCTCACCTGGGTCTATACGGCTTTTGCCCAGAATCCTGACTTTGCCACCTTGATGTTCTGTTATCCCCTGAGTTGGACGGTGACCGCGGTGTTCATCGCCATCGCCTACTGGTTCTATACAAAGCATGTGAAGGTGCTGCGCCTGCGCGTGGCTAGATAAACACTCCCGGGAAAGGAGTTTTTCCATGAACGAAGTAAAGAAGCCCGAGCGGCCCATTATTTTTTACTATATTGTGACACTCATACTGCTGGTGGCCTTCAACCACCTCTTCATGCCTTACTTTGAAGCCAAGAAAGTGCAGGAGGTGGAATACAACACCTTTATCCAGCAGACCGAAGCCAGGAATGTGGAGAAGGTTTCCATCAAGGAAAACCAGATCATCTTCACGGAAAAGGAAGACGGCAATACTTATAAGACGGGCCGCATCAATGACCCGGACCTCACCAAGCGGCTCTACGAGTCAGGGGCGGATTTCTCCGGGGAAATCGTGGAGGAGATGTCGCCCTTCATGAGCATCTTGCTGTCCTGGGTGCTGCCCCTCTTGATTTTCTTTGCCATCGGCCAGTATATGTCCCGCAAGATGATGGAGCGCATGGGGGGCGGCCGTGACTCCATGATGTTCGGCCTGGGGGGCTCCAAGGCGAAAGTCTACATCAAGAGCGCCCAGGGGGTGAAGTTCAGCGATGTGGCAGGGGAGGAGGAGGCTAAGGAGAATCTTTCCGAGATTGTCTCCTACCTCCATGACCCTGAGAAATTCAAGGCCATCGGCGCCTCCATGCCCAAGGGGCTCCTGCTGGTGGGGCCTCCCGGCACTGGCAAGACCCTGCTGGCCAAGGCCGTGGCAGGCGAGGCAGATGTGCCCTTCTTCTCTATGTCCGGCTCTGAGTTCGTGGAGATGTTCGTGGGCCTGGGGGCTTCCAAGGTCCGGGACCTTTTCAAGCAGGCCAAGGAAAAGGCTCCCTGCATCGTCTTCATTGACGAGATTGACGCCATCGGCAAGAAGCGCGACGGCCAGATTGGCGGCAATGACGAGAGGGAGCAGACCCTGAACCAGCTGCTGACGGAAATGGACGGCTTCGAGGGCAATTCCGGGGTCATTATCCTGGCGGCTACCAACCGGCCTGATTCCCTGGACCCTGCCCTCACCCGTCCCGGCCGTTTCGACCGCCGGGTGCCCGTGGAGCTGCCCGACCTCAAGGGCAGGGAGGAAATCCTCAGGGTCCATGCCAAAAAAATCAAGGTGCAGGCAGAGGTGGACTACAACAAGGTAGCCCGCATGGCTTCCGGAGCCTCCGGGGCGGAGCTGGCCAACATCGTCAACGAGGCGGCCCTCAGGGCTGTCCGGGACGGCAGGAACGAAGCCAGCCAGTCAGACCTGGAGGAAAGCATAGAGGTGGTCATCGCCGGCTACCAGAAGAAGAATGCCATTCTCTCTGACAAGGAAAAGTGGACAGTGGCCTATCACGAGGTGGGGCATGCCCTGGTGGCTGCTCTCCAGACCCATTCCGCCCCTGTGCAGAAGATCACCATCATTCCCCGCACCTCCGGGGCCCTGGGCTACACCATGCAGGTGGAGGAGGAAGGAAACCACTACCTCATGAGCAAGGAGGAACTGGAGAACAAGATTGCCACCTTCACGGGAGGGCGGGCGGCCGAGGCCCTGATTTTTGACACCATCACCACGGGGGCTTCCAACGACATCGAGCAGGCCACCAAGATGGCCAGGGCCATGATCACCCGCTACGGCATGAGCGAGGAATTCGGCATGGTGGCTCTGGAGACTGTCACCAACCGCTATTTGGGCGGCGATACCAGCCTGGCCTGCTCCATCGAGACCCAGACTGCCATCGACCATCAGGTCATGGCGCTGGTGAAAAGGCAGTATGAGAAGGCTTACAAGCTATTGGAAGACAATCGCGAAGCGCTGGAGAAGATCGCCAGGAAGCTCTATGAGCAGGAAACCATCACCGGGGATGAGTTCATGGAGCTGCTGGATATGGATGACAAGGGCAAGGAGGAAGAAACTGCTCCTGAGCCTGCAGCTGCTGGTGTGGAAGAATCCCTGCTGGAAGAAAGTTTTGAAGAAAAATTGGCCAGGCAGCAGGAAAACGTTGATATACAGGAGAATATCAGAGAATAAGAGTAAGATTGCCCATGATACGGATGTCCGGGCTTGTTTTTAGGAGGTCAACAAATCATGTTAGGACTTAGCATACCGAAACTTTTATTGATACTGGCAGTAGCTCTCGTGCTCTTCGGCGGCAAGCGCCTGCCACAGCTGGGCAGAAGCATCGGTGAAAGCATCAAGGGCATCAAGGACGGCCTGGCAGCAGAGCCGGTGCCCATTGATGATAAGAAAGAACAGAAGCTTTGAGTTATGTGGCCGCGCCGAAAGGCGCGGCTTTTTTGATAGCCCTCCCCTATGGGGAAGGCTTTACAGGTTCACAATTTCATAGTATAATATTCTGCGTTAATGCTTTATCACACTAAAGAAAGTTGGTAGAATATAGATGAACCTGCTGGATATGATCCTCCAGATGGCAGAGGGCAGCAAAGTCACGCTGGAAATTTTCTTCGTGACTTTGCTGCTGGCACTGCCACTTGGTATGCTGGCTTCGCTGGCCAGGCTGTCCTCCTGCCGTCCTTTGTCCCTGCTGATGGAATTTTATATATGGCTGATGCGCGGGACGCCCTTGATGTTGCAGCTCTTATTCGTGTATTTTGCCCTGCCCATGGTGGGCATCATGCTGCCGGATCTGGCGGCGGCGCTCCTGGCCTTTACCCTGAACTATGCCGCTTACTTTGCGGAGATTTTCCGCTCCGGCATCCAGGCGGTGCCCAAGGGCCAGTATGAGGCGGCCAAAACTCTGGGCATGAGCTATACCCAGACCATGCGCAGGATTATTCTCCCGCAGGTTATCCGCATCGTGCTGCCTCCCATCAGCAACGAGACTATAAACCTGGTGAAGGATACTTCCCTTATCTATATCCTGGCCATGAATGACCTGCTGAGGGTGGCCCGCACTATCGTGCAGCGTGATTTTGACATGATGCCCTTCCTGGTGGCGGCGGTGTTCTATCTGCTCATGACCTTTGTGCTGACCTGGGGCTTCAAGCGTTTGGAGGTGCGTTATGGCAGATATGCAAAATAAAGGCGACGTCATGCTGCGGGTTTTGGACGTGAAGAAGTCCTTCGGGGACCTTGAGGTGCTGAAGGGCATTGACCTTACTGTAAGGCGGGGGGAAGTGCTGGCCATCATCGGTCCTTCCGGCTCAGGCAAATCCACTCTCCTGCGCTGTCTGAACAAGCTGGAAACCATTGATTCCGGTTCCATTGAGATTGAGGGCAAGCCTTTGGTCAGGACCGGGGCAGAGGGGACGGCCCAGTATGTGGACGGCAAGGCGGAAAGGGAAGTCCTCTCCCGCATGGGCATGGTGTTCCAGCAGTTCAACCTTTTCCCCCACATGACGGTGCTGGAAAACCTCATCGAGGCGCCAGTGCAGGTGCAGGGCATGAAAAAGGCAGATATTCTCCCTTATGCCAGGGAATTGCTGAAGAAAGTAGGCCTCAGCGACCGTGAGGACTACTACCCCAGCCAGCTCTCCGGCGGCCAGCAGCAGCGTGTGGCCATCGCCCGGGCTCTCTGCATGAAGCCTGATATCATGCTCTTTGACGAGCCTACCTCGGCCCTTGACCCGGAGCTTACCGGCGAGGTGCTGAAGACCATGCGGGAGCTTGCTGCCGAGCACATGACCATGGTGGTGGTGACTCACGAGATGGCCTTCGCCAGAGAGGCCGCCAGCCATGTGATATTTATGGCGGATGGGAACATAGTCGAAGAAAACTCACCTAAAGAGTTCTTTGGGAGTCCGAAGGAAGAACGGACAAAATTGTTCTTGAAGAATATGCTTTGATTGATGGACAGTCGACCCTCTTTGCCAAGGGCGGCTGTTCATTTTCTTTGGCGCAAAGAAAACGAACCAAAAGAAAACGTGGCCTTGCATTTCATCCATGAAATCCAACGGCCACATGACGCCCATCCATGGGCTGAAGATTGAGTAGTCTTGGGATAGCACAAAACGCCAATTGTCCGGATTTCGCCTATGGCGAAATCTGAACAATTGCGTTATAATAGAGCCTGTAGTGTGTGTGGAAGCGTTGGTGTACATAGAAATAATGTTCACATTTCCAAGTAGGAGGTTTCTATGAGACACTTAAGGCTCTTGATATTTATGCTTTTGGCCTTGACCCTCTTGCCCTTGCAGGCTTCGGCTTCGGACTTTGGGGAGCGGGTCAGCGGCATGGCGGAGGTCACGGGGGTGCGCATCAGTAGCCATAGTGACAAAGTCCGCATCGTGGTGGAAGCCACGAAAGATATGGCCTTCAAGCAGATAATCCTTTCCAACCCGGACAGGGTGGTGGTGGATTTGCCCAATGCCTGGCTCAGTCCCAAGGCCAGGAAGGATATTGATTTAGACAGTCCCTTCGCCGGAAGGCTTAAGGTGGCACAGTTCGACAAGCAGACTGTGCGTATCGTGGTGGAAACCAAGGTGGGCAGGAACAACTACAATGTGTTCAAGCTGACAGGCGGAGCTGCGGCCTGCCGTATCGTGTTGGACTTCGGGGACATCTCGGAAAGCTCGGATAACCGCAAGATAGATCTGCCGGATGGAAGTGCCCAGCAGCCTGAGCCTGCCTATATGCCGCCGGCTTCCGAGACGGATGAGGTGGAGCAGGAGATGGCTTCCCCTGACAAGTCCGAAAGAACGGAGGAGCCTCAGGACACTGGCAAGAAAGAGGCTGAAAAGAAAACGTCCATCAAGGTGGAGGAAACTCCCAGCGGGGGCATCTTTGAAGGCAGTGACAAGGACAGCGGCGATGAGCTGGACAAGATCACAGGACTCAAAGGCAGGAAGATTGCCATTGATGCCGGCCATGGCGGCAGTGATTCCGGCGCCATCGGACCCACGGGGGTCATGGAAAAGACCATTACCCTGAAAGTCGCCACGGAACTCAAGAATCTCTTGGTGGCAGAGGGGGCTACGGTCTATATGACCCGTACCAAGGATACGGAAGTGTCCCCCAAGAAAGGCCGGGCTACAGACATTGAGGAACTGCAGGCCCGTTGTGATATTGCCAATGCAAAGGACGCAGACATCTTCATTTCCATCCACATGGATTCCTTCACCAATGCTGCCGCCAAGGGCACCACGGGGTATTATTACGCCAGGGGCTCCAAGAAGTCCCGGGAATTGGCGGATAAGATCCGCCAGGGGGTCATAGACCAGATAGGCACCCAGAGCCGCGGCACCCAGAGCTGCAACTTCTACGTGGTGAAGCATACGGATATGCCTGCCACGTTGGTGGAGCTGGCCTTCATCTCCAACCGTGCGGAGGAGAAGCTCCTGTACAGCGATGCCGGCGCCAAGAAGGCTGCCCAGGGGATACTGGATGGCATAGAGGATTATTTCAATTAAGGTTTTTCAAAAAGACCAACCTCAGTAAATTTGCGAGGTTGGTTTTTGGATTTTCAAGGTAGAGGAGTAAGTACATTGCAGGACAAGAATTTCGAGAATCCCGCGGAGATGCTGGAAGCGGAAATGAAGGCGGATGCTGAGGCGCGCAGGGCCCAGCTTTACAGAAGGAAGCTGCCCAAGGAGCTCAGCCTGGCGGCGGCGCTGGGGGAGATGACCAGGGCAGAGCTGGATGATATCCGCTACAACCTGAACGTCACGGGCACCAGCTCCCTGAAGAAGGCGGAGCTGATTGAGCGCCTGGTGCCGGAAATCACCGCTTTTGCCCGCCGCTGGCTGCCCTCCGCCCTGGTGGAGCAGCGTCAGTGCTTTGAGCATCTGCTGGAGAAGCAGGGCCTTTCCACGGAGCTGCGGGACGATGACCTGCGTCTTGACTATCTTAGGGGCATTGGCCTGCTGGCCTGCGGCGTGGACAAAGAATCCGAAAAGCTGGCCTGGTATCTGCCGGCAGAACTGCAGGAGGAAATCAGGAAGATCAGCGGCGGCGCCTACAATTCCATGACGGAGCTCAATACGGAAATGGCCCGTCTGACCGCAGGCCTCCTGTTCTACTATGGCTATCTGAACTTCGAGCAGCTTTACGGAATGGTCATGGGCTATCTGGACAAGGCCGCTGCTGCCGAGGTCACCTTCCAGGATTTCGTGGGGGTCATGCTGAACGCTTCCTGCTGGCTGCCACAGATTGATGCCCTGCCCCAGGGCATGCGCTATTATGCCCTGCTGGATGTGGAAAAGCTGGAGGACGAGCAGCATGCCCGGGAGGCTCTGGGCTTTGCGCCCCTGGCTTACGACAAGGTCTACGAGGCCGGTGAGGAGAACTACATCGAGTCCACCAACGAGTACCGCGCCTTTGCCCAGTATCTGATGAAGGAATGCGGCTACGAGGTGCTGCAGGCGGCTGATGTGGTGGGAGAGATTTACATCCTCCTGCAGAATAGCGGCGATATCAATGAGGCGGCTGATTATCTTTCCGGCCTGGGCCTCATGGAAGATACGGAAAAGGCCAAGGTGCTCTTGATGCTCACGGCTGCTTTCAACAACAGCACCCGCATGTGGCGCCTCAAGGGCTATACCCCGGACGAGCTTTCTGCCAATGAGGAGGGCGGCTCTATGGGCAAAGTCATTCCCTTCGGCAGCCACAGCAAGGCTGCAGGCCGCAATGATCCCTGCCCCTGCGGTAGCGGCAAGAAGTACAAGAAGTGCTGCCTGAAAAAGGACGAGGCTAAGCTGAAATAAATAGCTTGCATTTCTCCGTCCTTCATGCTAAAATAGCAAGGTACTGAAATTTCGAGGGGGGTGAATCGTTTGCCGAATATCAAAGCATCTATCCTTAGTGTTAAGACTGACGCGAAGCGCCATGCTAAGAACGCTGCTGAGAAGTCCCGTGTCCGCACGGCTTCCCGTAAAGTGCTCGACGCTGTTGAGGCTGGTAACGCTGAAGAAGCGAAATCCCTCCTTACGGTTGCTTGCAAGACTATCGACCAGGCTGCTGCTAACCATGTGTATCACAAGAACGCTGCCAGCCGCAAGAAGTCCCGCCTTGCCCGCAAGGTCAACGCTATGGCAAAGTAATTCTCGCGATTACGATACAATGGAGCCGCCTGTGCTTTTCGCATGGGTGGCTTTTGTAATATTGAAAGGAAAATGTGAATGGAAAGCAAGCATATCCGCAACTTTTCTATCATTGCCCATATAGACCACGGCAAGTCCACCATTGCCGACCGCCTCATCGAGTACACTGGCACTCTGACCCAGCGTGAGATGGAGGCCCAGGTGCTGGACAATATGGACCTGGAACGGGAGCGCGGCATTACCATCAAGGCACAGACCGTGCGCCTGGACTACCGGGGCAAGGACGGGGAGATGTACCAGCTGAACCTCATCGACACCCCGGGCCATGTGGACTTCACCTACGAAGTCTCACGTTCTCTGGCTGCCTGTGAGGGCGCTCTCCTGGTGGTGGATGCTGCCCAGGGCGTAGAGGCCCAGACCCTGGCCAATGTCTATATGGCACTGGAGCACGACCTGGAAATCATCCCTGTCATCAACAAGATAGACCTGCCCAGCGCCGAGCCTGACCGGGTGAAGCAGGAAGTGGAGGACACCATCGGCCTGGATACGGAAAACGCCATCCTGGCCTCGGCCAAGGCGGGCATCGGCATTGAGGAAATCCTGGATGCAGTGGTGGAGCATATCCCTGCCCCGGAGGGGGACAAGGATGCTCCTCTGCAGGCTCTGATCTTTGACTCTTATTTCGACTCCTACAAGGGAGCTATTGCCCATATCCGGGTGAAGCAGGGCCGCATCAAGAAGGGCATGAAGCTCAAGATGATGGCTACGGGCAAGGTCTTCGAGGTCACGGACGTGGGCTGCTTCAAGCCCCAGCCTGTGGAGCTGGGTGAACTGAACGTCGGCGAAGTTGGCTTCGTGGCTGGCTCTCTGAAGGACGTGCGGGATGTGCGGGTGGGTGACACCATCACCACCGCCGAGCGGGGAGCCAAGGAGCCTCTGCCCGGCTACCGTGGCGTGACTCCCATGGTCTACTGCGGCCTTTACCCCGTGGACAGCGCCGATTACGACAACCTGAAGGATGCGCTGGAAAAGCTGCAGCTCAATGATGCTGCCCTGGTCTTCGAGCCTGAGACTTCCGTGGCCCTGGGCTTCGGTTTCCGCTGCGGCTTCCTGGGCCTCCTGCACATGGACGTCATCCAGGAACGCCTGGAGCGCGAGTACAAGCTGAAGCTCATCATCACTGCTCCTTCTGTTATCTATCACGTCTACAAGACCAACGGCGATATGGTGAAGGTCAGCAACCCTGCCGAGCTGCCGCCCCAGACGGAAATCCAGCACATGGAGGAGCCTTATGTGAAGGCCACTGTCATTGTGCCCAACGACTTTGTAGGCGCAGTCATGGAGATTTCTCAGGACAAGCGCGGGGAGTTCAAGACCATGGACTACCTGGACACCAACCGGGTGCTGATCACCTACCATATCCCCCTGAACGAAATCATCTACGACTACTTCGACCGCCTGAAATCCGCTACCCGGGGCTATGCTTCCCTGGACTACGAGCTGGCAGACTATCAGGAGTCCAAGCTGGTGAAGGTGGATATCCTCTTGAACGGCGATGCGGTGGACGCCCTGTCCACCATTGTCCATCGTGACCGGGCTGCTATCCGGGGCCGTCAGCTGGCTGCCAAGCTGAAGGAGATCATCCCCCAGCAGATGTTCGAGATTCCCATCCAGGCCGCCATCGGCAGCAAGGTCATCGCCAGAGAGAACGTAAGAGCCCGCCGCAAGGACGTGCTGGCCAAGTGCTACGGCGGCGATATCTCCCGCAAGAGGAAGCTCTTGGAAAAGCAGAAGGAAGGCAAGAAGCGCATGAAGGCCGTAGGCTCCGTGGAAATCCCCCAGGAGGCATTTATGGCCATATTGAAGATAGACTAAAACTAAAAAGCCTTCTCCGCAAGGGGAAGGCTTTATTTGGAGGTTTTGACAAGTGCAATGGGGCGTTTATGTGCACATTCCCTTCTGCAAGCGGAAGTGTAATTACTGTGACTTTGCCTCCTACGGAGGAAGAGAAGAAGCCAGAGAGGCCTATGTTGATGCCCTGGGGGTAGAGACGCTGGTGCGGGGGCAGGAAATGGTCTTGAAGCATGGTCGTCCTGCTACCCTTTACATGGGGGGCGGCACTCCCACGGCCCTGACTCTCGAACAGATGGGCACCGTCATGGCCCTGATGAAAAGCGTCTTCGGGGAGCCGGAGGAATTCACCGTAGAGGTGAATCCCGGCACCGTGGACGAAGAATACCTGAAAAAACTCCGGGAGTGGGGGGCCAACCGCCTGAGCATCGGTGTCCAGAGCTTCGATGATGATATCATCAAAAGGCTGGGCCGCATCCATACGGCGGCGCAGGCAGAGGAAACCATCAGGGCCGCCCGTGAGGCAGGTTTTGAGAATCTCAGCCTTGACCTCATGTACGGCCTGCCGGGGCAGACCATGGAGATATTGAAAGACAGCGTGGAGAAAGCCCTTGAGCTCGCTCCTCAGCATATCTCCATCTACGGCCTGCAGGTGGAGGAGGGCACTCCCTTCTATCGTGACCAGCAGGAAGAAAAGCTGGCCTTGCCGCCAGAGGCAGATACTGAGGCCATGTACGACTACATGACTGAGTTCCTGCCTGAGAAGGGGTGGCGCCGGTATGAGATCTCCAATTTCGCCAAGCCCGGGCTTGAGAGCAAGCATAACCTCAGCTATTGGCAGGATGTGCCCTATCTGGGCTTAGGCGCTGCGGCCCACTCCTATCTTGACGGCATGCGCCTGGAGAATGTGGCTGACCTGGATGAATACATCAATACTATCAAGTCCGGCAGCCTCCCCCTGCGCTCTGAAGAAGAACCCAGCGAGCAGCACCACATGGAAGAATTCGCCTTCCTGGCTCTGCGCACTGCCAAGGGCATTGACAAGAAGAAATTCAAGGAAACTTTCGGCAGGGACCTGCGCTCTGTCTACGGCAAGAAAATCAACCGCCTGGTGCGGGAGGGCCTCCTGCAGGAGAACAAGAAGTCCATCTCCCTCACCAAAGCCGGTGCAAAGGTAGGCAACCAGGTCTTCGCAGAGTTCCTGCTATAAAAAACACTTAAGTTTTCCCCGCAAAACATCGATAATAAGGGTAACACGGAAGTGTTTTACTAGGAGGTGCGCCTATGGGTGACAATTACATGAGCATTGCGGCCATGTCCGTGAGCATGCATCAACAACAGGCAGCTCAGGACCTGGGCACCGCGGTGCTGAAGAAAGCGATGGAGACGGCCGAGAGCGGCACGGAGCAGCTCTTGGGCGAACTCAGCTCAGATCCGAATCTGGGCGCAAATGTAGACATACTGGCGTGAGTCCAAAAAGGGCGGGAGCAACAATGCTCCCGCCTAAACCATTTTATTTTGAATTTTGAAACACGCTATTTTTACCTTGTGGTGGCTCTTGAAATTTTTCCTGCTGTTGTCCATAATATGTTAGGGACAATGGCAGGATTTTTTTCTGCTGCAAAGAAGATAGAAGATGTTTCGGGGGGGATTTGTTTGGCTAGATTGGGCGGCGGCAGCGGTCTTTGTGCCTTGTATGTGGTGGTAGGTGCCATTCTGGGGGGGCTTTTGGGTGAGCTTATCAAGATGAGTGATATGCTCTCCGGGGTGGCTCCCTATCTGGTAACTACTTATCAGGTGTTCGACATAGCACCTGTGACGGTGAATCTTTATGTATTGCAGTTCACTTTGGGGCTTTCTTTTGCACCGAACCTCATGAGTATCCTTGGTGTGGTGCTGGCTATCTATTTGTTCAAGAAATATTGAGGGGGAAGGATTTTGTTTATTTTGGCTTCGGGTTCTCCCAGGCGGCGGGAGCTTTTGAAACAGATTGGCGCCAGGTTCCGGGTGGCCATCAGTGATGCGGCAGAGCTTAAAGGTGACGGTTACGAGCCTTTTCAGCTGGTGAGGCACAATGCAGAGGCCAAGGCCGAGGCTGTGGCCCGCATTCACAAGACTCTGCCGGTGCTGGGAGCTGATACGGTGGTGGCTCTGGAAGGAAGGATTTTCGGCAAGCCCCGTGACGAGGAAGAAGCGAGGGAGATGCTGAAGGCCCTGTCCGGGAAAGTCCATGAGGTGCTGACAGGCATTGCCTGGGTGAAGGATGGCCATACTTTTTCCGAGGTCATTTCCACCAATGTGAAATTCGCCCAGCTGGCAGAGACGGAAATCGACAGGTATGTGGCAGGCGGCGAGCCTTTGGACAAGGCTGGGGCTTATGCCCTGCAGGGCGAGGCCGCTGTCTTCATTGAAGGTATCGAAGGTTCTTACAGCAATGTGGTGGGGCTGCCCCTCTTTGCCACGGCGGCCCTGGCCCGGAGAGCGGGGGTCGATATTTATGGCAGAGACGATTATGGTCAGGGATTTGCCCCTTGAGGAGAGGCCGAGAGAAAAACTTGTAAGCTACGGGCCGTCAGCTCTTTCTAATGCAGAGCTTTTGGCCATCCTCCTACGGACCGGCACCAGAGGGGAATCTGTGCTGCGCATGGCAGAGAGGGTGCTGGCCTACTGCAAGGACAGGGGCCTTGCAGCCATGGTGCACATGTCCGTGGAGGAGCTGGCGAAAATCAATGGCCTGGGCCCAGGCAAGGCTGCCACAATCCTGGCGGCAGTTGAGCTGGGCAGGAGGCTTTCTGTGGCAGAAGCCAGGATAGAAGTGATACACGGGCCGGAGGACGCGGCCCGTTTTGCTATGCCTCATTTTCGCCATGAGACGAAGGAACACTTTGCGGTGCTGCTGCTGAACACCAAGAACCACATCCTGGCCATGCCCCTTATCTCCCAGGGAAGTCTGACGGCTTCCGTGGTGCATCCCCGGGAGGTATTTGAGGCTGCGGTGCGGCACTCGGCGGCCTCCATGATACTCCTGCACAATCATCCCTCAGGCGACCCCAGTCCCAGCCGGGAGGATATTGCTGTCACACAGCGTTTGGTGAAGGCAGGACAGGTCATGGATATACCTGTACTGGACCATGTAATAATAGGAAATAATTCCTTTGCCAGCCTGAAGGAAAAAGGACTTATGGGGAACTGAGGAAGTGACTGCAGAAAAAGTGCCTGCATTTGCAAAAAAAATCCCCCAAAGCTTCATAAGTTGTGCTACAATGATGCTTGTATTATTTGTCTATGAATGAATTTCTGAAGGGAGTTTATAAATCAACATGTGGAGTCTTTTTGGTGGTTTTTCTCACGATATGGGTATCGATTTGGGTACCGCAAATACGCTGGTGCACGTGAAGGGCAGGGGCATTGTGCTGCGTGAGCCTTCTGTGGTGGCTATCAAGAGCGATACCGGCGACATTCTGGCCGTAGGTGAGGAAGCCAAGCGCATGATCGGCCGTACCCCCGGCAACATCGTGGCTATCCGTCCCATGAAGGACGGCGTCATTGCAGACTTCGATGTGACTCAGGCCATGCTGAAGTATTTCATTGCCAAGGCCATGAATTCAAAGACCTTGATTTCCAAGCCTCGGGTAGTGGTGGGTGTGCCTTCCGGCGTCACCGAGGTGGAGAAGCGTGCGGTCATCGATGCTGCCCAGCAGGCTGGTGCCCGTGAGGCTTACCTGATTGAGGAGCCTATGGCAGCAGCAATCGGCGCAGGCCTGCCGGTGGAAGATGCTACCGGTTCCATGGTAGTTGACATCGGTGGCGGCACTACTGAAATCGCAGTGATTTCCCTGGGGGGCATTGTCACCAGCCGCTCTATCCGCGTGGGCGGCGATGAGATGGATACTTCCATCGTCCAGTACATCAAGCGTATGTACAACCTGATGATTGGCGAGCGCACGGCTGAGGATATCAAGATTGAGATTGGTACGGCCATTGTCACCCCTGAAACTGACCGCACCATGGACATCCGCGGTCGTGACCTGGTCAGTGGCCTGCCCAAGACCCTGACCATTCAGGCCAAGGAAATCCGCGAGGCTCTCAATGAGCCCATCTACAAGATCATCGATGCTGTCAAGAGCACTCTGGAGAAAACTCCTCCTGAGCTGGCAGCTGATGTCATGGATCACGGCATCATGATGACCGGTGGCGGAGCCCTGCTCACCAACCTGGACAAGCTTCTTTCCAATGAGACGGGGATGCCGGTGCTGGTTTCCGAGGATGCACTTTCCTGTGTAGGCGAGGGCACGGGCAAGTCTCTTGAGAATATTGAACTCCTGAAGCGCGTCGTCATGACGAGCAAGAAGCTGAACTCGTGAGCCGGGTAAGACGTGATAAAAAGTCCCCTAAGAGGTTTTGGGCACTGCTGTTTGTCCTCGTCAGCCTGTTCTGCCTGATTCTTTTTGCAGCCAGGGGGCGCTTCCAGGTGCCTGTAGCCAGTCAGACGGTGTCTCTGATTCTTTCTCCTTTTCAGCAGGCTGTGTCCTGGGTGGGGGGCGAGATCAATTACGTCACCAGCAATATCTGGGAGATTGTCACTGTCCATGAGCAGAACAAGATGCTCAGGAATGAAGTGAACCAGCTGCGCCAGCAGAATCTCCAGGCCAGCGACTTTGCGGCAGAGAATGCCCGCCTGCGTGAGCTTTTGGGCTACAAGCAGGCTGCCACCCAGTTTGACCTGGTGGCAGCCAGAGTCATTGGCCGTGAGTCTGCTACCTGGTCCAGCATGGTGGTCATCAACAAGGGCCTGGTAGACGGTGTGGACAAGGATATGGCTGTGGTGACGGAAAAGGGCCTGGTGGGCCGGGTAATAGAAGCCGGTCCGAACTCTTCCAAGGTGCAGCTGATCCTTGACCCCCGTTCCTCCGTGGGCACACTGGTGCAGCGGGCAGAGTCCCGGGTCACTGGCATTGTGGTGGGGGATATGGATAATCCCACCATGCCGGATATGGTGAATATCCCGAAGACTGCCGACGTGCAGGAGGGAGATCTCATCATCACCTCCGGCTACGGTGGCGTGTTCCCCAAGGGACTGCCTGTGGGGCTGGTCACTACCTTGAAGAATGATGACGGGGGGCTTTTGAAGATTGCGGTGCTGGAGCCTGCGGTGGACTTCCAGAAGCTGGAAGATGTGGCGGTAATCGTTGCCTCCAGAGAGGCACCGCCTGAGCCCTTGAAGCCTCCTGTCCAGACCCCTGGCACAGAGACAGATCCTGCCACGGGAGAGCCTAAGAATGCAGAAGGGCAGGGGAACTGAGCTTGAAAAAGATAGGCAAATGGGCAGCCTTTGCCGCCGCCCTCTTCGTCCTCCAGACTTCCATCCTGCCCTTGATGGCCTACCATGGCATCACCGCTGACCTGATGCTCCTGCTGACTGTTTCCTTTGCTTTTTTGCGGGGGGCGAAGCAGGGCGCGTTCATGGGATTTTCTGTGGGGCTGATGCAGGATCTGGCCACGGGCACCTACTTCGGAGTGAATACCCTGGCCCGCACCCTGATGGGCCTGCTCTTTGGACAGTTTTCCGACAGGGTCTTCAAGGAGCAGTTTTTCCTGCCGGTGCTGGCTTCTATGGCTGTGACCATACTCAACTATTTTATTTTGGCCCTGCTTATGGTATTATTAGGTTACCGCTTTAATCTGGAAAGCCATATGCAGCAGATGCTTGTGCCCATGCTCCTTTATCAGCTGGCCTTTGCCTATCCTGTACATTATCTTACTTACAGGCTGGACAAGCGTCTGGAAGAAAAAAAGTAATTATGAAGATTGAAGCAGGCACCTTATATATAAAGGGTGCCTTGCTTAATGTAGTGAACCGAGTATTCCAGGGGAGATTGTTTTGACGGAGATTGATGAATACGGCGACAGGCTGAAGGTCGTTGGCTGGCTGGCGGTGCTGGTCATAGTGGTCCTTATTGCCAGAGCCTGCTATTTGCAGATTTATGACGGGGAATACTATGCCCGTCTGGCAGACGGCAACCGCATTCGCCTGATACCTGCCATGGCCCCCCGGGGCAATTTTTTCGACAGGAATGGCGAGCTCCTGGTTGTCAACCGGCCCGGCTTCACCGTTTCTCTGCTGCCCCTCAATGAGCCTGTTTCTGACGAGGTGGTGGACAGGCTCTCGGAGCTTTTGAAGATGCCCAAGGAGGACATCCAGAAGAAGATCGATGCCCATGTTGGCTTTGACCCCATCCGCATCAAGACGGATGTGGCAGCAGATGTGTACTCTGTCATCGAGGAGCAGAAGGAAAAATATCCTGGGGTGGTCATTGAGACACAGCCCATCAGGGATTATATCCTGAATGAGGAAGGAGCCCACACCTTCGGCTATGTCAGTGAAATCAATGATGTAGAGCTGGAGAAGAAGAAGGACGAGGGCTACAAGTCCGGTGACATCATCGGCAAGTTCGGTCTGGAAAAAGTATATGACCATGAGTTGCGGGGAGCCGATGGCGGCGAGCAGGTGGAAGTGGATGTGGCAGGCAAGCCCGTCCAGCGCCTGGGCCGTAAGGAACCACGCCCCGGTGATGACCTTTACCTCACCATTGACAAGCACATCCAGGAAGCGGCGGAAAAGGCTGTAGATGAACGCTTGAAGATGATACATGCCAATGCGGCGGCGGCAGTGGTTTTGAATCCCCAGACCGGCGAAGTGCTGGCCATGGTCAGCCGCCCGGCCTTCAACCCGAATCTCTTTGCCCGGGGGATTTCCGTTAAGGAGTGGAACAAGCTCAACAACAATCCCTACCATCCCATGGACAACAAGACTATCACCGGCGAATACCCGCCGGGGTCAACCTTCAAGATAGTCACGGGTACAGCAGCTCTCACTGAGGGCGTGGTAACACCCGGGGAGCAGATTTTCGATTCCGGCCATCACTGGATCATTCCTAAAGGCAATGCTGATGGAGAGGCCCTGGGTTGGTTGGATTTCCGCGCCGCTATGGCCCATTCGGATAACGTGTACTTTTACGAGATGGGCAACCGTTTGGGGATAGACCGGCTGGAGCGCTATGCCCGCATGTTTGGTCTGGGCGCTGTCACTGGCATTGACCTGCCCTATGAGTCTGACGGACTGGTGGCCAACCGCAAGTACAAGGAAAAGAACTTCGAGGACGGAGACTGGTACCTGTCCGAGACCTTCGATGCTGCCATAGGTCAGGGTTTCAATTTGGTGACTCCCCTGCAGGCCGCCATGGTCATGGGGGAGATCGCAGCAGATGGCAAGCGGTTCAAGCCTCATCTGGTGAACCGCATCGTGGGACCTGATGGCAAGACCGTGAAGGAATTCAAGCCGGAACTCCTTTCCTCTCTTGATGTGAGGCCGGAGGTTATCAGGCTGGTCCAGGAAGGCCTCCACGAAGTGTCCACTTATGGTACAGCAGCTTCCATCTTCCGGGGCTTCCCGGTGCAGATTGCAGGCAAGACGGGAACGGCGGAGAACCCCCACGGCAAGGATCACGGCTGGTTCGTGGCCTATGGACCCTTTGAGAACCCTACAGTGGTAGTAGCTGTGGTAGTGGAGCAGGGCGGCTACGGCGCCCAGTCCGCTGTGCCTATCGGCCGTGAGATCCTGGAGGCAGCCTTTGGCATAGAAAAGCCGCAGGAAGGCAAGGATAAGCAAGGCAAGCAGTAACTTATTTTCATATCTTGATTGAAATGAGGATAGCTATGAGTGAAGAGATGGTGAAGATCAAGGGCGGCAGGTCAGGCCTTTCCCTGACTTTTGCTCCCCAGGTAAGTTTTGAGGACATCCTGCAGCACCTGCAGGAAAAACTGGAGTCTGGCTCCGGCTTTTTCCTGAGGGGGACCATGGTGTTTCTCCCCCGGGATGTGTTGACGGATGGGCAGCGGGAAAAGCTGCAGAAGCTATTCCATGAGCATGGCCTTATCTGCAGGCTGCAGCCGTTGGAGGGGGAAAATCCTCTGGAGCAGCAGTCCAAAGCGCAGCCGGCGCCTGTACCTGCCGAAAGCCAGCCCCAGGCAGAAGCTCCTCAGAATCCTGATACTCAGGAAATGCTGGTGGTGAATAAAACCCTCCGTGGAGGGCAGGAAATCCGCACCAAGAGCTCTGTGCTGGTGTGCGGCAATGTGAATCCCGGTGCGCAGATCATCGCCGGGGGCAGCATTGATGTCAGGGGCATCTGCCGGGGCATGGTTCATGCCGGGGCCTATGGAGATACTTCCGCCATTGTGGTGGCAGACCATCTCATGCCTACGCAGATACGCATTGCAAGTTTTATTGCAAGGTCTCCGGACCACATGGATATGACAGAAAAAGCCGAGCGGGCGTCCATCAAGGATGGGCAGATCGTTATCGAACCAATAGAAAGGTAGGAATTTGCAAATGAGCGAAATCTATGTAATCACCTCTGGCAAGGGCGGCGTTGGCAAGACCACGACTACTGCTAATCTTGGCATGGGCCTTGCTATGCGGGGCAAGAAGGTAGTATTGGTGGACACCGATACGGGCCTTAGGAATCTTGACCTCCTGCTGGGGCTTGAGAACCGCATCATGTACGATTTGATTGATGTCACCGAGGGCCGGGTGCCTTACAAGAAAGCTCTGGTGCGTCACAAGAAGTACGAGAACTTGTTCCTGCTGCCTACTTCCCAGGTGAAGGACAAGACGGCTGTGAATCCGGAGCAGGTGGTAAAGCTTTGTGAAGAGCTGCGCCAGGAGTTCGACTACATCCTCATCGACTGCCCTGCAGGCATCGAGCAGGGATTTAAGACCGCCATTGCCGCTGCTGATGTGGCTATCGTAGTGACCATGCCGGAGATTTCCGCTGTCCGTGATGCTGACAAGATCATCGGCGAGCTGGGCAGGGCTGACAAGGAGAACATCAAGCTCATCGTCAACCGCATCCGTCCCCAGATGGTGCAGAGCGGTGACATGCTGGACATGGATGATATCAACGATATCCTGTCTTTGGAATGCATCGGCCAGGTGCCTGATGATGAGATGGTGGTTACCAGCACCAACCGCGGTGAGCCCTGCGTGGCCCTGAACGGGTCCCAGGCAGGTCAGGCTTACAGGAATATCGTGGGCCGCATCTGCGGTGAGCCCATCCCCTTCATGACCTTTCAGAAGGAAGGCTGGTTCACTAAGCTTAAACATGTCTTTGGTCTTTAAGGGGAGGTCGCTTAACATATGATGGAAGCATTGATGAAAATCTTCGGCAAGAAGGAGCCGTCTGGCAAGGTGGCCCGCAATCGCCTGAAGGTGGTACTTGTACATGACAGGATAAATATTTCCCCGGAAATCATGGAAAACATGAGAAATGACATTGTGAAAGTCATTTCCCGATATGTGGATATCGACATGAATGCCATGGAGATGTCCCTGGCCAATGATGATGATTCCGTGGCTCTGGTGGCCAATATCCCTGTGAGCCGCATGAAACATGATAAGGGCGACGGCAAGTGAAAAAAGGAATGCTGAGGCGCATGGATTTTACCCTGCTGATGGCTGCGCTGGGCATCATTATCATGAGCCTGGTCATCATCGGCAGCGCCACTCATATCAATACTCCCGGAGAGGAACGCTATTATTTTGTACAGCGCCAGGGCATCTTCACTATCCTGAACATCGCAGCCGCGGCTTTTTTCATGAACTTCGACTACAAGATGTTGCAGGGCTACGGCAAGAAGCTCTATATCTTCAACCTGGTGATGCTGTTGGCGGTCATGCTGGTGGGCCAGTCGGCACTGGGAGCCCAGCGCTGGATTTCCATAGGACCCATCAGCATCCAGCCTTCGGAGTTTTCCAAGCTTATCATGATTGTCTGCCTGGCTTCGGTGCTGGAAGAAAGGGTGGGCAAGCTCAATACCTTGGATGACCTGATGCCTGTGGCGGCCTACATCGGGGTGCCCTTCCTGCTGGTCTTGAAGCAGCCAGATTTGGGTACGTCGTTGGTGTTCATGGCCATCTTCTTTGGCATGGTTTTCGTATCAGGCATCAGGCTGAAGCTGCTCTTTGGCATCTTTGGGGTTGGCATTGCCGCCTTGCCCATTTTGTGGCATTTTTTGAAGGATTATCAGAAAATGCGCATCATGGTTTTTATGGACCCCAATGTGGACCCCTTGGGTTCTGGCTATCATATCATCCAGTCCAAGATCGCCATCGGCTCCGGCATGCTCTTTGGCAAGGGGCTCTTTGAGGGCACCCAGAGCCAGCTGAACTTCCTGCCGGAGAACCACACGGACTTTATTTTCGCTGTGGTGGGAGAGGAGCTGGGCTTTATAGGTGCTGTATGCCTGCTTCTGCTCTACCTTGTGGTGCTGTGGCGCGGCGTGCAGATTGCCAGGGAGGCCGTCGATGTTTTCGGCAGGCTCATGGCAGTGGGCATCACGTCCATGTTTGCCTTCCATGTGCTGGTGAATGTGGGGATGACCATGGGCATCATGCCTGTGACTGGCATTCCGCTGCCGCTCATGAGCTATGGGGTAAGTTCACTGACTACCAATATCATGGCCATAGCTATACTGATGAATATACAGTTGCGAAAGCAAAAGCTGCTTTTCTAGAATTTTTATGGGGGAGATCCCGGTGCTTGATGCGGGGTCTTCCTTTGTCTTTTCTATTATTGTGAAGGAGAACGAAAGCATGTCAAAAGCAAGGACCGTACAGGTGCCTCATGAGGTGCTGCAGGCTGTTTTGAAGCCCTCCCGCTATACTGGCGGGGAGTGGAATGCGGTGCATAAGGATTGGGATTCGGTGGACTGCCGCTGGGCTTTGGCTTTGCCGGATGTCTACGAAGTGGGCATGAGCAACCTGGGGCTGGCTATCCTTTATGAAATCCTCAATTCTGAGGAAAAGATTGTGGCCGAGCGGGTCTATGCTCCCTGGACGGATATGGAAGAGGAGATGCGGGCCCGCAAGATGCCCCTGTTCTCCCTAGAGTCCAAGCATGAGATCTCTGCCTTTGACTTCCTGGGCTTCTCTCTCCAGTACGAGATGATCTACTCCAATGTGCTGAATATGCTGGATTTGGCGGGGATTCCCCTTTGGGCCAAAGACCGCGGGGAGGATATGCCCTTTATTCTTGGGGGCGGTCCCTGCGTTTACAATGTGGAGCCCTTGGCGGATTTCTTTGACTTCTTCATCATCGGCGAGGGCGAAGATGCGGTGAAGGAGGTTTCCGCTGCCCTGATAGAGTGGAAAGGGGAAGGTCGTCCCGGCGGCCGCCGCGGCTTCCTGGAGCGCCTGCTGGAGATTCCCGGCATCTATGTGCCTTCCTTCTACCAGCCTGAATATACCGGCGCAGGTGAAGAAGGGGATTTCAAGGCCTTGCAGCCCCTGAGCCCCAAGGCGCAGCCCATCATCTACAAGCGGGTCATCAAGGACATGAATACGGCCAAGTCCGTGGAGCGTCCCCTGGTGCCCTTCATGGATATCGTGCATAACCGCATTATGCTGGAGCTGTTCCGCGGCTGTTCCCGCGGCTGCCGCTTCTGCCAGGCTGGCATCTGCTACCGTCCGGCCCGTGAGCGCCGGGAGGAGAATCTCAGGAAGATGGCCAGAAACCTGGTGGATTCCTCCGGCTATGATGAGATGAGCCTCACTTCCCTGTCCTCGGCAGATTATTCCTGCCTGGGCAGGCTGGTGGATGATTTGCTGGCTGACTTCAAGGAGGAGAAGGTGAGCTTCTCCCTGCCCTCCCTGCGCATAGACAGCTTCTCCATTGACCTGGCCCACAAGATGCAGCAGGTCAGGAAGTCCGGCCTTACCTTCGCCCCTGAGGCAGGCACCCAGCGCATGCGCGATGTCATCAACAAGGGCGTGACGGAGGAAAACCTCCTCACTGCCTGCGGCGCTGCCTTCCGTCAGGGCTGGAAGCAGGTGAAGCTTTACTTCATGATGGGCCTGCCTACGGAAACAGACGAGGACATCATCGGCATTGCGGAACTGGCCAAGAAGGTGGTTGACCTCTATACGGAAATCAAGGGCCGCCGGGGCGTGAAGGTCACCATTTCCGTGTCCTGCTTCGTGCCCAAGCCCTTCACCCCCTTCCAGTGGTTTGGCCAGCTGCCCATCGAGGAATTTGAGCGCCGCCAGCGGCTCTTGAAGGAGCATATCAGAGACAGGGCCATCACCTTCAACTACCATGATGCGCGGCTGTCCGTCATCGAAGGCGTGCTGGCCCGGGGTGACCGGCGCCTGGCCAAAGTCATCTATCAGGCCTGGGCAGACGGGGCCAAGTTCGATGGCTGGTCTGACCTTTACAAGGACGAAATCTGGCATGAGGCCTTCAAGAAATGCGGCATTGACCTCTCTTACTACAATGCCCGCCACCGGGAGTTTGGCGAAGCCCTGCCCTGGGCGCACACTTCTCCCGGCGTGAATGAGGAGTTCCTGCGCAGGGAGTGGGAAAAGGCCATGCAGGGTGCTCTTACCGAGGACTGCCGCCGGGGCCGCTGCTCTGCCTGCGGCATCTGCACCAATCTCAAGGTGAACGTGGTGGATTTTGCCAAAGAAGAGGAAATGATCAAGGCAGAAGAAGCCTTTGCCGCCAGTGTCAGAGGCGAGGGCGAAGCTGTGCAGGAAGCTCTGGGCAGCGGGGCTGCCGATGGCGAGGGCACCTTCAAGCCACAGAAGGCAGTGAAGGGCTCTCCCCAGCATCCCGGCACCCAGCGGAAGCTCTACAAGTACCGGGCGGAAATCACCAAGGGTGATGAGCTGCGCTACGTGTCCCACCTGGACTACGCCAATATCTTCCTGCGGGCCTTTGACCGCAGCAAGCTTCCCATGGCCTATTCTGAGGGCTTCAACCCCCACATGAAGGTGGCCTTTGCCTCTGCTCTTTCCCTGGGGGTTACCAGCCGGGCAGAGTATATGGACTTTGAGCTGACCAGGGAAATGGCCCAGCCCGAGGTCTGGGATAAGCTGAAGGCCCAGCTGCCCCCGGGAGTGGAAGTCAGGGAATTGAAGCTCCTGAAGGAGAAAGCTCCTGCCCTGATGGCCCAGACTGACGAGGCCCGCTACAGCCTGGTGGTTCCCTATGAAGGTACGGAGGAAGAAGCCATGGCTGCCGTCGCGGCTTATAACAAGGCGCCTGAGGCCGTCTACAACCGGGTGACTCCCAAGAAGAAGCGGGAGATTGAAACCAAGCAGTATATGATGAAGCCGGTGGAAGCTGCCATGGCTGACGGCGAGCTGCAGCTGGACTTCGACATTTCCGTCACTCCCGAGGGCAGCGTGAAGCCCCTGGAGGTGTTCACGGTGATTGTGGAGAGCTTCGGCCTCAAGGCCCAGCCCCATCAGGCCCGCATCGAGCGCACAGCTCTCATGGGCAAGGGGCGCAGGCTGATTGATTTAGTGAACTAACCTAAAAGCCTTCCCCTTTAGGGGAAGGGGAACCGCTGAAGGCGGTGGATGAGGTGTCTCGTTGAAGAAACTTTTGCATAGCAGGCCACCTCATCCGTCAGCCCTTCGGGCTGCCACCTTCCCCTCAAGGGGAAGGCGTTAAAAACACTCTTGGAGGTACAGCAATGAAGACCATCCTGGCTAATGTGGTGCCGGAGGAAACCCGGCTGGCCATGGTAAGTGACGCCGACGGCGAACTGGAGATGGTGGAATTTGAACGGGCAAGCCAGGCCCACCTGGTGGGCAACATCTACCGGGGGCAGGTGCAGAACGTGCTGCCGGGGATGCAGGCGGCCTTTGTGGATATCGGAGGAGAGAAAAACGCCTTCCTCTACATAGGTGACGGCCTGCCCTACGGCGAGGGGGAGGCCCGCCAGCTGCCCCACCAGAAAATCCATATCGGACAGATACTGCCAGTGCAGATTGTGAAAGATGCCGTGGGCACCAAGGGTCCACGGGCTACCATGCACATTTCCCTGCCCGGCAGGATGCTGGTGCTGATGCCCACGGCAGCCTATATCGGCCTTTCCCGCAGGATTACAGATGAAGGAGAGCGGAGCAGGCTGCATGATATTGCAGGGCGCATCTGTCCTGAGGGCATGGGCCTCATCATCCGCACGGCGGCGGCAGGGGCCAGTGAAGAGGAGCTGAAAGCTGATGCCGAAGCCCAGCTCCGCATCTGGAACTCCATCCTGGCCCGCTTCAAGCTCAAGGGACAGCGCAAGGGAGCTCTTCTCTACCGTGACGCAGACCTGCTGATCCGCTGGGTGAGAGACCAGCTGACGGAGGATATCTCCGCTTTGGTAGTAGATGACCGCCAGGCCTACCTCAGGGTGAAGGAACTGGCTGAGGCCCTGACCCCGGAGCTGGCTGACCGGGTGAAGTATTACGAGGGCAAGCGCCCCCTTTTCAAGGAATATCAGGTGGAAAGGGAGCTGGAGAAGCTGGGAGACCGGCAGGTGGAGCTGAAGAACGGGGGCTTTCTGGTCATAGACAAGACCGAGGCGCTCACCGTTATCGATGTGAACACCGGCAGCTTTGTGGGCCGCTCCAATCTTTCGGATACCGTCTATCAGATGAATCTGGAGGCGGCGGCGGAAATCATGAAGCAGATCCGCCTGCGGGACATCGGCGGCATCATCATCGTGGACTTCATCGACATGGATGCGGCCGAGCAGAAGGAAAGCCTCCTGCAGAGATTGCGGGAGCTTACGTCCAAAGACCGCACGAAGATGACCATTGTGGACATTACCAGTCTTGGTCTGGTGGAAATCACCAGGAAGAAGTCACGCACCAATCTGGAGACACTTATCTACGCCGAGTGCCCCGTCTGCCACGGCAGGGGGCGGGTGGAGTCTCCCGAGACTGTCAGCATCCGCATCAGCCGGGATATACGGCGGCTGGAGAAGAAGTGCCATGCGGTGGACGGCTATGACATAGAAGTACATGACAGCGTGGCTGACGAACTGGGGGCCAACCAGCTGCTCATGAACCTGGCAGCAGAGTTTGCCTTTGACCTCAAGGTCATTGCCCGCCCGGACTTCCACCCGGAAAGCTATACCATTACCCAGACCAGCCCTGACTGAAATTTCACCTCTTGACAGGTTTGCTATACTGATAGTGTAGGTCTTTTGAGAGGCCTGATGTATTGTATTTGGGAATAAGCAGAGGACGCCGATATCAGTGCTTTGGTGCGATATCAGCGTCCTCTTTGTATGGGAAGAACGTAGGAAGGAGTATTCATTTGAAAAGATTTAAGTATGTACTGTGCGTCATGATGGTGATGCTTTCCCTGCTGGCTGCGGGCTGCGGAGGGCAAGAGGCCCAGAAAGGGAGCAAGGACGGGGAGTTTGTGATTGTCACTTCTTTTTACCCTATGTATATTGATGTGCTGAACATCACTGACGGGGTGGAAGGTATTAAGGTGGTGAACATGACCAAGCCTCAGACCGGCTGCCTGCACGACTACCAGCTCACCACCGAGGATCTGAAGACTTTGGAAAGCGCTGATGCTTTTGTGGTGAACGGAGGGGGCATGGAGAGCTTCCTGGACAAGGTTGCCTCCCAGCAGAAGAATCTTAAGATCATCGATGCCTCCAAGAGCGACAAGATCAATTTCCTGAAAGACGGGGATGAGGAAAATCCCCATGTATGGCTGTCCGTGACCTACGCCATTGAGCAGGTGAAGGCCATTACAAGCCAGCTCTGTGAGGCTGACCCTGCCCATGAAAAGCAGTATAGGGATAATGCCATGTCTTATGTGGAGAAGCTGATGAACCTGCGTGAAGAAATGCACGGAGAGCTGGATACTTTGCCCCACAAGGATATCGTGACCTTCCATGAAGCTTTCCCCTACCTGGCCAAGGAGTTCAGGCTGAACATAGTCAGCGTGGTGGAGCGGGAGCCGGGCACGGAGCCATCTCCCAAGGAACTGGAGGAACTCATTGCACAGGTGAAGGCTCTGCCGGTGAAAGTCCTCTTTGCAGAGCCCCAGTATTCTCCTGTGGCAGCAGAGACTATTGCCCGGGAAACGGGAGCGAAGCTCTATCAGCTGGACCCGGTGGTGACAGGAGAGGCGAAGCCGGAAGCAAAGGATGCCTACCTCAATACCATGAGGGAAAACATGAAGGTTCTGAAGGAAGCCTTGCAATAAGAGAAGCCATAGTTTAGAATCAGAGGCGGAGCAGATGCTCCGCCTTGATTTTTTTGTAAGTAAGAATGCAGGAGCAGTGAAAAAGCAAATTGAAACGCGAGCATAAAGAGGAAATGAAGCAAAGGAGCCGCAATATCTGCCTGAAGGTAGCTTATGACGGCACCAGGTACCACGGTTTCCAGCGCCAGAGTCCTCCAGTGGTGGCGGTGCAGAATGTGCTGGAAAAGCAGCTGGGCAAGATGTTCGGCGATTCCATAGAGATGGCGGCAGCCGGCCGCACGGATGCAGGGGTGCACGCCTACGGCCAGGTGGTGAACTTCTTCACCAACGGCAGGATTCCCACGGAGAGGATCGTGCAGGCCGCCAATAGCCTGCTGCCGGAAGATATCACGGTGGTAGAGGCCTGGGAAGGGGGCTATGACTTCTCTGCCCGGCACAGCGCCAAGTCCAAGACCTACCTCTACCGGGTGCAGCAGGGGGCGGTGAGGAATCCCTTCACTGACCGCTATGCCTGGTATGTGAACCGTCCCCTTGACCTTTCTGACATGAGGGAGGCCCTCTCCATGCTTCTGGGTACCCATGATTTCAGTTCCTTCCGGGCAGCTGGCGGCGCTCCCATGAGCCCTGTGCGTACCCTTTACCGGGCGGATATTGAGGAACGCGAGGGGGAGATGTTGGAATTTGTCATTCATGGCAACGGCTTCCTCTACCACATGGTGCGCAATATCGTGGGCACGGTGGTGGATGTGGGCAAGGGCAGGATCACGCCCCGGCGTTTCGGGGAAATCCTTGAAGCCCGTGACCGTGGCAAGGCCAGCCCCACGGCTCCGGCCTGTGGGCTGTACCTTTATGAGGTGGAATATTGACAGCAGGGGGAGGCAGCTCCCCTTTATTGGATTGGACATGAAAGATGATTTTATGGTATATTTTAAATGGTATTGAAAGGAAATTTCATTATAAAGTAGGAATTTTCTTTTTGGACAGAAGGTATGTATAAGTAAATGGGGGAATTATATGTCAGACCTTATATATGCAGCAGGGGGCATTCTGGTGTTGCTCCTGCTGGCAGTTCTGGTCATGGCAGTGTCGTTTGTGCGCCGGGGAAGGCGCAAGGCGGGGACTGTGCTGATTTTGATGGTGTCTCTTTTGGTGGCTGTGGGAAGCTACGGAGTCTGCATGTTCCGGGACTCCAGCCAGCAGGCGGTAGAAGCCCAGGTCAGCTCCTACGAGAGCAGCACGCTGGAGCAGGCAGAGACAAGCTATCAGGAAGCTGTGGTGCTTCTGAGGGCGGTCTCCCTGCAGAATGCGGACATAAGGAGCCTCAAGGCAGCTCAGCAGGATTTGGAGGCCATTGACGGCAACGGCCACATGGCTGATATCCTGGTGGAGAAGTATCCGGATGTGCCGGTACTGCTCTCCTATACGAAACTGCTGTTGGCTGTTTCACGCCATGAGGAAGGGCTGAGCAGCCGCGTGGTAGCCCAGGACGGACCCATGGTGGAAGCAGCCCTGGCTATCCCTGCCCAGTATGCCGGGACACTGGCAGAAAAAATCCTGCCTGTGCGCAATATGATCCTGGCCATGAAATCGGAAGGGGACAAGAAATCCCAGCAGGATGCCCGGGATATGGCTGAGCATAAGGAAAAGATGGAGCAGGGGGAGTACGGACTGATTGCCAAAGGCGACCAGGAGAGCAAGCTGGTGCCGGCTTTCGGCCAGCCTTTGTACGTCAATGAAGGTACGGACAAGGACGAGCCCAAGCAGTACGTCTTCCGGCACAACAGCCGCAATATCTACGTCTATACGAAAAATGGCATCGTGACAGATGTACGGGGGTTGTGAAGCCGTCTTATTTTGCTGTTAATGGTTGGCAAAACCAGTAGATATAGTGTAAAATAGAATATAGGTTCGAAAAGGCGGCTGTTTAGCCGCCTTTCACTAGAGAGGAGCGAAAAATTAATGGCAAAGGAAAAGACAGTACAGAGGGAGCTGCCCGCCCTGGACGACATGGAAGGGCGCAAGGCCGCCCTGGCTTCAGCACTGAAACAGATTGAAAAAGATTTCGGCAAGGGCTCCATTATGCGGCTGGGGGATGCCAAGTCCAGTATGAACGTGGAAGTCATACCAACCGGCATCCTGCCCCTGGATATTGCTTTGGGCGTAGGCGGCGTGCCCCGGGGACGTATTGTGGAAATCTACGGCCCTGAGTCTTCCGGTAAGACCACCGTCACCCTGCACATGATTGCCGAGGCCCAGAAGAACGGCGGCATCGCGGCTTTCATTGATGCAGAGCACGCCCTTGACCCCATCTATGCCCAGAAGCTGGGAGTAAATATCGATGACCTGCTGATTTCCCAGCCGGACACCGGCGAGCAGGCTTTGGACATCGTGGACGCCCTGGTGCACAGCGGCGCCCTGGACATCATCGTGGTGGACTCCGTGGCAGCTTTGGTGCCCAAGGCAGAGATCGAGGGCGAGATGGGTGACAGCCACGTGGGCCTCCACGCCCGTCTCATGAGCCAGGCCATGCGTAAGCTCACGGGCATCATCAGCAAGTCCCGCACGGTGGTGGTGTTCATCAACCAGATTCGTGAAAAGGTTGGCGTCATGTTCGGCAACCCGGAGACCACCACTGGCGGCCGTGCCCTGAAGTTCTATTCCTCTGTGCGCATGGATGTGCGCAAGAAGGATAAGATCACCCAGGGACAGGATGTAATCGGCAGCCACACCATCATCAAGGTGGTGAAGAACAAGGTGGCGCCCCCCTTCAAGCAGGCAGAGTTCGATATCATGTACGGCGAGGGCGTTTCCCGCCTGGGCTGCGTGGTTGACATGGGCGTGGAACTTGACATCATCGACAAGAGCGGCGCCTGGTTCTCCTACAATGGCACCCGCGTGGGACAGGGCAAGGAAAATGCCAAGAAGTATCTGGCAGAGAACCCCGAGACCTGTGAGGAAATCGAGAAGAAGATTCGTCAGAAGCTCATGGAATCCCAGCAGACGGAAGCCAACACCGAAGTGGCCCAGGCCATGAAGTCCGCCGAGGATGAGGTTGAGGCTGAGGATGAATAAGAAAACCGCCCTCATGTATGCGGTGGATCTGCTGGCCCGTCAGGAGCAGAGCGAAAGGCGCTTGCGGGAAAAGCTCGCCCACAAGGGCTATGAGGAGGAAGAAATCGACGCCGCTATGGCGAGGCTTCACGAAAAGCATTACCTGAATGACGAAGATGCCTGCCAGCGGCAGTTTGACTATCTCTACCGCGAAAGCCGCAGCTCAGTGCGGCAAATATGCCTCAAGCTCCAGCAAAGAGGATTCGAGGGCAGCCTGGTCAGGCAGTGCGTGCCCAGTGATACCTTTGAGCGTGAACAGAAGGCGGCCCTGAAGAACCTGAGCCTGAAATTCAAGCCCTCCGCTGACCAGCAGAAGATGCTGGCCAGCCTTTACAGGCAGGGCTTCGGCACCTCCGTCTGCCGGGAGGCAGTGGAAGAATTCACGGCTGAGGTGGAAGAAGAAAATTTATAGATAATGATATGTTTCCCTGTAAGGGTGCCTTTGGATTGGTTATCCTTACAGGGATATTTTTATTTCATTGACCTAAGTACCAAAAAGTGATACCATTGAGATATGAATAATAAACATAAACAGACGTATAAGGCTATTTACAGTGACCCGGTCAGGTCAAATGTGAAATGGTCAGATATAGAGGCTCTGCTGGTGGCGGCAGGGGCTGTAATAACAGAAGGAAATGGCTCCCGGATTCGTATACTTCTTAATGGTGAGCGTGCTGTGTTTCACAGGCCTCACCCAGAAAATACAACCGACAAGGGGGCTATTAAGTCTATGCGCAGATTTTTGCTCAATGCGGGGGTGACGATTGATGAACTATAAGGGGTATATCGGAAAAGTAGAATACGATGAAGAGAATCATATTTTTTCGGGAGAGGTAATCAACACTCGTTCGGTGATAACTTTCCAAGGTGATTCTGTAAAAGAATTGGAGACAGCTTTCAAGGAATCTGTAGATGATTATTTGGATTGGTGTGCCCAGGATGGTGTGGAGCCGGAGAAGCCGTATTCGGGGAAATTCAATGTTCGTTTCCAGCCAGAGCTTCATCAGCAGGCCACGGTAGCAGCGAAAATTTTGGGAATGTCGTTGAATGCTTTTATTGCAAGGGCGGTTACAAATGAATTGAAGGCTGTGCCTGTGAAGTAGGAGTTGTAGTTATAATTGTCGCCGCTGTAAGGGCGGCAATTTTTTTAAGGATGTGTAATAATGTTGTCACAAGATGCAAATAATAAGATGAAGAATGTTATCTGGGATGATACTCCCGTGGATGTTACTGAGGAAGTCAATCTCATCTGGTCTATAGCCAATAAGCTGCGTGGCCCCTATCAGAGCGACAAATATAAGAATGTCATTATCCCCATGACGATTATCCGTCGGTTTGAGTGTGCGCTGGAACAGACGAAGCAGGCTGTGCTGGATAAGGTGGCGGCTATGCCGAATGTGCCGGATAAGGTGCTCTATAAGACAGCAGGGTATGCTTTTTACAATAACTCAAACTTCGCACAAGAGAAACAGGCCAGCACCTGTGTGCGGTGTAGAGCCATGACTCCTAGAAAGTCTACCTCATGCACAGCGTTTCAAACACTTGTTCCATAAATTCGGCAGATTTTCCAAGAACAAATCGAGCATCATGTCCAGTTCCTTTTCCATAAAAAACGTCTTTCCCTTTACCGTAGCAATAAGTTCTTTCAAGAGCAACACCAAGGCATCGAGATAACGCAGATCCTGCAATTCGTCATAAGCGAGATAGAATAGCTCACCTATGCTCCGTTTATCGACATTCCGGCGCTGCTCTAGTGACAACATCATATACCTTGCAAATACAACGGATACATGTGATGTCATTGCATC
>NZ_FNWN01000043.1:0-18619 GCF_900108415.1 Selenomonas sp. KH1T6
GAGGGACTGATAATAGCGAGTACGGCGGAAAAGGCCTTCGCCGTCCGGCTTGCGTACCTGCATCTCAATGCTGTATACGGAATTTTTATCATCTTGAACATATACGTCGAGCCTGATGCCCTTGCTCTCGTAGGTGGCGTTGATGGTCTTTTCTTCTTCAAGATACTTTATGTGATGGATTTTGATTTTGAGGATTTTCTCAAGCATGCGCTTGCAGATGCGTTCCCGGCGCATAATGAGCTTGAACATATAGTCATCCTGGATAGTAAGCTCTTCCCAGGGCTTGATGGTATAAGGCATGGTGTAATCTCTCCTTTGCTGTAATTATACCATATTTTTGTAATGGTCATGTTATTTTGTAGGGGCAGGGATGACTGAAATTTTCAGTCATCCCTGCCTGAGCAAGAGAGAAGGTTAGGCAGACTTCTTGCGACGGAAGAGCCCCATCTTTACGCCTAATACAGCCGCATGGCTTCTGTTTATGGTGTAATCCCTGAGCTTTTCCGCGTCAGTGGGTTCTATGCCTATGAAATCATGTTCTTCGTTGGTGCGGGTGATGATATAATCACCGAAAACCAGAATACAGGTTTCATCGACGCCAATCGTGCCAACTAACAGGGAGGGAAGGGGAAGCTCAGGCTTGTCCGCTATATCCCCATCAAACCAGACCATGAAACTGGTGCCCTCATGCTGGAAGGGGAATTGTTCGAGAGTGTTGCAGCCTATGATTTCCCGTGCTTCCTTTAGAAAATCTGCCATGGATGCCTTCTGTACAGTGGCCTTGAAGCCAATACCCTTTGGGTCATTGAATTTATGCACTGCCAA
The DNA here is from genome assembly GCF_900108415.1 of Selenomonas sp. KH1T6. Classification (NCBI taxonomy): domain Bacteria; kingdom Bacillati; phylum Bacillota; class Negativicutes; order Selenomonadales; family Selenomonadaceae; genus Selenomonas; species Selenomonas sp. KH1T6. The sequence continues at coordinate 826 of NZ_FNWN01000043.1, forward strand.
GATGCTGATGTCCTTCTGCTCTAACTGGTTCATGAGAAAAACTCCTTTCCGGGAGCCTCTGCCCCCACGCCACATTTTATTTTTTGACGCACAGGCGTTACCGCAGGAGGGGGCTGTAGGCAAGGGCGGCCCGCAGGGACGGCGAAGCTTCCCTTGCCGGAGGACTCCACCTGCGGTAGACTGAGGCGGGCAAAAAATACCCCTGTAATATAACAGGGTTGGGATGAAGGCGGTTTTTCTGTGATGGTTTGTGATGATTGGCAATAAGTTCTTGAGCCAAGGGAGCAAGAAAAAAGCGGAGTATCTGTTGAAAGGATACTTCGCTTTTTATGTCATATTGTGGCAAAAGCCTTGTCAAGCCTGGATAAGCCGTCAGATAGCACTTGCCAGGGACAGGCTATGTTGATGCGCTGGAAGCCTTGCCCGCCTGGACCGAAGATGTGGCCACTGTCCAGCCAGACTCTCCCTTTGTTGATGATAAGGTCATCAAGTACTTCATCAGAGAGATTATAGGCCGAGAAATCAATCCAGATGAGATAAGTTCCCTCTGGCTCTATAAGGCGGGCTTTTGGCAAGTTGGCGGCAAGGTAATTCTTGGTGCGTTGGAGGTTTTCCTCTAGGTAGGATTTCAGCTCTGTAAGCCAGGGGAGTCCCTGCCCATAGGCTGCCTTGGCTGCTGTCATGCCGAAAATATTCGGTTCGCCATAGCCTGTGGCAAGCAGCTCCTGCTTAAATTTCCTGCGCAGGGATTCATTTGGTATGAAGATATTGGAAAGCTGCAAGCCCGCAAGGTTGAAGGTCTTGCTGGGGCTGGTGCAGGTTATGGTGTTATTGGCTACTGCATCAGAGAGTGTGGAGAAGATTGTATGCTGATGCCCTGGGCGAATGAAATCGTGATGGATTTCATCTGCTACTACTAGCACATGATGGCGCTGGCAGATTTCAGCAAGGCGTGACAGTTCGTCTTTTGTCCAGACTCGTCCCACCGGATTGTGGGGACTGCAGAGGATAAACATCTTTACCTGCTCATCGATGATTTTCTGCTCAAAGTCTACAAAGTCAATCTCATAGCGTCCATTGCTCTCAACCAGCGTGCTTTCCACCAGTCTGCGGTGGTTGTCTCGTATGGAAGCGGAGAAAGGATAATAGACAGGCGGGCAGATGAGCACTCCGTCATCTTCCTGAGTAAAGGCCCGTATGGCTGTGCAGATTGCAAATACAACCCCCGGGGTGATGATGAGGCTCTTCATATCAGGATTCCAGTTATGTTGCTGGCGGAACCAGTCTGACAGCACCTCACGGTAGTCATCCCTGATGCCTGAGTAGCCGAAAATGCCATGCTGACTGCGTTTAGCAAGCTCTGTGATAACAGGCTCCGGGGAACGGAAATCCATGTCGGCTACCCAAAGGGGCAGCACATCCGCTGGAAGTCCTCGCTCTTCGGCAAAATCATATTTGATGCAGGACGTTCCCCGGCGATTGATCACTTCATCAAATTTTTCCATGTTCTACACCTCTAATGCTTGTTTCAGGTCTTCTATCAGGTCTTCCTTATCTTCAAGCCCCACGGAGAAGCGCAGCAGCTTGTCATCGAGGCCGGTACGTGCCAATAATTCTTTTGGCATTTCTGCATGGGTCTGGGCAATTGGATAAGTAAGCAGGCTTTCTACGCCTCCCAGGCTCTCAGCGAAGGCAATGAGCTTCAGCCGCTCAAGCATGGATTTAGCCAGCTCTGCTGAAGTCACTTTAAAAGAGAGCATGCCGCCGTTACCGGAAGCTTGCTTCTTTTGCACCTCGTAGCCCGGAGAATCTGGCAGACCGGGATAATGCACCTCTGTAACCTGGGGGTGCTCCCGGAGCCAATGGGCTATAGAGAGGGCAGTCTGTGCCTGACGTTCTACACGTATCCCAAGAGTCTTGAGACTGCGGAGCATGAGCCATGCATCCATGCTGGACATATTGGGACCTTCGGATTTTACCAGCATCTCCAGGCGTTGCGCTTCTTTTGAGGAACCGTCCTTTACTACCAAAAAACCTGCAATGACATCGTTGTGCCCGCAGAGATATTTGGTGCCGCTATGAACAACCATATCTGCACCAAGGGTCAGAGGCTTCTGGAAGTGGGGCGACAGGAATGTATTGTCAACTACCAGGAACGCTCCGGCTTTATGGGCTATTTCGCTGGCTGCTGCTATGTCCGTGATGAACATCATGGGATTGGAAGGTGTCTCGATAAAGATAGCCCTGGTGTTTGGACGCACCCTGGATTCCAACAGGGCAAGGTCCGTAGTGTCCACATACTCAAAATCTATACCATAGTGACCATAGATTTCATTGGCCAGTCTCACAGTGCCACCGTATAGATCTTCTGAAAGAAGGACATGATCGCCTGGGTCGAAAAGAATGAGTACGAGGTTTATGGCAGCCATGCCAGATGAGACAGCCCAGGAACGGTCTCCCTTTTCCAGGCGGGCAATAGTTTTCTCCAGGGCATCCCGGGTAGGGTTGCCAACACGTCCGTAGTCATAGCCAGTGCTTTTGCCAAAGCCAGGATGGCGGAAAGTAGAAGACAGATAAATAGGCTGGCTGATTGCACCCGTGCTGTCATAGGCATGGGCACCGTGGACTTCCAATGTATGGTCATGCATTTTATTTTACCTCCGGCACATACCAAAGCCCGTTGTTGTTTTTCTTCATGTACTCGGCAAATTCCTCTGAGTGGTAGGCAGCTACAATATCCTTGGCCCACTGGCTGTCCTTGTCTTTTTCGTTTACCACCAGCTGCAGGAGAAGGTGGGGGAGGATATCCTCGGTCAGGAGAGCAGTAGAGGGGTCAATCTTGGCATTGTAGACGATGGAGCCGGTAATGACGATGAAATCAAAGTCCTCGCGCACAGCAGGGATGTTGAGGGATTTCATTTCCGTGAACTGGATGTGATGAGGATTTTCTATGATGTCCTGCTGGGTGACCGTGGATAAGTCCTTATTGGGGTCAAGCTTGATCCAGCCAGCTTTCTGTAAGAGTGCATAGGCTCTGGCGGTATTTGATGCGTCATTGGGAACTGCGACTTTTGCACCATCGGAGATATCGCCCAGGGAGTTCTTTGCTCCCGGATAGATGCCTGCTGGTACAGTGGGAATGGGAGTGAGGGCAGCAAGATGTCCGTCCTGCTTGTTGTTGAAGTTTTCCATGTAGGCGGTATGCTGCTCAACGTTGAAGTCCACTTCACCTTCGCTGAGTGCCACATCTGCCTGCAGGAGATCTGACATATCCTTGCCTACAATCTTGTAGCCCTTTTTCTCCAGGATGGGCTTCACTCCGTTTTCAAAGAGTTCTGAGTAAGGTCCCTGGGATTTGCTGAAAACCAAATCCTGCTTGCCTTGGGCATTTTCACTGCTGCAGCCGGCGGCAAAAACACCTACAGCCAGCGCCAGAGCAAGGATTCCTGCTTTGTTAAAATTGATGAATTTCATAATGAACGCCTCCTAGATTTTGTTATTCATATCTCTTCATGTATTTTAATGGTCAGTGACCTCTTGATTTTGCGGCAAAGTGATTGCCGATGCTTTGGATTATCTGAACGAAAACAATAAGTACAATGACGGTGAACAGCATCAAGGGAAAATTCAACCGTTCATAGCCGTAAGTCAATGCAAGATCTCCCACACCACCAGCGCCGATGGCACCGGCCATGGCTGTGGCTCCCAAGAGACCGATAGTTCCAGTAGTGACTGAAAGAATCAGGGACCCCTTTGCCTCAGGCAGAAGGAAATAGCGGACTATCTCGTAGTATGAGGCTCCCATGGCCTGGGCGGCCTCAATGATACCCTTGTTGACTTCCAGCAGGGAGTTTTCAAATAGCCGGGTGAGATAGGGTACAATGAAGACCACCAAAGGTACCAGTGCTGCCGTGGTTCCTACTCTTGTACCCACCAGCAGCTTGGTCAGGGGCAGGATAAAAACCATCAGGATGATGAAGGGAACACTGCGGATGATGTTTATGCCCGTATTCAGGGCCACAAAAGAGGTTCGATGGGGAAGGATTCCCCCGGAAGCTGTCAACACCAGCAACACGGCCAGAACCATAGCAATGGCTGTGCCAATGGCCAGGGAAACAAAAACCATGTACAGAGTCTGTTCTGCTGCCAGCCCAATTTGTGAGTAAGGTACACCTAAATCCATCAAAGAGTCACCTCCTGCCACTTAACGCCCCGGGACTGCATGTAAGCTGCGGCTTCCTGCAGCCGTTTCTCAGGGCCAAAGATTTGTATGATGAAGATTCCTAAAACCTCCCGCTGTATCTCAGTCACAGAAGCGAAGAGGACGCTGGTTTCAAGCCCCAGCCGGGTATTTAGACTGTAGAGCAGGTTCTCCCGGGTATTGTCTCCCAGAAATCTCAGCTTCAGCAGCTTGAAAGGACGACTGTCAGTTTTCAATGCCTGGCACAACGGCTCTGGCAGATGGTCAGGGATGACTGTCTGTACAAAGCGCTCGGTCATGGGTTCTTTGGGCGCACTGAAAACATCCAATACGGTGCCGGTTTCCACTACCCGGCCTTTTTCCATGACAGCTACGTGCTTGCAAAGCTTCTGTATCACCTGTATCTGATGGGTGACGAACAGTATGGTAAGACCGAGAGAGGAGTTGATTTTTTCCAGAAGTTTGAGGATGGAATCCGTGGTTTCCGGGTCAAGGGCACTGGTGGCTTCATCGCAGAGCAGTATATCAGGCTTGGTGGCCAGTGCTCTGGCGATTCCTACGCGCTGCTTTTGTCCACCGGATAGCTGCCAGGGATAGGCTTCAGCCTTGTCGGAAAGTTCTACGAAATCCAGCAGTTCGTTCACTCTGGCATTTATTTCCTCTCTTGAGTGCTTTTGCAGCAGCAAAGGGATAGCTATGTTGTCAAAAACGTTTTTTGACTCCAGCAGGTTGAACTGCTGAAAAATCATGCCTATTTTTTGACGGACATGCCTGAGGTCACGGTAGTTAAGGGAAGCTATATCCTGGCCATTGATTTCCACATGGCCGGAGGTGGGCACTTCCAGGGCATTTACCATGCGCAGCAGAGTGGATTTTCCTGCCCCGCTGAAACCGATGATGCCGAATATGTCTCCATCGGGAATGGTGAGGTTCACCTGCTCAAGGGCTTTGACCTGCTTGTCGCCACTGATGAAGTCTTTGCTGACGTTTTCGAATCTGATCATTTGGCAAGCCTCCTTAGTGCGCCTTCGGCAATAGCTGCCAGAAGTTTTGCAGCGGGCAGCAGGGCAGCAGGGTCAACTTTGAATTTTGGGTTGTGATTGGGAGCTGACAGCCCCGTGCCGATGGAGGCAAACACGCCGGGCAGTTTTTCCTGATAATAGGCGAAATCCTCTCCACCTAATGATTTAGGCGCCTCCTGCAAGGTAAAACCTTGTTTTCGGGCAATATCCAGGAAGAAATCCGTCCATGCTTTATCGTTTATAGTGGGAGGCGGCCCCTGAATCCAGTCAATCGCAACCTTGGCTCCAAAAGCCTCGGCTTCGTTCTGCGCCAATGCATACAGTCTGTCTTTTATGAGCTGCCTGTTTTCCGGGGTCAGGCTGCGGACTGTTCCCTCAAGTTCGGCTGTTTCCGGCAGTACATTCCAGGTATTGCCAGCCGTGATTCTGGTGATGCTGACAAGATTTGCAGCAAAGGGGTCAGAGTTGCGACTTACGATGGTCTGCAAAGCACTGATGAAGTGAGCAGCCAGAGGGATGACATCTACTCCCCGGTCAGGGTGGGCTGCATGAGTGCCTGTGCCTTGGAAACGAAGGACGAATCTATCTACTGCTGCCATTACAGGCCCTGAGCTTAACCCCAGGGTTCCTACTGGGAAAAGGGGAGAGGTGTGTATTCCGAAGATGGCTTGAACCTCATCAAGGATGCCTGTCTCCAGCACCTTCTTTGCTCCGCCGGGGGCTTCCTCAGCTGGCTGGAAAATAATACGTGCCTTGCCGGGAAGTGCTGATTCTTTTTCCTTCAGGAGCAAAGCTGCTCCCAGTACTGCAGCAGTGTGAAAGTCATGTCCGCAGGCGTGCATCCTGCCTTCAATCTTTGAAACATAAGGAAGGCCTGTTTCTTCTGTGATGGGCAGTGCATCTATGTCTGCTCTAAGAGCAACCAGTGGCCCGTCCTGACTGCCGATTTCAGCAGCTGCACCTGTAGGCAGGGGCAGTTCCAGGAGCTTGATTTTGTTACGGCTCAACAGCTCTTTAAGCTTGGTGGTTGTCTCATGTTCTTCATAAGAAAGCTCCGGGTGTGCGTGAAGCCAGGCAAAAACCTCTCCTATGTAACTTTTTACGGTTGTTTCATCCATGTGCTCACCTCGTTTGTTAAGTGTTTATTTGCTTGCAACTTTGGAAAAAAAAATGTATGCCTATAATAAACTTATTAACCTAGTATGTCAATAGGAAAATAAAACTTGATAAGAAATTTACCTATTGCTATAATAGGTAATACAAAAATAGGCAGGTGATATTATGGTATCTACGAGAGGCAGATATGCTCTCAGGGTCATGCTTGACCTGGCTGAGCAGGAATCTGACCGATTCATTCCTTTGGCAGATATTGCCAAACGGCAGGGCATCTCCCAGAAGTATCTGGAGATTGTCATAAGGGAACTTGTGAAACACAAGCTGCTGAGGGGATTGCGCGGCAAAAGGGGAGGGTATATGCTGACCCGTTCGCCGGAAGATTATACAGTGGGGGAGATACTGGAACTGACGGAGGGGAAGTTTGCCATAGTATCCTGTACAGGAAATTGCGCAAAGCAATGTGACAGGAAGGCTTTCTGCCGTACCCTGCCTATGTGGCAGGAGTTCAATAAGATGACGCATGATTATTTTTTTGGCATCACGCTGGCAGACCTGCTGGGCAAACAGTAAGAGAGAAAAGTAATAGATCAGTAAAATGGAAGTCCTGGTTGGATTAACCGGGGCTTTTGCTTTCTCTGCAGATGGTAGCTGAGAGGGGGCTGCCTTCGACAAAACTTGGACAATGGCGTTATAATGGACGTATGAAATTCTAAGGGGGATACGGATATCAGCACGGTAATCTATTACTACTCAGCAACAGGCAATTCACTTTATACGGTCAAGTCTTTGCAGGAACTGTTGCCAGAGGCGGAGCTTCGGTATATTCCTGCGGCGCTGGCAGAGGACAGCCCTTCTGTCAACGCGGAATGCGTGGGCTTTGTGTTTCCCATGCATTACTTTGGTCTGCCGCTACAGATGGAAGAGTTTCTGGAGAAGCTGACCATCTATGAATCTCCCTATACCTTTGCCATAGCCACCTGCGGTGTGCCCTACTGGGGCAGGCCCTTCCTGGATGTTGAGGCAATACTGGCCAAGAAGAACAGGAAGCTTCATGGCAAATGGTATGTGCGGCTGGTATCCAACTACATACCCTATAGGGATATTGCTGCTGACTGGCGCATAAGCATCAGGGCCTGGCTGGCGGAGCGAAAAATCCGCAAGATGGCAAAGTTTGTTTTCTGAATATGACCAGGGCGTGATAAGTGATGGCTGAGAAGAAGCATAGAACAGATGAATTGGAGAAACATCGGCAGGAAGTGTGGAAGCTTGTTGAGGATGCTGTCCTTGAGGAATATGGCTGCTTGTTGCCGCTAGGGGATGTTACTGTTTCTATAGTGCTGCCTTGGACCAAGGAAAAAGCACTGGGGCTTTTGAAGAGGCAGGGGAAGATAGCTTCCTGGGGTCTGGACAAGGATTACAGTGAGGGCAATAAGCGGCGATATCTGGTGACGGTGGATACTGACACGATTTAGACGGGCTGTATGATTGATATAGGTTGAGGGATTATGCATAAAGACATATTTGTGGAGAAGGATTGGAAGCTGTTTCGCAAGATGGTTGCAGACTGGCAGGAGAACTACATTGATAAGTTGACCAGAGAATATATTGACCTTCTGTCTGGGGACGGCAATGCCTCGGATAAGATCTGGGAACTGGACAAGCGCATGAAGAAGGATAAGAAAAAGGCTGGTGTGCTGATAATGGACATGAGCCGCTCAAATATGATATTCACCATCATGTAGCTGCTGGATGAAAAGGTAATAACGTTGGATGACTTGGCAGATTTTAGCGAAGGTCTCAGGGAACGGCTGGAATTCTTGTACAGGCGGTAACACTCACTAAGGGGAAAGGCAGGATTAAGATATGTTTTCCAGAAGCAAAAAGAAAAAAGTATATGTGATTGACATCTTTGGAGTTATCGAGGCTGCTTCGTCATCAATTTCCCTGAGCAAAAAGAATACCAACATGCAGAAGGTAATCAAGACCCTGCATAAGATTGCCGGAAAAGACAAGGAAGAGGTTGCAGGTGTCATCATTCACCTGAATACACCCGGCGGCACCACGGGTACCTCCGAGGAAGCGGCCATGATGATAGAGAAAGTTCGGGAGAAGGGGATCCCTGTAGTGGCTTCTATTGCAGACATATGCTGTTCCGGGGGCTACTGGATTGCCTCTGCCTGTGATTACATCTTTGCCAACCGCACATCCATGACTGGCAGCATAGGCGTTATCATGCAGCTGCCCAATATCAACGGGCTGTCCGACAAGTTGGGGGTGAAGCAGGTAACGGTTAAGGCAGGCAAGATGAAGGACATCGGCAACCCATTCAGGGAGCTTACGGAGGAAGAGCGTGAGTTCCTGCAGGAACACGCCGAAGAAACTCATGAAATATTCAAAGAAGCGGTCAGGAAGAACCGCAAAGAAATACCAGCTGATGTGCCGGAAATCTTTGACGGGCGTCCCTTCTCGGCAGATTTTGCCCTGCAGAATCATCTGATTGATGAAATAGGCACCTTCTATGATGCTCTGGACTATTTGCTGAGCAAGGCAGGTGTGGAAGAACAGGACATCAAGCTTCAGCAGAACGTGGAGAAGAAGGGAATATTATCAAAGCTTTTTTCCATGGAGGTAGATAACTCTCTTGTCAACGCACTGGCTGATTATCTGGCAGGGAAGTCGTTGTCATCACGATGAAATCCTGTGCGGAGTGGTAATGGAAAAGCTTGGGCAACTGGTCAAGCAAGGAAAGAGGTCTGGCGAATGGAGCATGAATTGCTGTTGAAACGTGTGTATGAACCCTGCGAACCACAAGATGGCTACAGGATACTTGTAGACAGGCTTTGGCCCAGGGGGATAAAGAAGGAAGCCGCTCAGCTGGATGAATGGGCAAAGGTAATCACCCCCAGTACGGAAATCCGCCGCCTGTATCACCGTGGGGATATGCCTTTTGAGGGGTTCTCTCAGGCATATCTTGAAGAGCTGGAGACTAATGAGGCTGCTGAAACCTTTGTCAGCAACTGCAGTGAGCAGCTGAAATCGCAAAATGTCACGCTTGTATATGCGGCAAAGAATGATCAGGAAAATCATGCGCTGGTGCTAAGAGAGTGGTTGAGGCGCAAGATGGCAGGAGGGCAATATGTTACATACTGAATTCTCGAATCAACTGCTGGATGATGAGAAACAGATCCGTCAGGAAGTGTTTGTGTCAGAGCAGGGCTTTGAGATTGAATTTGATGATATAGATAACAATTCAATGCACATGATGCTTTATAGTGATGATGATGCCGTAGGCTGCTGTCGGTTCTTTCCGGAGGAAGCTCCCGGTGAGTATATAATTGGCCGTATTGCTGTGCGAAAAGCATACCGGGGCCAGTCTATGGGGAAGCGCATTGTTGAAATGGCCCTTCAGCACATCAAGGATACGGGAGCATCTATAGTATCTCTATCGGCGCAGGTTCAGGTGAAAGGATTTTATGAGGCTCTGGGATTTCAGGCCAAGGGAAATATATACATGGATGAGCATTGTCCACATGTACATATGGAGAAGGTTCTGCAATAGTTGATGCCTTGGACAGGGGGCCATCAAAAAGTGGGGCTGCTGCATGAGTGAAATCACTTATGCGGCAGCCCCACTTTGATTATAGGCAGATAGAGGCAGCACAACTAAGGGGATTATTTCAGCTGTGCCAATGCACTCTATAGGCATAACTTGGATAGTTTCATCATGCGTCCTTTCATTGCTTTTACATCAGCAGGTTAAGCCTCTGAACGTCAAACATGCCGGCGTTTTGTTGCTCATCCGGGTCATCGGGCAGGGAGTGCTCCACTCGTGTGCTGAGGATGGTGGGGATTTCCTCCGGGTGAGGAGAGTGGGTCTTGGTCTGGGCAACGATTTTGTCCTTTTCATATACGGTGATCAGTACCGAACCGTCAGACATTACCCGAGTCACTGTGGTGGTATCCTCACCTGGCTTCTCCCCAGTGTCGGTAATGGCTCCCCCGGTCTCCAGCTGACGGAGCATGGTGCTGAATTTGCTCTTGGCCTGTAGTGTCTTGTCCTTGCTGTCAGCATCCTTTCCCGTGTCAGTCCAGGCAGTAGCAGCCTGTATCGGTTTGATTTCCATGGAATCCTCCTTTGTATCTGTTACATGGCTCTATATGTATATCGGAGAAAAAGGAGAAAATATAAGGTGAACTTAGGAACGGTTGAAATAGTATGACCTTTGTCATACAATAATTTATAGAAAAACTTGAACATGGCATATATTGGGTAGGCGCAAGATATGGAGAGCAAGATTGGCAAATGTTTTTAGAGCTTCTGCTATGGGCCTAAGAATTGTAAGCTGTATAGGATGGGCAAGCCCAGGCCAGTGCCCTACAAGGGTGATACTCCCTCATATGATGAGGGCTGGCTGGATGATGTATGTACGGAACGGCGCGGGGATGACGATTGAAATGGAGATACCTCTGTATATAGCAAAAGCCAGAATAAGATGGGATGAGATAGAGAAAGACAGCTACCTCAGGGATATTCCGGCTATCGCCCAGATTTCAGAGCTGGATTTTCACATGCCTATAACGCTTCTGGCTGGGGAAAATGGTACAGGAAAATCCACCCTGCTTGAAGCTTTGGCGGTGGCTTCGGGATTCAATCCTGAGGGTGGGACAAGGAATTATGCTTTCTCAACCTATGATTCTCACTCAGAGCTATGTGACTGCATAAGTTTGGTACGGGGAATCAGGAAGCCTAAGTGGGGGTATTTCCTAAGAGCAGAGAGTTTTTACAATGTGGCTACCCAGGAAGATGAATACAGCAGGGGGCCGGGAGGCAGGCCGGAGCATTTCCACGAGAAATCACATGGGGAGAGTTTCTATAGGATTGCGGAGAGCCAATTCAAGGGGAATGGGTTATATTTCCTGGATGAGCCTGAGGCAGCGTTGTCACCTCAGAGACAGCTGGCCCTGCTCCGTATGATCTGTATGTGTGCCAAGAGGGGAGCGCAGTTCTTCATTGTGACACACTCGCCGATTCTGTTGGGGATGCCATATGCAGAGATTTTGGGATTTAGCAAAAATGGTATTGGTTCATTGTCTTATGAGGAGACAGAGAGTTATCAGGTAACATCGTTGTTTCTTAATCAGAGGGATAGGATACTGGCGCAGTTGCTAGAAGATGAATAGCTGTCAAGGCGTGGTGATTATGGGCTGCTGGCGGCAGAAGAGGTTCCTGAGGCGGCTTGGGATACCATGGGGGTGTAGTTTGTCGAAGGGACATAAGTGCGATAAAATAGATATGGGGGTGAGGATATGGGCAAGAATGGTCGGAATTATTTCAGAAATACGCTGCTGGCCCTGGCAAGGCTCGACAAGCCGTTCATCATCAGAGGCCGGTATTTTGCCAATCCTCACCTGGACTATCTGACATATACAGATATCCGTCCCTATGTGCCAGCAGGGGCTTCCACGAACATGATCTGCGATCATGTGAATGTGATGCTACCTGACCTAAGCAAATACATAGCGGTGAGGCCGGAAGTGAATTATACAAAGGATTATTTGGTCTGTCGTGCCGTAACTTACTCGGATGCCAACGGAGATATTCGGGGAGGGATAGTGCTGACGGAGGAACTGGGTATACCGCCTGTTATTACTTCTGGCTACCCCGAAAGCAGAGAAATTATCGGGACGGTAGACAAGAGCAGGTATGTGGATTTCTTCTCCTTTGCTGAAGGACGGTATGCCTATTATGGCGAGAATCAGTGGGTTGACGGGCACAAGACAGCACTGGCAAGCTGGGAACAGTCTGCGGAGGAAGCTAAATGGCGGATGAAGGAGAAGAAGCGCAAGGAGTCTGCCAGGAGAAAGCTGGAGCTGACTTTTGACGAATTCATGGCACTGCATAAGAGAGCCAATCCTTTGTGGATTCCGCCGCCAGGAAGCCTAAGAGCCATGGGGGGACGCAGCTGGCTGAATGTCTTTGTGCCGCAGAAGTTCCTGCGAGATATACTGGATAGACAGCCTGCTCTCAGAAAGGAAGTGCATCAGGAGTTCCTGAGGCGGCTATGATGGGGAAAATGGTTGATGTGAGCAAAAGTATTGTCAAGGCGCAGAATAGATTTATGGTATAGGCAGGAGGTGGGGAGCTTGAACCGGCGGGAATTTGTGCGAAAGAGTGTTTTGTGCCTCCTGGGGATGATGGCATGGGATGCGAATTGGCCGGAGGCTGAGGCTTGTAGGGAACCTATGATATACAAGGGGTTCCTGCGGTTCACAGAGTACGAGTACAGAAAGGCGACGGAGTACATTGTGATACATCATGTGGGCATTCCTGATGTAGACAAGGACTCTGCTGCTACAGCCATTCACAAGTACCATCAGGAGCACAACGGCTGGTCAGGGATAGGTTATCATTATCTGATTCGAAAGGACGGCACCATAGAGCAAGGCAGACTGCCGGAAATGGTGGGCAGACATGCATATGAGCATAATCAAACCTCCGTAGGCGTATGCCTGGCAGGGAACTTCGATGTTGGCCAGCCTACCGAGAAGCAGATGGCATCGGTGAAGGAGCTATGCAGGTGGCTGTGCCGGAAGTATGGGCTGGATCCAAGGAAGAAGGGAGTCATTGTGGGGCATCGCGACCTCAATGACACTGCCTGTCCCGGCAAGAATCTATACAGGAAGCTGGGCGATATACGGCGGTTTGCCTATGATGGAGCATGAAATAGAGAGAAATGGAGGTTCTTATGAATAAGCATATCAAAACCATTGCATCTCTTTGTGTTGCTGCAGCTATCGGAGCCGGATGGGCTGGCACTGCTCAGGGTGCTACGAGGGAAGAGATTGCCAGTATCCAGGTCAATGCCAGGGGGAGCAACTTCCAATACTGGCAAAAAGATTCTCAGGCATTAGCCAGGCTACGCAGCTATGTGAAAGAGGTGACAAATACTAAAAGTTCGGATTTCATACCACAGCGTGACCGCATTGCTGTGTTTGATGTAGATGGCACGCTGGCCTGTGAAACAGCTCCCTTCTGCTTTGACTTCCTCATGATGGTGGACAGGGCACTGTATGATTCAGAATACAATGCCTCGGCCAGAGATAGAGCCAATGCCAAGGATGTGGAAAGGGATATATATGCTCATAAGGTGACCAATGACACAAGGCTGAAGACCTGCGAATCCCACGCCTCTGTCTTTGGTGGTATGACTATGGACGAGTATAATGCTTACACGGAAAAGTATCTGAGGAAGCCTGTTGAAGGGTTCAATAATCTCAAAATAGGTGAGGCGTATTTCCTGCCTATGGTAGAAGTGCTATCCTATCTTCGGGCGAATGGATTCAAAGTATTCTTGGTGTCAGGTGCAGATAGGCAGTATACTCGTGTCATGGCAGAAGTGCTGCCTGTGGACAGTGACAATATCCTTGGGACTGATTACCGCTATGTTGCAGCTGACCAGATGGGTAAGGATGGCATGGAGTATGTCTTTTCTACAGAGGACAAGGTGGTGCGGGGGGAGTTCGAGGTCAAGAATATCAATATGAACAAGGTTTCTGTCATGGCAAGAGAGATTGGCAAGCAGCCTGTTCTGGCATTCGGCAATTCCAGCGGCGATTTCAGCATGTACAACTACACAGCCACGAATCCTAATTACAAGACGATAGTATTCTCGCTGCTCTGCGATGATACAGAGAGGGAATTTGGCAAGCCAGCCTCGGCAGAAAAAATGCTGAAGAACTGCGAGAAGTATGGCTGGGTGCCTGTCTCCATGCGTGATGAGTGGAAAACCATATACGGGGACAGGGTGCAAAGATTAGATTGAACCGATGAGAGGTTGACTGTTGTATATAACTCGGAAGAAGATGTCTCCCACCTCTATAGGTGGCGAGTTCCTAATTTACTAATACCCTAAAGGGCACAATGCAGGCGGTGAACATATACCTCCCGCCTTATAAATGAGTATTTAGTGGAAAACCTTCTACAGTTATGGGGGTTCGAAAGCTGGCTTCAGGATGGGGGGAGATTGATGCTGGAAAAAATGTGCTGGGCATCATGCCTGCTGGTAATTTTCCTGTGCATGGGATGTACATCTGCAAGAACTGCTGTGCCGGAGGAGGGAAAGGAGAATACCGCCATGACGGTTAAAGTCAGTCCCATGGTAAAGCTGAACAGTGGCTATGAGATGCCTGTGCTGGGACTTGGAACGTGGACACTGCGAGGAGAAACGGCTGAGAGGGCTGTGGAGACTGCAATAGAGTGTGGCTATCGCCTGATTGACACGGCCAGGTATTATGGCAACGAGGAGGCAGTAGGCAAGGGGGTGAAGGAAGTAATACGGAAGGGGATAGTTAGCCGGGAAGATTTGTTCATCACCAGCAAGATAATGCCGGGAGACTACCGGCGGGCTGATGCTGCCATTGATGATTCCCTGTCTGCCCTTGGAGTGGAATATATTGATTTGATGCTGATACACCAGCCGGGAGCTAACGATGAGGAAGTATACAAAGCCCTGGAACGTGGCGTGAGGGCAGGCAAAATCAGGTCGATAGGCATTTCGAATTATTACACGCCTCAAGACTTCGAACGCATAAACAGGATTGCGGAGATAACTCCTGCTGTGGTACAGAATGAAAATCATCTTTACTATCAGAATACAGCTCTGAAAGAGTATCTGAGGCAGTATGGCACTGTTGTTGAATCCTGGTACCCTTTGGGAGGACGGGGAAATACTCGAAAGGTTTTGTCCAACAAGACCATAGAGGAAATAGCTCATAAATACGGCAAAACACCAGCACAGATTGTTTTGCGCTGGCATATCCAAGCAGGCTATATAGTTATACCAGGATCAGAAAATACATTGCATATCTGTGAAAACAATGATATTTATGATTTCCGGCTTAGCGAGGGAGAAATGGCTCGCATAGCGGAACTAAACAAAAATGAACGGTTTGAGAATTGGTGAAATAAGCACAAGGAGACAGTTGGTATGGACTGGAAATGGGTCAGAGAACCTGACAAATACATGATTGAGATGGATAGGATAGAAATCATAACAATGCCACATACTGATTTGTGGCAGAGGACATACTATCACTTCCGCAATGATAATGCGCCTGTACTGCAGACAGAAACAGAAGAAAAGTTCTTCTCATTCATTGTGAAGACAGACTTTGCTGAGAGTCATAAGCGATTTGACCAGTGCGGCATTGTGATGTATCTCGATTCGGAGAACTGGCTCAAAGCTTCGGTGGAATATGAGAATGAGCAATTCCAACATCTTGGTTCTGTAGTTACAAACCATGGATATTCTGATTGGGCTACAACAGCGATATCTGCCGACATTAAAACCATGTGGTATAGGTTCAGCCGACGAGAGGATGACTATTGCATAGAATACTCTGCTGATGGCAAGGGGTTTTCTCAGATGCGGGTGTGCCATATGTGGGAAGGGGCAGGAAGAATCAGATTCGGAATTTATGCCTGTAGTCCAGAGGAATCCAGCTTCAGAGCAGTGTTTACCGGCATGAAGATTACGGATTGTGCATGGAAAGCTCATGATGGTCAGCAGCCGGATATGTGAGCATGGAGGGAAAGTCAGGCTCATAAGTACACAAGCAGTCATAAGTCTGAACTGGAAAAGGATAACGCCTGAGGAGCGGTGAGAGATGGAGATGACGCAAGCTCAACGTGACAATAAGGATGCGTACTGGCTCTATTGGGGATACCAGGCTGCCTGTACGTCCGGTATGGTCACCTGGGCTAGGAAGAAGCACAAGGGGTAACTAAGCGGCTTAGAGAGATATGGCGGTTTTGCTATTACGGAAGGTGATAACAGTAGAAGGATTGGGTGTCGTGGCACGTAAGAGAATTGAATGCTGATAAAAGGAAGAAAACTCCTGGGGAGGGCATAATGAGTAGAATAAAAGAACTTAGAAAAGTCATTGGCAACGAACTGCGCAAAAGCATAGCAGATGTAGAAAAGCTGGAAAGTGCCTATGCGCATCTTTATGGTGTTTCCCTCGCTGCTACAGTGATAGCGGAGAAGCGTGGTGAGAATTCAGAGCTTGCCAGCATGTCAGCCATGTTGCATGACATCGCGGCCTATGTCAGTGGAACCTATGATGATCATGCGCATAGAGGAGCAGAGATGGCAAGGGAAATCCTGCTGAGAAATGGTTTGGCCAAGCCAGGGGAAATTGACATCATATGCTCAGCCATATACCATCATGATGATAAATTGATAAAGGATGAGCCAATGGATGAAGTTTTGAAGGATGCAGATGTCATGCATCACACCTTCAACGATTTAGCAAAGCCAGTCAAAGACAAAGAATTGGCACGCTACCGGGCATTAAGGCAGGAATTTGGGTTGCCAGTACATGAGTAGATTCGGGACGGCGGATTAAGATTTCTTTAAAACCCCTGGGCGGAAAAGGACTCCATTGCCGAAGGTATCCATAAATTTCATCAGGAAGTCAGAGGCTGAGCAGGGATATGGTATCATTACCTCATCCGCAAGGATGGCACCATAGAAAAGAGGAGGCAGCCCAGGATGGTGGGAGCCCATGCCAAGTACAATAGCTCGGAAGAGAATGTCACCCACCTCTATAGGTGGCGAGCTCCTTCGAGGATAATAAGAACGAGAAAATTTACACGATATACAAGCGGGTATTATCGCAATTCTGAACACTACTTCATAATGTACCATTAGTTTGGCAGGCGATTGGATGTGGATCTAAATGAAGCTCTGCGGCTTATCCGGGTGCGGGCACTAAGGCATGCCAAACACCCTGTGCTGGGCACAAGTTCGTGCTGAAGGGGGAGAAATGTGAAGAAATCACTGGATATTGTATTGCTGCTGTTGTTTTTCCTGGAGTTAGGCGGCATGTTCCTGCCTGGTCTTGCTCATGAACTGCTGGGGTGTATTTTTCTTTTGCTGGTTGTTCTTCATAATGCAGCAAACCGAAGTTTTTATCAGCATTTCCATAAAGGAAGGAACTCACCTCATAGATTGGTGAACAAGGCCAGCATATGCCTTTTTGCCGTAGGTCTCACCATACTGGCGGTTTCTGGCATGGCTTTGTCCCGCAACCTCTTTTCATGGATACATTTGGGGGAGGCATGGAACTGGCGTTCAGTGCATTTGCTGTCAGCTGTTAGTGTACTGGTCTTGCTTTTCGTCCATCTGCTGTGTCATGCCAGAAGGTATATACGTGGACGGAAGTTCTTCATTGCTTTGGGAGCAGCCTTTGTCCTGGCCACTGTGGGGATTTTTGGCTTGCCATATCTTGATCGTTGGTTTCATCAGGTAAAGGTGGAGAAAGAAACCATCATACAAGGGGAGAAGATTCAAGTATCCGGGCGAGTATTGACGGTGTATTTCAGCCGGGTAGGCAATACGGATTTTCCACCTGGGGTGGATGCGGTATCCGGGGCTTCCATTATGAAGGACAA
>NZ_FNWN01000013.1:0-99173 GCF_900108415.1 Selenomonas sp. KH1T6
CAGTTGCTATTCAGTATGGTTTCTTTATAACCATGCTTCATCTTTTCAGATGTGCAACCGATGTTTTGGTTCAAACTAAAAGTTTGACTAACATCTGGCTTGAAAACAAATTTGTTTTCGTTTGCATTGTTTAGTTTTCAAGGAACAACTTGATTTCTCAAGAGCCGCTCGCTTGAAGCGACTTGTTTATTTTATCTTGTCTCTTTCGGAGTGTCAAGCACTTTTTTGAATTTCTTTTTCAATATTTTTGCTGGCCAATCAAGGCTCTCTTTTATATTGTAGGAAACTCTTTCGTGCTTGCCGCTCCCGTTAGCGACTTGTATTATGATACACGTCTCGAAGGTGTTTGTCAACAACTTTTTTAAAAAAGTTACAGGATTATTTTTAAGCATTGCCAGCCTATTCACCCTAAGGTATAATAGGTAAAAACTGAAGGAGCTGATTACATGATTTCCACTCGTGGGCGCTATGCCCTGCGTGTCATGCTTGACCTGGCGGAGAACGACGAAGGAAAGTTCATCCCCCTGAAGGACATCGCCGCCCGGCAGGAGATTTCCAAGAAATACTTGGAGATCATCGTGAAGGATTTGGTGACAGGAGGCTTCCTGGTGGGAGCCAGCGGCAAAGGCGGCGGCTACAAGCTCTGCCGCAAGCCTGAGGAATACTCCGTGGGCGAGATCATCGAACTGATGGAAGGTTCCCTCTCCCCTGTGGCCTGCCTCAGCCGCAAGGACTTCGACTGTGCCCGCCAGGGCGGCTGCAAGACCCTCCCCCTCTGGACAGAGTACAATCAACTGGTGCATGACTTTTTCTATAATAAGAAGCTAACGGACCTGCTGTGAATCAAAAGAAGCTGCTTTCCACTCATCAAGGAAAGCAGCTTCTTTGTCATTTATTCTCCAGTGCTTCTCTCATCGTCCGCCACGCCAGCAGGGCGCACTTCACTCTGGCAGGCATATTGGCGATGTTCTTGAGGGCGATGGCCTCGTCCAAGTCTTCCAGTTCTTCCTCATCGGTGATTTCACGCTTGATCATGCCGATGAATTTCTCTGTCAGTCCCTTGGCCTCCTCCACGCTCTTGCCCCGCATGAGGTCAATCATGATGTCTGTGGAGGCCTGGGAGATGGCACAGCCGGCCCCGGTGAAAGCGGCATCTTTTACTTTGCCCTCCTCCACCTGCAGTTCCAGGGTTATCTCGTCGCCGCAGGAAGGGTTGTGGCCCTTCTGGCAGCAGGTAGCACACTGCAGGGGGTGCTTGTTTTCCTGGCAGCGGCTGTGCTCGGTGATGACTTCCGTGTAGATGGCTTCCAAATCATTCAAGGTGCATGACCCTCCTTACTTTGGTCAAGGCTTCCAGCCAGCGGTCAACATCCTCCCGGGTGTTGTAGAGGTAGAAGCTGGCCCGGCAGGTGGCATTCTGGCGCAGATACTTCATGAGGGGCTGGGCGCAGTGATGGCCCGCCCGCACAGCTACTCCCTGGCTGTCCAGGATGCTGGCCACATCGTGAGGGTGGACGTCCTTCACGTTGAAGGTGATGATGCCCGTCTTGTTCGCCCGCTTGCTATCGCAGCCGTAAAGCTCGATGAAGGGCATTTCCCTGAGCTTCGGCAGGGCGTAGTCCACCAAATCTTTTTCAATGGCCTCGATGCGGTCAAAGCCAATCTTCTCCAGATAGTCGATGGCGGCAGAAAGGCCTGCGGCACCGCCCACGTTCTGGGTGCCCGCCTCAAACTTGGAGGGCAGTTCGGCATAGGTGGTGCTTTGCTCTTCCACATACTCAATCATATCCCCGCCAAAAAGGAAGGGACTCATCTTATCCAAAATCTCATACTTGCCATAGAGCACGCCAATGCCCATGGGAGAGAGCATCTTGTGGCCGGAGAAGGCGAAGAAATCCGCATCCAGGTCCTGCACATCCACTTTCATGTGGGCCACGCTCTGGGAGCCGTCCACCACTACTGCCGCCCCCACGCTGTGGGCCTTCTGCACGATGGACTTCACATCATTCTTGAGGCCCAGGACATTGGAAACCTGGGTCACGGCCACTATCTTGGTACGCTCTGTGATCTTGGCAGCAATATCTTCCTGAGAGAGATTGCCGTCCTCCTCCAGGTAGATGTACTTGAGGGTTGCTCCCTTCGCCTTCGCCACATGCTGCCAGGGCACCAGATTGCTGTGATGCTCGGAGATGGTGATGACTATTTCATCCCCCTGTCCCACGTTGGCAAGGCCGTAGGAGTAAGCCACAAGGTTCAAGGCTTCCGTGGCATTCTTGGTGAAGATGATTTCCTCCGGGCGTTTGGCATTGATGAACTTCGCCGTCTTGGCCCGGGCATTCTCATAGATATCCGTAGCCTTCACCGACAGGGCATAGGCTCCCCGGTGGGGGTTGGCATTGCAGCCGCCGTAATAGCCGCAGATGGCCTGTATCACGGACTCAGGCTTCTGGGTGGTGGCACCGTTGTCCAGGTAGGCAATGCTGTTTGTCTTGTTGTTCAAAAGGGGAAAATCCCTCAGAAAATCCTGCTCACTCATGGGTAAGCCTCCCTTCCAGTTCCCTCGTCAAATCTTCCCGCAGGTCTGTGGAGAAGCGGTCCAGCACCGGCTGGAGGATAGCGGTGACCATCAGCCGCCTGGCCTCCTGAGGACTGAGGCCCCGGCTCATCAGATAAAAGAGCTTCTCCTCATCCATCTGACCTACGCTCACAGCATGGTGGCCGTCCACTTCGTCCTCGTGGGAAAGCATGAGAGGCACGCTGCGGTTCCGCACATCGTCGGACAGCAGCAGCACTTCCTCATTCTCCCGTCCCACGGAGCCTTTGGTGCCCTGCAGGAAATCCAGGGTGCCCCGGAAGATTTTCTCCGCCCCCGAAAGCAAAGCTCCCCGCACCTGCATATTGGCCTCGGTGCGGCGGCCCTGCTGGCGAATAATGTAGTTCATGTCCAGCTTGTTGGCTGAATCTCCCAAATAAAGAGCCCAGACATCAGCCTTGGCTTCTTTCCCTGAAAGTTCAACTTCCAATTCCGTTACAGCCTCTTTGCCCCCCAGGAAAGCCCCGGTATAGTTGAACCTTGCACCGTCCTTCACCGTGACCTTCACCTTGGTTGCCGAAGACTTGCCAGCATCCAGGAGCACTGCCTGCTCCAGGGTCAGGTCTGCCCAGGGTTCCAGTATGATATGCAATTCCTTGCTGCCAGCCGTTTCCTTGCGTGAGACTGTCCGCTTCTCCCCCGCCAGCAGCGTGATTTTCTTTATCTTGGTTTCCTTGCTACTGACCCCCGCCGGGACTTTCGCCTCGTTGACCCCCAGCCAGCGCCAGGTGGGCATGGGGATAGCGGAAAAGATCTCTTGTGATATTGCTTCCATTTCGTCACCCCATTGTCCCTTCTAATTCCAGATTAACAAGATTATTCATTTCCACCGCATACTCCAGCGGCAGTTCTTTGGCAATAGGCTCCACGAACCCTCTGACAATCATGGCCCTGGCCTCGTTTTCATCAATGCCCCTGCTCATCAGGTAGAAGATGGCCTCGTCGCTGATGCGGCCAATCTTGGCCTCGTGGCCGATATTGGCTTCCTTGCCCTCAATGTCCATGACAGGCAGGGTATCGCTTCTCGATTCATCGTCCAGCATCAGGGACTCGCAGTTCACTGAGCACTTGGCGTAAGGAGCATTTTTCGTCACCTTCACGGCGCTTCTATAGGTGGCAGCGCCGCCGGCCTTGGAAATGGTGCGGGTGTTGATATTGGCGGAGGTATGGGGTGCGGCGTGTATGACGCTGGCCCCTGTGTCCAGATTCTGGCCTTTGGAAGCAAAGGTCACTCCCGTGAACTCGCAGCGCGCGTTCTCCCCGTGGAGCACGCTGCAGGGATAGAGGCAGGAAATATGGGAGCCGAAGGAACCGCTGACCCACTCAATCAGGCCGTCCTTCTCCACCAGGGCCCGCTTGGTGTTCAGGTTCATCATGTTGCGGCTCCAGTTCTCAATGGTGGAGTAGCGGAGCCTGGCCCCTTCCTTCACAAAGAGCTCCACGCAGCCTGCATGGAGGTTGGTGACATTGTGCCTTGGCGCAGAGCAGCCCTCGATAAAATGGAGCCCTGCCCCTTTTTCTACAATAATGAGGGTATGCTCGAACTGCCCTGCTCCCGCCGCATTCAGCCGGAAGTAGGACTGCAGGGGAATCTCCACCTGCACCCCCTCGGGCACGTAGACGAAGGAACCGCCGGACCACACCGCCCCATGGAGGGCAGCGAACTTGTGGTCTTTGGGAGGCACCAGGGTCATGAAGTATTCTTTGACAATCTCCTCATGCTCCCGCAGGGCCGTCTCCATATCAGTGTAGATGACCCCCTGCTTCACCAGATCCTCCTGAATGGAGTGGTAAACCACCTCGGAGTCATACTGGGCGCCCACGCCCCCCAGGGATTTCTGCTCTGCCTCGGGGATGCCCAGGCGGTCAAAGGTATCCTTGATATCCTCAGGCACCTGCTGCCAATCCCCGGTCATCTTGGCATCCGGCTGGACGTAGGTGACAATCTCATCCATATCCAGCTCGGAAATATCCGGCCCCCAGGCCGGCAGGGAAAGGCTGTTGTAAACTGCCAAAGATTTCAAGCGGAACTGAAGCATCCAATCAGGGTCGTTCTTCCTCTGGGAAATATCCCTGATAATCTCCTCCGTAAGGCCTGACTTGGACTTATAGAGGCTATGGTCAACATCCTTGATATCGTAGAGGGCACGCTCGATGTCCTCCACATAAGTCTTTTTCTTTCCCATCAGCTCACCCCTCCGCATCCAGCAGATGGGTGAAGCCGTGGTCATTCACAGAGGCAATCAGCTCAGGGCCGCCTTCCTCTATGACCTTGCCTTCCATCAGCACATGCACCTTGTCCACCTTCAGCTTCTCCAGAATGCGGGTGTTGTGGGTGATGATCAGCACGGAGCTGTCGGGATTCTCCTGCTGGAAACGCGCCACCCCGGCGGAAACCACCTGCACCGCATCCACATCAAGTCCTGAATCAGTCTCGTCAAGGAGCGCCAGCTTCGGTGAGAGCATCAGGAGCTGCAGTATCTCCGCCCGCTTCTTCTCGCCGCCGGAAAAGCCCACATTGAGATAGCGCTGGGCATACTCGGGGGACATCTGCAATTCTTCCATGGCAGCCTTCAAGGCTTTGCGGAAGGGCAGGAGTTTCACCTTCTCCCCGGTGACGGCCTGCTTCGCCGTGCGGATCATGTTTTCAAGGGTGATGCCCGGTATCTCCTCCGGAGACTGGAAGGACAGGAACAGCCCCGCCCTTGCCCGCTCGTAGGCAGCCTTCTCCAGCAGGTCCTCGCCTTCGAATTCAATCGCGCCCTCAGTCACCTGATACTTAGGATGTCCCAGCAGCACGTTCATCAAAGTGGACTTGCCGGAGCCATTGGGCCCCAACAGCACGTGTACCTCGCCCCTGCCCAGGCTAAGGTCAATGCCCTTCAAGATTTCCTTGTCTTCCACCCCCGCCCGGAGGTTCTTTATCGTCAAAAGCTCTGCCATAATGCTCTCCTTTTTTCTCTGCTTATAAGGCCATTGTTCCAGCTTTGTCGATAGACAAAGCTTCCTCTTGGCCTTTCAACGAGGCGGGAGATATTAACTCGCCGCCTGTTAGTAAGTTACCGCCCCCACTTATAGAAGTGGGGGACATCTTGTACTCGTTATAAACCCAATAAACTAGTAGGTAATAGTTGTTTACAATTTTATAGGGTATAGAGGGAAATGTCAAGAAAAAAAGCCTCCCCAAAAGGGAAGGCTCATAGGTAAGGCTGCAATCACTCGCTGAACAGTTCCGTGGACAGATACCTGTCGCCGGTGTCTGGCAGCAGGACTACGATGTTCTTGCCTGCGAACTCCGGACGCTTGGCCAGCTGCACGGCGGCAGCCAGAGCGGCGCCGGAGCTGATGCCTACCAGCACACCCTCGCTGTGGGCGAACTGGCGGCCGTATTTGAAGGCGTCCTCATTGGCGATGGGCAGCACTTCGTCATAAACTTTCTGGTCCAGGGTCTCCGGCACAAAGCCTGCACCGATACCCTGAATCTTGTGGGGGCCTGCCGTGCCCTTGCTGAGCACAGGAGAGGTCTCCGGCTCCACAGCTGCCACATGGACATCAGCCTTCTGCTTCTTGAGGTAACGGCCTACACCAGTAAGGGTGCCGCCGGTGCCTACACCTGCCACGAAAGCATCGACCTTGCCATCTGCATCCTGCCAGATCTCCGGGCCAGTGGTGGCTTCATGGATGGCAGGGTTAGCCTGATTGGTGAACTGGGAGGGAATAAAGGCATTAGGAGTCTCCTTTGCCAGTTCCTCAGCCTTGGCAATGGCCCCCTTCATGCCCTTGGCGCCGTCGGTCAGGACTATCTGGGCGCCATAGGCTTTCAGAAGATTCCTGCGCTCTACGCTCATGGTCTCCGGCATGGTGAGGATGGCCTTGTAGCCCCGGGCGGCAGCAAAGCTGGCCAGGCCGATGCCCGTGTTGCCGCTGGTGGGCTCGATGATGACCGTGTCCTTGTTGATCTTGCCCTCTTTCTCTGCCTGCTCTATCATGGCCTTGGCAATGCGGTCTTTCACGCTGCCGGCAGGATTGAGATATTCAAGTTTCACCAGGATATTGGCCTTGAGGTCATTTGCTTTGATGAAGTTATTGGCTTTCAAAAGCGGAGTGCCGCCAATCAGCTCTGCCACGCTTTCATAGATTTTTGCCATTATATGTACGCCTCCTCTTTAGACGGCTGCAAAGCCGTTCTCCAGGTCTGCGATGATGTCGTCGATATGCTCTGTGCCGATGGACAGGCGGATGGTGCTCTGGCTGATGCCCTGGTCGGCCAGTTCCTCATCGGTGAGCTGGCTGTGGGTGGTGGAAGCCGGATGGATTACCAGGCTCTTGACGTCAGCCACATTGGCCAGCAGGGAGAAGATCTTCAGGTTGTCGATGAACTTCCAGGCTGCTTCTTTGCCTCCCTTGATTTCAAAGGTGAAGATGGAAGCGCCGCCATTGGGGAAGTACTTCTCATAGAGGGCATGGTCCGGATGGTCCGGCAGGGAAGGATGGTTCACCTTGGCTACCTTGGGGTGCCTCTCCAGGAACTCCACCACCTTCTTGGTGTTCTCCGCATGGCGCTCCAGGCGCAGGGAGAGAGTTTCCACGCCCTGCAGGAGCAGGAAGGCGTTGAAGGGGGAGATAGCCCCTCCCAGGTCACGCAGCAGGATGGCCCGCACATAGGTCACAAAGGCAGCAGGGCCGGCCACATCGACGAAGGAAACGCCGTGATAGCTGGGATTCGGCTCGGCAATGCCGGGGTATTTGCCACTCTTCTTCCAGTCAAAGGTGCCGCCGTCCACTATAACACCGCCCAGCGTAGTGCCATGGCCGCCGATGAACTTGGTAGCAGAGTGCACCACGATGTCTGCGCCATGCTCGATGGGACGGATGAGATACGGGGTCCCGAAAGTGTTGTCAATCACCAGGGGCAGGCCGTGCTTGTGAGCGATTTCTGCGATAGCGTCAATGTTGGGAATATCGCTGTTGGGGTTGCCCAAAGTTTCCAGATAGATGGCGCGGGTGTTTTCCTTGATGGCACCCTCAACCTCAGCCAGGTTATGTGCATCCACGAAAGTGGCTTCCACGCCGAAATCCGTCAGGGTGTGAGCCAGGAGGTTGTAAGTTCCGCCGTAGATGGTCTTCTGGGCTACGATGTGACCGCCCTTGGCAGCCAGAGCCTGAATGGTGTAAGTGATGGCAGCCGCGCCAGAGGCTACGGCAAGAGCTGCGGTGCCCCCCTCCAAAGCTGCAATGCGCTTTTCCAACACATCCTGGGTGCTGTTGGTCAGTCTGCCGTAAATGTTGCCTGCATCTTTCAAGTCAAAGCGGTCAGCGGCGTGCTGGCTATTGCGGAAAACGTAGGAAGTAGTCTGGTAAATAGGAACCGCACGGGCATCAGTTGCCGGATCCGGCTGTTCCTGTCCTACGTGAAGCTGCAAGGTTTCAAATTTGTACTGGCTCATAGTAAAATCCCCTTTCATTCTGCAAAAAGAGGCTCCAAAAGCGCTCCCTTCGATAGGGTCTTGCTTCTGGAGCCTCCAATTTTTTTGGTCAGCTCAACTTAAATTGTAAGAAGATGTCAGTTATCTCTGACATGTCCTTATGTTACACTATTACACCCTGTATGTCAATAGGTTTTTATCATTTTATCTGCGATAAATCTGGTCAAAGGTGCCGCCGCTGGCAAAGTGCTTTTCATAAGCCTTATCCCAGCCGCCAAAAGCCTCGTCCACCGTGACGAGATTCAGCTCCGGGAAATTCGACCTGTATTTGGCAAAAACCTGCATATTGCGGGGACGGTAGAAATTCTTCGCAGCAATCTCCTGACCGGGCAGGGAATACAGGTATTGGATATACTCCTCTGCTATCTCCCGGGTGCCCTTCTTGTCAACTACAGCATCCACCACCGCCACGCTGGGCTCTGCCAGGATGGAGACAGAAGGCCTCACGATTTCAAAATCTGGATAGGCGTTCACCGCTGCCAGGGCCTCATTTTCCCAGTCAATGAGCACATCCCCCTTGCCCAGGTCTATGAAAGTCTTGGTGGCGCCGCGGGCGCCGTCATCCAGGGACACCACATTTTTGTAGAGTTCCCGCATAAAATCCTTGATCCTGCCTTCATCGCCTTCACTCTTCCAGCTGGCGTACTCCCAGGCCGCCAGATAACTCCAACGGGCAGCGCCGGAGGTCTTGGGGTTCGGCGTGACGATTTCCACGCCAGGCCAGATCAGATCGTCCCAGTCCCGGATGTTCTGGGGATTCCCCTTCCTCACCAAAAACACGATGGTAGAGGTGTAGGGGGCTGAGTTATCCGGGAACTTCTTGCTCCAGTCCTTGTCAATCAGCCCCGCCCTGGCTATCTCATCTACATCATAAGCCAGAGCCAGAGTCACCACATCAGCTTTCGTGCCGCCAATGACAGAACGGGCCTGCATGCTTGAGCCGGCATTGGAGTGATTGAAATCCACCTCCTGCCCCGTCTGCTGCTTCCATCTCTCACCAAAAACATGATCAAACTCGGCGTACAGCTCGCGGGTAGGGTCGTAAGAAACATTCAGGAACTCCGCCTTCGCCCTTGAACTGCCCTTGTCAGAGGTCTGTTCTCCTATACAGCCGGAGAAAAGCCCCGCCGCTGCAAAGATTCCCAAGGCAACCCCTGCCTTCAGCCACCATTTCACCATCAGCACCCCCAGTAAAGACTTTCTTGTTTACTTCTAGGAAACAGGTCATCTTTCCTGCCGGGACGCGGCACAAGCAAGAGAAAATATGCTCAGCCACCAAATGCCCTACAGTCCCGTAGTCGGAGTACAACACAATCATGTAGCTGCATTTTTCCACAATTTTATTGGGGGCGCAGTATTTGAGCTACTGCTATCTTGATGAGTATGATCATCGCCAGAGAAAGAACAGCTAAAGTGACGGCCACCCTTATGCTCTGCCTTTGCCAGTCAGCATCCAGTTCCTCCACCGGGACAGCCAGATTCAGGCGCATGCCGTTACTTAGTTCGAACCAGACAGCCTCCTTTTCCACCCCTTCATAGGTGTAATGGACGAACTTGCTATTACTCAGGATGCCGTTGGGCACTGCAGGCTTCTCGTCCAAAGTGGCTATATCCATCTTAGGGTGGTAGACGAGTTTTCCTTCTTCATCATTGATAAAGGCATAGCCTTTGTCGTACAACCTTATGCTGCCGACTATATTCGCCATTTCAGAGTAATCTATCTCTATGCCGATGACCCCTACAAATTGCCCCTGATAATACACAGGCACGTTGTAGGAAATCACTTCCGCCCCCAGATTTTCTGTTATATAAGGCGGCAGCCATACAGCCTTGCCGATATTCTTGGGTACAGTGAACCACACCAATTTAGAAGTATCCCTGGTATCATAGAGGGAAATATCCGTCACCTCGTGCTCCCTTACCCCTTCCGGACCGCGCACATACCAAAAGCCCTTGACCGTACGGGAGACTTCGGGATCTATGCGATAATAATAAGTCAAGATACTGCTGGTCTTGCTGGACATTTTATTGAAAATGTCCCTGACCCGGATGAGATGGGCCTGAAGTTTCGCATCATCCAGACCGTCCAAATCTGATTGCACAAAGGTCGAAACCATGAACACCGACTGCTCCACGCTTTTGAGTTCATTGTCCAGTTTCTCCTGCCCCGTCTTGCACTCCAAGAGCATCAGCTTTTGCGCATCCCTACTGACCGTCTCTCTCAAGGTGATTGCACTCATAGCACCAGCGGCCCCCGCAACCACAAGTAAGGCACACACCAGCAATGCTATCAACTTTGATTTAACAGAAAGCATACCAGCACCTCCCATATATAATTCTGCTGAGCAGTGGATAAAATCAGCTACTCCGTATCTATAACGAGTACAAGATGTCCCCCACTTCTATAAGTGGGGGCGGCAAACTACTAACAGGCGGCGAGTTAATATCTCCCGCCTCGTTGAAAGGCCAAGAGGAAGCTTTGTCTATCGACAAAGCTGGAACAATGGCCTTATAAAAAAATATGAACAGGACAACATTTCAGCCGACAGCCGAAACGTTGTCCTGTTCATAGTAGATAGGCACAGATATTCCGTTTATTGATGATTGTCCAATCTGCATGCAACGATGTGCACAGGGGGGGGGGCAATAAATTCTATGGAGCAAAGCGACTCTATGTATTTATCCATAAATCGTTCCTCCCCATCATTATAACGCCGTTGTTCCAGTTTTGCCGTAGGCAAAACTTCCTCTTGGCGTTTCAACGAGGCGGGAGATATGTGCTCACCGCCTGTTATGATATTCGCCCCCCCACCTGCAGAGGTGGGGGACATCTTCTTCCTCGTTATAAGTAATTTTTAAGAATTATATATTTTAGTTCGCCATGAAAAGCCAAAAACCTCCCATGCATTAAAAAAATAACGCACGAGAGGTTGTCCAATCATGTCAGATCCCGTCTCCGTCCATAAACCGCTGCTTCTCCAGACGGTCAAAATGAGTAATCGTGCCCTGCTTCACCACGATAGCCAGGCGGCCGTAGTAAAGGCTGGCCAGCTCACGCTTGATGGTGGCCCGCAGGTTCTTTTCCGTCTCTGAGGTCCAGGGGTGGGGCTTGGCAAGGCCTGTCCAGGGATGTACCCGCATCTTCTCCGTGCGCTCCACCTGGATGAGGACGCCGTTCTGGGCAATGATAACCACTTCCCCGAAGTAAAGCTCACGCAGGAGCTCCATAATATAGCTCAAAACTTCTGCAGGTACATCTTTCATATTCTTCTCCCCTAAATCAGAAATTAGATGAAATACTCAATGGTGCGCTCAGGTGTGCGCTTGGTGCGGGTGTCGAAGATGAGCACTGCCTCCCTTTCCTCCACCGCCCCCAGGGCGTAGGGCAGCTCACCTGCCCGGTTGAAGCAGCTGACGGGCACAATGCGGTTGTACTCCCTGGGATGCTGAAAGTCGCACTCAATGCCCTCCCCGAAGGGCAATTCCTCCATATAGTAGGGGTCAAAAAGGAAAATCCTCTCTCCTTCTTTCCCTGTGAGCAGCACATAGTGCTTGCCATCCATATAGAGGCGCATGACCACCGCACCTCCCCGGCAGAGGGCATCGTCTATGAGGCTTTCATTGCCCAGATAAACCGACCTGCCGGAAAGATAATGGCACTCGATGGGCAGGAGCCCTGCCTTCCCCACCCCGCAGAGCCAGCGGGAGAGGAACATCATGGCCATGCGGGAGGTGCCGCTCTTGCCCATGACTCCCCCCTTGCCATAGCAGTCCAGGGAATAGAGCATGATGTTCCTGAGGATTTCCGGCTGCACTTCCTCCCGCTCAAAGAGATATGATATACCATTGAGCAATGAAGTGGGGCCGCAGTCGTATTCAGAAACCTGGTAACGCAGGGGATTTTTCATAGGCGACTCACCTCAACAATTTCAGACCTGTTCCTGCACGAAGCGGATGAACTCCATAGTAGCCTCGTAATCCGGCACCCTGGCTGTATACATCTGGTTGCCCATCTGGGGCACCATCATCTCCGGCATGCGCTCGCACATGACGATGGCCTCGCCGTAGCGCTCAAGAATCTCCTCATGGCTGTGGGCATAGTTGTGGCAGTCACGGCGGCTGGCGTAAACGCAGTAGCAATGCTCGCCGCTGTCCGGCAGTTTCCTCACGTTATCCGTCACCATGTCTGCCCAAATCTGGTACACATCCGTGGAGTGGGCGAAGTCAATCATATCCGGCGTGTAGCCACCTGCGGGACGCATGTTGACCTCCAGACCCACGAAGTCGCCTACCTCACCCAGGCCCTGCTTGGCCTTAGTCAGGCGGAAGAATTCCAGATGCACGAAGCGGCTCTTGACCCCAAAAGACTTCACCGTGGCCCGGCCCATCTGCTTCAGGGCCTCAGGGGCATGGTCAACCGTATAATAGGAAAGATCCAGCTGCTGAATCACAATATCCATGACTGAAGGAGGCCAGACGGTCATGGACTCCAGCAGGGGATTGCCCTCATTGTCCAGGATCGCATCATAGGAGCAGATATCTCCCGTGATGAAATCCTCCATCACATAGGGAGCATCGGGCTTATTGGCAAAGAAGCGGCCCAGGTCCTCGTCATTTTCCAGCTTGAAGGTGTCCGTGGCCCCCACTCCGGTGTCCGGCTTCACGATGACAGGATAACCCACCTGGCCGATGAAAGCCCTGGCCGCCTCGTAATCTGTGACTTTTGCCAGACGGGCCGTGGGCACTCCGGCCTTGGCGTAAT
The DNA here is from genome assembly GCF_900108415.1 of Selenomonas sp. KH1T6. Classification (NCBI taxonomy): domain Bacteria; kingdom Bacillati; phylum Bacillota; class Negativicutes; order Selenomonadales; family Selenomonadaceae; genus Selenomonas; species Selenomonas sp. KH1T6. The sequence continues at coordinate 12,842 of NZ_FNWN01000013.1, forward strand.
ATTCCTTCATGGCAGATTTGTGCTTGATGCGGCCGATATTTGCGTACTGCTCTCCCGTGGTGATGTGGAAGTCCGTCCGCAGGCGGGCATCCTGCTCCAGCCAGAACTCATTGTTGGATTCCAGCCAGTCAATCTTCCCATACTTGAAAGAGAAGAAGGCTACTGCCCGGAACACTGCATCATAGTCGGAGAGCTCCGGCACGAAGTAGTATTCCGTCAGGGCTTCCTTCAGTTCCTCGGCCAGGTCATCATAGGGAGTGTCCCCAATACCCAGCACCGTGACCCCGTTCTTGTGCAGGCGGTCACAGAAGTTGGCGTAATGCTTGGGAAACTGGGGAGAGATATACACAAAATTCATCAGTCACAAACCTCCAAAATAATCAATGCACAAAGCGGGGCAGGAAATAGCGGATCTGCTGCTTCCACCAGCGCCAGTCATGCTCCACATCAAAGCCCCAGAAATCCACAGTGCCATTGATGCCCTTGGCCTCGAAGATGTCCCGCATGATGGCGGTGGTGCGGCGTCCCTCGTCCTCCCAGGCTCCCTGGCCCACACAGAGAACCACGGGCTTCTCATTGTATTGCCTGATGTAGGGGTGATTGCCATCCATATTGGAAAGGAAATCTATGGGAGAGTTGTCGTAAAGGGTGGGGTTCAGCCAGCCGTCAAAGAAGAATTTGGCATCATAGACCCCGGAGAGGGACAGCATGCCGGAGAATAATTCCGGGCGGCGCAGGAAGACGATGGCGGCGTGCATGCCCCCCAGGCTGCAGCCAGCAGCCACAGGCAGCTGGCCGGAATTATTCCGCTCCCTGATGAGGGGCAGCACCTCGTCGATGATATAGCGGTAATAGGCTTCCTGATGGCCGGCCCGCCAGTCTTTGTCCCCCCAGACATTGGACCAGGTCTTGGCATCCACCGTGTCCACGCAGAAAAGCTGAATGCGTCCCTGGTCCAGATAGTCAGCCAGGGTATCAATCATGCCGAAGTTCTCAAAGTTATCGCACATGGCGTCCTGGGTGGGGAACACCAAAATGGGAGTTCCGCCCTGGCCGTAGATACGGATGCGCATATCGTGCTGCAGATTATGGCTGAAGTGAGCGAATTCGTGTTTTTCCATGGTGAAAGCCTCCTCGTATGGTCACATAACATAATTCCATAGTGGATTAGTAGGTTTTGTTATACCTTAACATACGGTGTGTAAAGATGTCAACTAACAGAATACTTTTGTAAAAAGGCCAGAGCATAATTGATATGCAAATCTGCGGCAATGTCCACGGCTTCTTCCGCCGGAGCCAGCTTTTCGTTATGTAGCACTTTAGCCGAAGCTGAGCCTTCCTGCCATACGCCCACATGGGCATAGGCTCCCTGGCTTTCCTGCAGGAATTCGGAAAAATCATCCCCGGCAAAGCCGAAGACTGGCTGCTCAGAAAGCTGCACCTTGACCTCTCCCAGCAGGGAAGCCGCCACCCGGGCCACTTCCTGCCGGGCAGTCTCATCATTGAGCAGGGCTTTGGCAAAGCATTCATATTCGCAGAGCACCTGCACGCCGTAGATGAGCTCCACGCTGTCGGCCAGCTCCCCAATCTTTTCCTTGAGCCGGCTGCGGCTGTCTTCGGAAAAGGTTCGGATGCTGCCTTCAATGACGGCGCTGTCAGCCACAATGTTGTAAGAAGTGCCTGCCTTGAAGGTGCCAATGCCGATATTGATTGGTTCTGCAGGGGGCAACAGCCTGCCGGGCAGCTTGGCAATCTCCCCCACCAGCGTTGCTCCGGCTTGCAGAGCATCATTTCCCAAATGTGGCTTGGAGGTATGAGCTTTCCTGCCCTTAATGGTGAGGCGGAAAAAATCGCAGGAGGCCGCGTCCTCTTTCCGGGACAGCACCACCGTGCCCACAGGCACATCCGGGGCGATATGCACGCCGAAAGCCCTGTCATAGCCCCTGGTCAGCCCCAGTTCCTGGAAATACCGGGCACCATGGCCCTTCTCCTCGGCCTGCTGGAAGGCCAGCAGCACCGTGCCGGAAAACTCCTCCCGGACCTCCGCCAGCTTCTTGGCCGCCGCCAGCAACGCCGCCGCATGGATATCATGGCCGCAGGCGTGCATGACGCCGGGATTCACCGACTTGTAGGGAAGGTCTGTCTGTTCTTCCAAAGGCAGGGCATCTATATCCGCCCGCAGCAGGATTTTCCTGCCATTGTCAGACCTCCCCCGTATCCAGCCGTAAGTTCCTGTCTCCCCCACCGTCCTGTATTCTATGCCAAATTCCGTCAGCTTTTCCCTGATATACTTTGCGGTCCCGTATTCCTGCAAGCTGAGTTCCGGATGCTGATGGAAATACCTCCGGCTTGCCCTGGCAAAATCACTGTCACAATGCAACATCCCCGCCACCTCCGACATATACGAAAAAAGGTTTTGCACAGAACTGTCTCTATGCAAAACCTCCGGTTATCCAGTCAGTTTTCCCGCCCTTCTGGCGATGGGTTAATGTTACACTATTACACCTATCATGTCAATGGGTATTTTTTATCTATACAAATTGACACCTGTCCTAAAGGGGGTATATACTCTTATTACCGCAAAACTCTGTAGCTGCTATGTTTTGCATAGTCATGTCTTTTTATGTTATTCATCTGTATTTATTTAGGAGGCATTATGAAGAAAGCAAATCTAGCGACACAGGTGCTGATTGCCTTTGTCATCGGCACCTCCCTCGGCATCATCTTTCAGAAAGATATCCTTTTCCTGCAGCCCGTAGGCGATATCTTCCTGCGCCTGATCCAAATGATTGTCATCCCCTTGATTTTCTTTTCCATCATCGGCGGCATCGCCAATATCGGGGACATCAGCAAACTCAGGCGCATTGGCTCCAAGGTAGTGGGCTTCTATGTCATCACCACCATCCTTTCCACCATCATCGGTCTGGCCGTAGCCAACCTCATGCAGCCCGGCAAAGGCTTCAGCGCCGAACAGATTGTCACCGGGGGAGAACCCATCAAGGAAGCTGCCCCCATGACCGTAGGCGGCACCCTTCTGAGCATGATTCCCGACAATCCGCTGCACGCTCTCAGTGAGGGCAACATCATGCAGGTCATTGTCTTTGCCGCTTTCCTCGGCATCGTCATGACTGTCCTTGGGGATAAGGTCAGCACCGTGAAGAAGTTCGTGGAAGAGGGCACCCTCATCATGTTCAAGCTCACCGACCTTGTCATGATGACCACGCCTTTCGGCGTGATGGCTTTGGCAGCCTGCAGCATCGGCGAATATGGCACGGCTATGTTCAGTGCCCTGGGCATGTTCATCCTGACCCATTATGTGGGGGCCTTTTCCGTCATCATTCTCTTATACCTGTTCATCATCAAAGCGATTGCCAGGATTCCCCTGACGGAATTCTTCCGCAAGCTCACCAGCATCTGGCTGGTGGCCTTCAGCACCACCAGCAGTTCTGGCACCCTGCCGGTCAGTCTCAAGGTCACAGAGGAGGAGTTCCACGTCAAAAGCGAGCTGGCCTCCTTCTCCCTGCCCCTGGGAGCCACCATCAACATGAACGGCATTGCCGTCTATTACGCCGTCACCATCATCTTTGTTTCCCAGATTTACGGTGTTGACCTCACTCTGGGACAGCAGGCCATGTTCATTTTCCTGACCACCCTGATTTCCATCGGCACCCCGGGCATACCCGCCAGTGGCATCGTGCTTTCCATCATGCTGCTGAACACCATGGGCCTGCCCACGGCCATCATGGGCATGATTGTGGGCATCTTCCGCCCCATTGACATGATCCACACCGCCCTTAACGTAACCGGCGATGTAGTAAGCACCCTGGCCGTAGCCCGCATGGAGGATATGTACCAGGAAGAAGATGAAGCCAACGCACCGCAGGTCACCCTGGCACCCTAATGCAGCACAGCAGACAGCAAAAATCCTTGCCCCTACAAAGAGAAGGGCAAGGATTTTTTTGCGTTATGCCGACTTGCTGATGGCTGTGGTAAAGATGGTTTCGAGAAGCGTCAGGGCACCTCTATAGCCTATATATGTCTTGTTCAGCACCACGTCGTAGGACACGGGGTAGCTAACCTCAACGATATGGCCCTTGAGTTCTTTGACGATGTCACGCTCCCAGCTGGTGCCGAAGATGACCGGGGGCTTGTGGCCGTAGTCCTGCTCTTTCAGCAGCCTGCCTACGATGTAGCCGTCTTCCACAAATTCCACTTCGGCGGCCACATCTTCGGCCAGGTGCTTGTACTGCTCCCTGATGGTCTCGTGGTATTTCTCCGGGGTGTGGTCGGTGATGATCTGTTTCGCCGGAATCAGGCCCAGCTGGTTCACCAGGAACTTGTTCAGGGCCAGATTATAGGCCGCATCGCTGACCACCGAATAGGCTGCGGGCAGGCCCCACCAGTATTCGGCGTAGAAATCTGTGAAGTGTTCCAGATAGTAGTAATACTCCTTTTCCTCCTGCTTGATGAAGCTCTCGGTCTGCACCTCGTTTTCCTTGGCAAAGGCGGCGATGGCCCGCAGGAACTCGGCTGCCTGCTTGGCGCCGATGGGCAGCACCGGCAGATGGAGGTAGGGTTGGTCGTACTTCTTTTCTAACAGCTTCGCCGTCTTAAGGCCCAGCCAGGGGCCTACCACCAGATTGAACTCCGCATTTGGAATGGTGAGCCATTCCTTCACGCCTTGGCAGCCGTGGCCGAAGAGGATATTCACCTGCCAGCCGGCACCTTCCAGAATGCGCTTCAGTTCCGTCAGATCCCCACGCCAGAAGGTGTTCTGGAAGGGCAGCTCTGACCAGACATTGATGAGGCCTTTTTTCTTTTCGCCTTTCCTGGCGTACTTGTCCACATACTGCTCTATAATGGCCTCGGTGACTATCTCATGGCCCGTGAAGTTGTTGCCCTTGAAGCCGCCTGTTTCGGCTGACACAATGGGCACGCCCTTTTCCTGATAGCGGGCCACCACAGCGCCAATGTCATCACCCACAATCTCGGGGATACAGCCATTGAGCACTACGAAAAGGTCGGCATCCATAATCTTCAGGGAAGCCTCTATGAGCTGGTCAAGGTGCTTCGCCCCGCCGAAAACCACGTCCTTCTCCTGCAGGTTGGAGCTGGGAGGCACGGCGCCGCCGGAGTAGCCGCCCCCCTGGTAGCCATTGTAGAAAACAAGGCTGGTATACTGCTTGTCCACGCAGCCGGGGCCGCAGTGGGTGATGGGGATAGCCCCCGGAATGGCACTGACCGAATGCAGGGCACCTAAAGCGCAGCCGTAGCGCACCTGGCTGATGGAATTGGTCTGGCCGTTTTCATTTTTCTTGATCTTAGGCATTGGCTGCCTCCTTTCTCTCCTGCTCCGCCCGATACTCTTCCTCGTCAAAGGCCGCCAGTTCCGGATGCTTGGCAAGAATGTAGGCGTCCTTCTGCTCCAGCCACCACTTCTTGTAAGGCAGTTTCACATGCTGCTTGATATCATCATGGAACTTCTTGTGAGCCAGAATCTCAAGGATGGTTTCGCCCAGATTCACAATGCCGTCATAGCCGATGGCAATATGCTCATCCCCCAGCGGCGCAGCGGGAATCCCCAGGCGGGAGGCCAGCGGTGCCAGGCCGTTGTGGCGGATCAGCAGGAAGTCTGGCTGATTCTCCTGCAGGAAGGCATAAAGCTGGTATTGCTGGCGGTTGGACACGTGGAAATTCTTCACCTGGCCGTAATGCTCATTGAGGTGGCCCAGAGAATCTTCCCGGGCATCGCCGCTGTCGTAAACCGGGTCATGATGGAAGGTCAGAGAGCCCTCCACTTCCACCTCCAGTTCACGCAAAACCTGAATCAGGCCGTGAGCGTAGGCAGAGCCGGTGGCCACAAAGCCCTTGACTCCCTTGAGTTTTTTCTTGAGCTCCTCAATCTTGGGCTTCACCCTGGCGTGCTCCCTGGCAATGAAGTCTTCCACCAAGTGCTCACGATGGGTGACCCTGGCCAGCTCACGGAGCCAGGCATCAGTGCCCGCAAAGCCATAGGGCATGGGGGCCTTCACCTCCGGCACGCCAAAGTGCTGTTCCAGGGCTGCCGCCATATAGGAAGACAGGGTATAGCAGAAGCCCACGGTGGCAGCGGCCTCAGACATCTGGGCCAAATCCTCTACGGAAGCCAGGTCCACCACATAGTTGACCCTGAGGTTCAGATTGGCCAGCAAAGGGGTGAAAACATCGGACCCCCAGAGGTTGATGACATTCACCAGATCCTCCTGCTTTTTCGTAGGATTCCTGCGCACAATCTGACGCAGGATACCGTGCTGGGTGGCATCAAAGCCCGTGCTCCAATGCTTGGAGCGGAAGCCCTCGCAGGCCAGGGGAATTACGGGAATGCCCAGCTCCGCCTCCTTCTCGTCCGTAATGCTCTCGATGTCCTCACCGATGATGCCCGTGGCGCAGGAAGAAGCCACGAAGATAGCCTGCGGCTTGTAGCGCTCCCAGGCGTCATCAATGGACTGCCGCAGCTTGTCAGCCGCACCGAAGACCATGTCGCTTTCCAACAGGTTGGTATTGATGATGCGGATATTCTCTACCTCAAAACCCCGCATGGCCAGTCCGTTGCGATAGATGTTGTTGTAGGGCACCTGGCCGCCACCGCAGCCGATGGGAGCGTGCTGGATGAGCACCGCGTCCCGCACATTGCCCGCCTGGCATTCAACCATCTGCTCGCTGCACACCGACCCCTGGGTGAAAGGCCCCTGCAGTTCGCACAGGCGGCAGTTCCCCGCGCAGCCCGTGCCCCTGTCCCGCTGGCCCCTCACTTCATAATTTGAAGCCTTATGCAAATCCTCCGTGGTGCCGTCCCAGGCGATAATGGTGCCCAGGCGTTGCTCACGCTGCTCCACGGAGGCAATATCCAGGTTTATTTTTTTGGCCATAAACTCTCCCCTCCGTCAGATGCGATAGTCGTCTTCCACGTTGTCCATGAGACCGTACTCCAGCAGGATTTCCTCCAGCCTGTCCTGGGTCATGGGCTTGGGAATGACAAACATCTCGTTTTCCTCTATTTTCCTGGCCAGCTGGCGGTATTCATCTGCCTGCTTGGCCTGAGGCTTGTACTGGATGACGGTTTCCTTGTGGATTTCCGCATGCTGCACCACATTGTCACGGGGCACGAAGTGAATGAGCTGGGTGCCCAGTTCCTCTGCAAAGGCCCGCAGAAGCTCAATCTCACGATCCACATTGCGGCTGTTGCAGATAATGCCTCCCAGGCGTACCCCGCCCTTGGCTGCGTAGCGGGCAATGCCCTTGGAAATGTTGTTGGCAGCGTAAAGAGACATCATCTCACCACTGGCCACGATGTAGATTTCCTTGGCCTTGCCCTCGCGGATAGGCATGGCAAAGCCGCCGCAGACCACGTCACCCAGGACGTCATAGAAGACATAATCAAGGTCATCCGTATAAGCCCCCAGGCGCTCCAAAAGGCCAATGGAAGTGATGATACCGCGCCCTGCGCAGCCCACCCCCGGCTCCGGTCCGCCGGACTCCACACAGCGGGTTCCCCCAAAGCCGGTCTTCAAGATGCTGTCCAGCTCCACCTCGTCCCCTTCATCGCGCAGGGTGTCCAGCACCGTCTTCTGGGCTAAGCCCCCCAAGAGCAGGCGGGTGGAATCAGCCTTGGGGTCGCAGCCCACCACCATGACGTTCTTGCCCAGTTCGGTGAGCCCCGCCGTCAAATTCTGAGTAGTAGTGGATTTGCCAATGCCGCCCTTGCCATATATCGCAATCTGTCGAAGTTCTTTAGCCATCGAAATCTCTCCTTCTATTTCATTTAACCATGTGAAAAAGTATCCTTTACCCGGGGCAGCCCCCCATAAACCTCCTTGCTGAAATTATTCTTCCCTGGCACTCCCACTGCATCAGCCCGACAGTGCTGGCAATGGCGGAACACATCAATGTGCTTCCCCGCCTCTGCCCTGGCCACTGACAGGTCCACGCAGCTGGGCGCCTCGCAGTCTTTCAGGTCATGCTGGGGAATCAGAGGGATGATGTTGTAAATCGTCGCCCCTGCCTCCTTCACAGCCTTGGCAATAGCGCCTATATGGAAACGGTTGATCTCATTGACCAATACCGTGTTGACTTTGACCGTGACCCCGGCGGCAGATACCTTGCGGATGCCTGCCAGCTGATTTTCGATGATGATGCGGCCGGCCTCTTCGCCTTCATAACGCTTGCCATGATAGACCAGCCCGTTGATCATCTTCGCTTCGATGGCAGGGTCAACGGCGTTCACCGTCACTGTCAGGGTATCTATGCCCGCATCTATGACCTCCTGGGCACGTTCATTCAGCAGCAGCCCGTTGGTGCTCATGCACTTGAGCAGGTCGGGGAACTTCTTCCCCAGCAGCCGGAAAGTTTTCAGGGCATTGTCCGTGGCCAAAGTATCGCCTGGCCCTGCAATGCCGATGACGCTGAGCTCCGGGCAGAAGGTCAGTGCGCGCTCGACGTATGTCACTGCCTCCACCGGCTGTATCACTCTCGCCGTCACCCCCGGCCTGTTTTCTTCCTCATTTATCTTCCTGTCGCAGAAGCGGCACTCCAGATTGCACCCCGGCGCCACCGGCAGGTGAATCCTGCCCCGGTTCTGCTTCGCTCCAAAGCAGGGGTGCAGCTCCCGCACTCTCTCCTTGTCCATAGGGTTCCCCCTTCTAATGTTTCACACTTGCTCTTTCTTTGTTCACCTGATACTTATGTATCTGTTTCACAGCCTCATTTATGTCAATATCCTGCACTTCCAGAGGCAGGACCCCTTCCCTTTCCAGCGCCTTCTGTGCCCCCGGGCCGATGGCTTCGGCAGCCACATAGAGGCAGTCCCGTAAATTCTTCACAGCTTCCTGCATGACCCCCTCGTCATGGAAACCGTGGCGACAGGGCGGGTGGCCTGCTCTTTTCGCCAGCTCCAGATAGGAGCCGTCCTGCTGCACCTCCACGATAAGGAAGCCCTCGGCCGCGCCGAAGTGGCGGTCGATATGCTCCCCGTCACTGGTGGCAAAAGCTATTCTATATGCCATTGAATCACCCTTCCAATATGTGCTTGCTGAAATACCTCTCCGCCCTGTCTATGATGGGCACCACGATATTTCCCTTGGCCCCCTCCGCTGCCAGCTTCAGGGCAGCGGCCAGGGCCGCGCCGCTGGAGGAACCGGCAAAGATTCCCTCTTGAAGAGCCAGACGGCGCACACTCTCGAAAGCCTCCGCATCCGTAATCTTATATACTTTGTCAATGAAGGAAACCTCCATGGTCTTGGCAATGAAGTCATTTCCTATCCCCTCTATCTCATAATCCCCATGTTCCCCGCCGCCGATGATGGAGCCGTAAGGGTCGGCCAGCACTCCCTGAATCCTGGGGTTCTGCTCCTTCAGATAGCGCATGATGCCGCTGAAGGTGCCGCCGCTGCCGGCCCCGGACACCAGATAATCCACCTGGCCGTCCAAATCCTCATAGATCTCCGGCCCCGTAGTCTCGTAATGGGCCTGGGGATTGGCGGGATTCTCGAACTGCTTCAGGGTGATGGCCCCGGGAATTTCCTTTCTCAATTCCTCTGCTTTGGCCGCCGCTCCCAGCATGCCCCCAGCCCGGGGCGTATGGACCAGTTCCGCCCCCAGCGCCTTCATCAAAGTCTGCTTTTCGGCTGAGAACTTCTCCGGCACCACGAAAATCACCCGGTAGCCGCGGTTCAGGGCGGCAAAGGCAACGCCCAGGCCCGTATTGCCCGCCGTGGCCTCGATGATGGTACCGCCCGGTTTCAAGTCACCTGCTTTCTCTGCCGCCTGGATCATAGCCCGGCCCACACGGTCCTTGGCGCTGCCGCCGGGGTTCCACAATTCCAGTTTGGCAAAGAGCCGGACGCCCTCCGGCAATTTGAAATGTGTCAGCTCAACGAGCGGCGTATGCCCGATGAGCTCCTGCATTGATTTGAAATACTTCATGGTGACTTTCCTCTCCTGATTTCTTATGCACAATTCTTATGTATACTTCCTGCTGCCAAAGTAAGTGAGGTGCGCAGGCATAGCATAAGCGGAACGTTTGGAAATTTTCCATAAATCTTAGTGAACACAAGGGACGCTCTGCGAAGCATAGCTTCGCGCAGTGGGAGCTTAGATTCTATGGTAAATTTCCAAGTGAAGCATTGCTATGCCTGTGCGCCGAACGCCTAATAATGCAAACGCCTCATCATGCTACACCCGGCTGGCCTCTATCGCCTGATTGAGGTCCTGCAAGAGGTTCCCCTTGTCCTCGATACCCACGGACAGGCGAATGAGATTGTCCGTGATGCCTATTTTCTCCCGTGTCTCCTTGGGAATAGCCGCATGGGTCATGGTGGCGGGGTGGCACACCAGGCTCTCCACGCCCCCCAGGCTCTCTGCCAGGGCGATGAGGCCCAAAGCCTTGAAGAATCTGCCCACATCATGGCCCTCAGTCAGCTCGAAGGAAATCATGGCGCCGCCGTTCCTGGCCTGCAGCTGATGCACCTCGAAACCCTCATGGCTGGTAAGCCCCGGATAATAAACCTTCTTCACCTCGGTGCTGCCCTCCAGCCACTCTGCCAGATATTTGGCATTCTCCACATGGCGGTCCAGACGCACTCCCAAAGTCTTGATGCCGCGAATCAGCAGGAAGGCATCCTGGGGACCCAGCACCGCCCCGGTGCTGTTCTGGATAAAGGCCACCTGCTCTGCCTGCTCCTTCGTTTTCGTCACCACCAGTCCCGCCACCAGGTCGCTGTGGCCTCCCAGATACTTGGTGGCGCTGTGCACCACGACATCTGCCCCCAGGGCCAAGGGCTTCTGGAGATACGGGGTCATAAAGGTATTGTCCACAATGACCAGCGCCCCGTGACGGTGGGCGATTTCCGACACCGCCCTGATGTCCGTGATGGAAAGCAGGGGATTGGCAGGGCTCTCGATGATGATGGCCTTGACCTCAGGAGTGAACTTCTCCTCCAGCTCCGCCAGCTTTCCCGTGTCCTCCAGTGAATAGCTCAGTCCGAAGTTGGAGAAAACCTTGTCCAGCACCCGGAAGGTACCTCCGTAGACGTTGCTGGAAAGCAATATCTTGTCCCCGCTCCTGAAGAGGTTCAGCACCGCCGTAATGGCCGCCATGCCGGAAGCAAAGGCAAATCCTGCTTCGCCTCCTTCCAGCTGGGCGATGAGATTCTCCAGGGCAGCTCTGGTGGGGTTGCCCGTGCGGCTGTACTCCCAACCCTCGCGAAGTTCCCCCAGACCGTCCTGCTGGAAAGTGGAGGTCTGGTAGATGGGCACCGTGACAGCACCGGTGTGCCTGTCACCGTCCGTACCGCCGTGAATCAAAAGTGTATCAAAAGCTGTATAGCTCATAAAAAACTTCCTTTCATATATCTGTATTACTGGCACAAGCATCGTCCCGTGAGTGAGGGCTGCAGGCATAGCATAAGCGGAACATAGTGAAGCGTTGCTATGCCTGCAGCCCGAACGCCTCGAATCAATGTCCCTGTTTCTCCGCCAGCAGGAAGTGGACATTTTCCACTGCCTGCTGCTTGTCTGTACGGCCTGCGAAGAAATGCCGCTGTATATCATCGGGGGCCTCATGAGTGCGAATCACAAAGCCCTCGGCAGAAAGGATTTCCCTCATTTCGTCCAGAGAATAGCCATGTCCCATAGGTTCCCCCAGCTGCTCGGTCAGTTCCGCCAAACGCCCCATGCGGGAGGAAGCATCCTCAAAGGTACTGTCATCCGGGAAGTCCAGCACAAACTGGCTGCCCGCCGACGAAAGGGTGCTGACGCTGCCCACGAAATCCTTGAAAGCCTCCTGGGTGAGATAATAGGAAACACCCAGCAGAGAGAAGAAGGTGGGCACATTTGGGCCGAAGCCGCTGTGCAGCAGCGTCCTCCCCAGATCCTCCTTTTCAAAATCTATAGCTCCGTAGTGGACATTCTGGGGAATCTTCCAGCGCAGGTCATGTATGCGCCTCAGCTTGTAGGCCTGGGTGTCCGGGTGGTCCAGCTCGAAGACCTGCACCGCCTCGTCAGAATTGCGGAAGGCAAAGGTGTCCATGCCCGCCCCGCAGATCACATACTGGCAGGCGCTCTGCCGCTGGGCAAACCGCTCCAGGGCCCTTTCTGCAAAGGCCACCCGGGAGAGGGCAATGGGAGAGAAGCAGCTGTCCATTTCCTCAAAAACCTGCAGGCTCTCAAAACCGTACTTGGGAAAATGCCGGGCGGCTTCCGCCTGCCCCTTGAGCAAGTCCCCGATTTTGTCATATTCATCCTTGCCGATGATGTCATAGGCCAGGTAGTCATCGAATATCTTGTTCTTCCCCAGCATGGAATGATATGCTCTGGCAAAAGAGCAGAGCTTGGCGGTCATACTTTCCTGGGCGGCAATCATGAAAAATCCCTCCTAGTGCTTAAATCCACATTCGCTTGTACCTCATGATGATCTTCTCGCTGTTACAACAATATTCCATCGGCACCACAACCTTTCTTGAGGAACTGTTCATAAGGCAAAGAAAAAGAGGCCCTGCACGGGAAATAAACATTCCTCGTGCAGAACCTCTGGTTTTTCCAGTCAGCTCTCGCGTTCTTGATGATGGAGTTAATGTTACATCATTACACCTATCATGTCAATAGGTTTATTTATCTTTTTTCAGCAATTCAGTGCAATTTTACCCGGAAACGCAAAAAAGCACCGCCGAAGCGGTGCTATCATTTCAAATGGCAGGGGTAGCTGGACTCGAACCAACGCATGCGGGATTCAGAATCCCGTGCCTTACCAACTTGGCGATACCCCTGTGTTTCCTGCCTCTCGGCTGTCAACGAATAGTATTATAGCCTAAGGACGTGCAGGTGTCAATACTTGTTTTCAAATTTTATTCCATTTTTTTATGGAAATATCATAAAAAGTACGTTATACTAATATTAACTATCTTTTCATCCGTTATGAAGCGTATTATTTAGGAGGAGGAAACGCCATTATGGACATTAAGTACGATGTGGCCATCACTAACATCGGCAAGCTTGCCCGCACTTTCCTGGAAAACAACAACAGCACCATCCTTTTGGATGAGGGCATCCGTCCCAATCTGGCTGACATGGTCATTGAGCACACCCACGGTGATCTCACTGAGGACATCAAGAAGGGCGACCACCTGCTCATGGGCGGCATCAAGTACACCGTAGAGAAGGTGGGAGATGTAGCCAACCAGAACATCCGGGAAGAAGGCCACTGCACTATAGTGTTCAACGCCGAAGGTTCCATGCCCGGCCAGATCATCGTCAAAGGCCCCTCCCAGCCCACCGTGACCGTAGGCGCACACATCACCTTCACCAAGAAGTAACATAGCTTTTTGTCCCCCTCCTAAAAGGAGGGGGATTTTTTAGCCTTCCCCTAGGGAGAGGGCTTTTCAGTCTGCACCGCTGATACTAGATCATTGCCCGCAAGTCATAGTTTTCTCCATTCGTCCCCTTCTTAAGGTTACGGACACTCTCTCGCTCTACAAACAGCAGGGGCATATCCATATTCTCGTGTTCCTCTTTGCCCGCCAGCTTGTCCAGCAGGAATTTGGCTGCCTTCATGCCCACCAGCTCGTAGTCAAAGAAGATGGTGGTGAGGGCCGGGTACACCACCGCCCCCACATCATAGCCGCCAAAGCCCGTGACGGAAACATCCTGGGGCACCTTGATGCCACGCTCGTGAAGGTACCTGAGAATGCCCAGGCTGATATTATCCGTGGCCCCCACTATCACCGTGGGACGGCAGGCCAGGATATCCGCGGCCTTGTTGTAAGCAGAGAGGAAGTCAAAGCCTGTCTGCACGAAATCCACCGTGGCATCTGTCTCACCTTTGGTAAAAGCCTCCACAAAGCCCTTGCGACGCTCTATGCCCACAGCGGTATCAGTTTCAGTTACCCCCGCAAAAACAGCCCGTGTATGGCCCTGGCTCCTGAGGTAGGCCCCCATCATATGGCCGGCCCCGAAGTCGTCAATCTTGACGCACTCCAGCCCTGCTTCCTGCTGGCCTGTAATGACCAAAGGCACGCCGGAGGTCTCAGCCAGCTCCCTGTGCCGCGCCGTGATGCCTACAGAGTCCACGATGATGCCGTCTACGCCCTGCTGCTGCAGGCTTTCGATATTCTGCAGCTCCTTCTCCACATCAAGATTGCTGACCAGCAGCAGTCCCTGATAGCCCTGGGGCTCAAAGATGCGGGCAAAGCCGGACAGGAGCTTGCCCACGGACACGGAGTCCATGCGGGGCAGCACGATGCCAATGAGTTTGCTCTCCTTGGTCTTGAGGCGCTTGGCGAAAAAGTTGGACTTGAAACCGGTCTCAGCTATGGCCGCACGAACACGCTCCTGCTTCTCTACGCTGATATAGCCGTTATTCAGATAACGCGACACGGTGCTCTTGGAGACCCCAGCCAACTTCGCCACATCCGTGATTGTTACTTTATCTTCCATGGTTATTTCCTCTTAATTCTCTATAAGTAAATCATTTAAGTCAATTATAACCAAAGAATAGCATTTTGCCAACTGAAAAAGCCTCCACCGTGAAACGGGGGAGGTGGCAGCCGAAGGCTGACGGAAGGGGCGATGAGCAGGGCCCAAAATCCCCCCTTCCACCGTCTTCGACGGTCCCCCTCCCCCGCAAGCGGTGGAGGCTTGTTCTACTAATCAGTTACTCACTCATACAACGGATACTTCTGGCAGAGGGCTGCCACGCGTTTGCGGGCCTGCTCCTTCACGCTCTCATTATCCACATCGCTGAGAACCATGGCGATGATTTCGCCCACTTCCTTCATATCGTCCTCTTTGAAGCCGCGGGTGGTGAGGGCAGGGCTGCCCAGACGCAGGCCGCTGGTGATGAATGGGCTCAGGGGCTCGAAGGGAATGGTGTTGCGGTTGGCGGTGATATTCACCTCATCCAGCACCGTCTGAGCCACCTTGCCAGTGATGCTCTTATTGGTGAGGTCAACCAGCATCAGATGGTTGTCCGTGCCGCCGGAAACAATGCGGAAGCCCTTGTCCTGCAGAGTCTGGGCAAGGACTGCGGCGTTCTTCACCACCTGGGAAGCATATTCCTTGAACTCAGGCTTCAGCGCCTCACCCAGAGCTGCAGCTTTCGCAGCGATGACATGCATCAGGGGGCCACCCTGGATGCCAGGGAAGACAGCCTTGTTGAACTGCTTGCCGAACTCGGCATCACGGCAGAGGATCATGCCGCCACGGGGACCGCGCAGGGTCTTGTGGGTAGTGGTGGTGACCACATCAGCATAAGGCACCGGGCTGGGGTGAAGTCCTGCAGCCACCAGGCCTGCGATATGGGCGATATCCACCATGAGATAAGCACCGGCCTTCCGGGCAATCTCGGAAAGACGGGGGAAATCCAGAGTGCGGGCATAGGCAGAAGCACCGGCCACAATGAGCCTGGGCATCACTTTCTTCGCCTGCTCCTCCAGGGCATCGTAGTCAATGCGCTCCGTTTCCTTATCCACGCCGTAGGCCACGATGTTGAAGTACTTGCCGCTCATGTTCACAGGACTGCCATGAGTGAGGTGGCCGCCGTCCGTGAGGTTCATGCCCATGACGGTATCGCCGGGCTGCAGCAGGGCAAAGAACACAGCCATGTTGGCCTGGGCCCCGGAATGAGGCTGCACATTGGCATACCCTGCCCCAAAGAGCTTCTTGGCACGCTCGATGGCCAGGGTCTCCACCTCGTCCACGAACTCGCAGCCGCCATAGTAGCGCTTGCCAGGATAGCCTTCTGCGTACTTATTGGTGAGCACACTGCCCTGAGCCTCCATGACAGCAGTGCTAACAATATTCTCAGAGGCAATCAGCTCCAGCTTGTTCCTCTGACGGTTAAGTTCCTTCTCCAGAACCTCCGCCAGCGCAGAATCGGTGTCTTTCAAGTGGGACATCAAACTCATATCTCGGCCTCCCTCACATAAATGAACATCAAGACAACTCAAACTTCAGCCCATGGATGGGCGTCCCGCGGCCGTTGGCTTTCACGGATGAAAGGCAAGGCCGCTGTTTCTTTGGTTCGTTTCTTTGCGTCAAAGAAATGAACAGCCGAAACTTAACAAATAGAGCAAAGAGAAGGCTTACTTCTCTTCCAACGCCATAATCTTATTCACCCGGCGCTCATGCCTTCCCCCCTGGAACTCCTCTTTCACCCAGACGCGGACAATCTCCCCGGCAGGGCCAAAACCAGTCACACGCCCGCCCATAGCCAGCACATTGGCATTGTTATGAGCCCGGGACATGCGGGCGGAGTACACATCGGTGCACAGAGCGCAGCGAATGCCCTTGATCTTGTTGGCAGCAATGGAAATGCCAATGCCAGTGCCGCAGAGCACGATGCCCCGGTCAGCCTTGCCACTCACAATCTCACCGCAGACCTTCTCGGCGATATCAGGATAATCCACAGACTCAGTGCCAAAAGTGCCCACATCCTTGATCTCGATGTCACCGAATTCCTTCAGCACCATCTTGACCTCTTCCTTCAAAGCCACAGCACCATGGTCACTGCCAATAACGATTTTCATTTAAATTATACCCCTTTCATATATGGTAGAAAATGATATATCAGATGTTACCTCCACCGCGTGCGGGGGAGGGGGACCACCGAAGGTGGTGGAAGGGGGGCTAGGAGTCGTACAAACATCTTAGAAGCAGACTTGTTCGACCCCTCATCCCCCTTCCGTCAGCCCTTCGGGCTGCCACCTCCCCCGCAAGCGGTGGAGGTAAGGCATACTATCTACGTACAATCGCTAAAGAACTTAAACACAACAATTTAATTCTACCATATACAAAATAAAGAGCAATACGCAATAAAACAAATTTCCCGCCGCCCACCACAAGCGACGGGAACTTTCATATATAATATTCTATCTATCTTACAGGAGCCAATCTCAATTCCCGTGGGCCAGCTCCACTTCCTCTTTGCCCATTAGCTCCCTGCCGCAGTGCTTCACCACCAGCAGGGCCAGGGTCATCAGAGCAAGGGCCAGCACCAGCTGCAGGCCGTCCACCATGAGGACGAAATTGCCGGCAGAGAGCTTCGTCACAATGCCCACCACGGAAAGCACCAGCGCGCTCATGGTCACCAGGAACATGAACACCATGGGCACGTAGAGCATCCAGCCCTTGCGGCCAGTGACCTTCAGGAACACGGCCAGAGAAATCAGCACCAGAGCGGAGAGCAGCTGATTAGCTGCACCGAACAGTGGCCAGATGCTCATGTAGCCGGCCTGGCAAAGGGCAAAGCCCAGCACCAGAGTCACGACAGTGGAGAAATACTTGTTCTGGCAGAGCTTCTGGAAGGAATTTTCCTCCTCCCCCTGGCCTGCAGCAAAGAGCTCCTGGAAGCTCATGCGGCCAATGCGGGCCACAGAATCAATGGTAGTCATGGCCAGGGCCGACACGCACATGGTAATCACGCACGCGGAAACGGCAGCGGGCAGGCCAAACATCTGGAAGAAACCGCCGATGGCACCGGCGAAAATCTGGAAAGGCGTGCCCTGAGGCAGATGGCCGTTAGAGGCAGCTGCACAGGCGATGACCAGAGCCACCACACCCAGCAGGGATTCCACCAGCATGGCGCCGTAACCCACAGGCAGCATATCACGCTCATTGGCAATGGCCTTGGAAGAAGTACCGGAGCTCACCAGGCTGTGGAAGCCGGACACGGCACCGCAGGCAATGGTGATGAAAAGAATGGGGAACAGGCTCTGGCCGTTCACCGTGAAGCCCACGAAAGCAGGCATATTGATGACCGGCTGAGCTGCCACCACACCGATGACGCCGCCTGCCACCATCCCCAGCAGCAGGAAAGAGCTCAGATAATCACGGGGCTCCATCAGCAGCCACATGGGCAGGACAGAAGCGATGAAGCAATAGCCGAAAGTGAGATAACGCCAGGTCTGCATATCCAGATACAGCGGGAAAGCCATACCAGCAGCAAACATAGCTGCCACCAAAACGATAGCCACCAGCAGCTTCACCACGCCGCTGGGATTCACCTTCCTGATGAAGAAGCCAAAGCCCATGGCCACCACGATGTAAAGGAGAGATATGGAAGCTGCCTGCGCCCCCGGCACATTCAGGCTGCCGTCCTTCAAAGTGCCGGCGAAGGTACCTGCCAGGATGTCAGCAAAGGCTGCCAGCACCAGCAAGGTGAACAGCCAGCAGAACAAGAGGAAAAGCCTCCTGCCCGTACGTCCCACATACGCTTCAATCATCATCCCCATGGACTGGCCCTTGTTCTTCACCGAAGCATACAGGGCAGTGAAATCCTGTACCGCCCCAAAGAACACGCCACCCACCAGCAGCCATATAAGAGCCGGAGCCCAGCCAAACATGGCTGCGATGATAGGGCCCGTCACAGGACCAGCCCCCGTGATGGAAGAAAACTGATGAGCAAACACCGTAAACCGTGAAGCCGGGGCAAAATCCCCTCCGTCCTCCAGCTCCACCGCAGGCGTCTTCGCCTTGGGATCAATCCCCCAGGTCTTCACCAGCCAGCGCCCATAAAGCAGATAGGCGGCCACAAAGACCACAAGAGCTCCTCCCACTAACATAAGTCCATTCATAATAAAGCCTTCCTTCTCAAGTTCTCTCTATAAGGACATTTATATGTTTATGTATTATAGACTTATGTATACTGTATGTCAATGTGTAAACTGCAAGAAGTAATGTTGTGAAGATTATGAAGGACAGCTGCAAAAGCAGGATTTTCCACCGCCTAAAGAGAACTAATGAAAAAATATTCGATTTTTCAAGGGGGCATCCTCAAACTGTCCTCATTTAATAGGCAAAGGGGGCTTTGTCATGGAACTTGAAAGAACTCCCGAAGAGGAACAAGAGCATAAGGGCTTTCTCTATCCTTTGAATATCTGGGCGCTGTCTTTTGGCGGCATCATTGGCTGGGGTGCCTTCATCATGCCGGGGACTATGTTCCTGCCCAATGCGGGGCCTATCGGCACCATCACGGCCATGGTGCTGGGGGCGCTCATCATGCTGGTGATTGGCAAGAATTTCTGCGTCATGGCGGAACGGTTCCCGGACAACGGAGGTATCTTTGCCTTCACCCGCAAGGTGCTGGGCAATGACCACGGATTCCTGGCGGCCTGGTCTTTGGGGCTTGCTTACCTGTCCCTGATCTGGGCCAATGCCACGGCCTTTGTGCTAATTGCCCGTTATCTCTTTGGGGATTTGCTCCAGTGGGGCTTTCACTATCAGGTGCTGGGCTTTGATGTGTACTTTGGCGAGATTCTCATTACCTGGGTGATTCTCATTGCTTATGGCATGCTGGCCTGCTACGGGGGCAGGGCCAAGCGCCATCTGCACACGGCGCTGGGCATCATCCTGCTCTTTTCCGTGGTGGGGCTTTTCCTGGGCATCATGGGCAATTCCCATCACTCTGTCTTTGCCCCGGCCTTCCAGCCGGATTCCTTCCCCCCCATGCAGGTCTTTTCCATGCTGATGCTGGCCCCCTGGATGTTCTTTGGCTTTGAAGCCGTGACCCATGCCAGCGAAGATTTTAGCTTCTCTGCGAAGAAGCTATATCCCATCGTGGTGGGGGCCGTCATCTCCGGCGCCCTGGTCTACTGCCTGCTTACGGCCATCTCTGTGCTGGATATGCCCGGGCAGTATGAGGTCTGGACTGACTACATCGACGAGCTGCACACCCATACGGGCCTTGCCTCCCTGCCGGTGTTCCAAAGCGTCCACGGAGTGCTTGGCAGCGGCGGCCTGGTGCTTTTGGGTGCTGCTGTCATCGCCGCCCTCTCCACCAGCCTGCTGGGCTTTTACCGGGCCACGGCCTACCTTTTCCATGCCATGGCCCTTGAGAATATGCTGCCGGAGAGATTAACCGAGACAGGCCCGGAAGGGCTGCCCCAGAAGGCCCTGCTTCTGGTCATAGCCCTGTCCCTGCCCATTCCCTTCCTGGGTCGCACGGCCATTTCCTGGCTGACGGACATCACCACCATCAGCGCCTCTCTGGCCTACGGCTATGTTTCCCTCTGCGCCTTTTTCCTGGCCAGAGAGGAGGGCAGCCTGCAGCGGCAGGGGCTTGGTCTCCTGGGGGCGGTAATGAGCCTGTTCTTCTTCATCTGCCCCATCCTGCCCAACCTGCTCCTGGGCAGCAGCCTGGAGCAGGAATCCTACCTGCTGCTGTCGGCCTGGAGTCTTGTTGGCTTCATCTACTACTGGTATGTTTTCAAGCACGATACAGAGCACAGGTTTGGCATTTCCACTTCCATGTGTCTCATCATCCTCTTCCTCAACTTCTTCTCCACCTCCCTGTGGCTCAAGCAGAGGACAGAGGCGGAGCTCATCATGGCCTGGGAAGGCATAGATGTCAGCTACAGCCTCCTCTCCCTCAACGCCCTGGTGCAGCTGGGGCTCATCGTCATCATCCTGGTGCTCATGAGCGATATCTTCACCACCCTGAAATCCCGGGAGCACGCCGCCGATGTGCAGATGCTCCGGGAAAGGTCCATCAGCAAGGCCAAGAACAGCCTGCTGGCCAATATTTCCCATGATGTGCGCATACCCATGCAGTCTTTGGAAAGCTATGTGCAGACAGCCCTGGAGCTGTCCGCCCTCTGCTATGTCTGCGAGCAGCCCTGCGAGCGCAAAGTGCCAAAATCGCTGGGGGATTCGCTGGAAAAAGTGGTAAGCCTCAACCAGTACCTCTCTTTCCTGATAAATGACATGATGCTCATGGAGCGCATGGAAAGAGGCCAGATCAAGATGAAGGAGCACGAGACTGACATCCGCCACACCTTCGAGGTGCTGTCCCATGTTTTCGGCCAGCAGATGCAGGAAAAGCGCCTGTACTTCAGCGTGGATACCAGCAAGGTCACAGACCCTCAGGTGATATGTGACGAAGAAAGGCTCTCCCGGGTGCTGCTGAACCTCATCAGCAATGCTTATGAATACACGGAGCCGGGAGGCGGCGTCATGGTGACCCTCCTCCAAAACGGCCCGGGCTACCATCTGCGCAAGACAGAACAGGGCCGTCTGGCTTTCAAGACCTACGCTGACTACGAAGTCCACATCCACGATACTGGCAAGGGCCTCTCTCCCCAGGAGCTTGAATGGATCAACGCCCCCTTCGAGGGCGAGAAAACCGCCCTGGAGCTTGAGGAGCAGGGCCGCGGCCTCCACATCGCCAAAAACATCATCCATCTCATGGGCGGTCAGCTCAAAGTGACTACAGAACAGGGCAGCGGCACAGAGTTCATCGTCTGCCTGACCCTGCCCCTGGCCCCTAAGTAGGACAAAGGAGTATGGCTATGGTTACATTCAAGAATCCCGGGATGCACGATGCAGTCAAGAACCGGCTGCTCTATCCCCTCAATGTCTGGGCCCTGTCCTTTGGCTGCGCCGTGGGCTGGGGTTCCTTCGTGATGCCGGGCACGCTCTTCCTGCCCAACGCCGGTCCCATAGGCAGTGCCCTGGCCATCTTCATCGGCGGCATTTCCATGGTGATCATCGGCTACAATTTCTGCCAGCTGGCGGTGAGGTATCAGGGCAACGGGGGCATCTATGCCTATACCAAGAACGTCCTGGGCCATGACCATGCCTTCCTGGCGGCCTGGACCCTCCTCATCACCTATCTCTCCATCATCTGGGCCAACGCCACCGCCGTGGTGCTGCTCTGCCGCCTGCTTTTCGGCAGTCTCCTGCAGTGGGGCTTCCACTACACAGTGGCGGGCTTTGATGTGTACTTCGGAGAGATAGTCACCACCTGGATTGTCTTCATCACCTTCGGAGCCTTCACCTGCTACGGGGGCAAGCTCAAGCGCCACCTTTACACCGCCTTCGCCCTGCTTCTGATTTCTATCATTATCCTTCTTTTCGTATCACTATGTATTGTTAACCACCATGTTGTAATTTTCCCCCCCTTCCAGCCGGACAATAATCCACTGCTGCAGGTCTTTTCCATGCTCATGGTGGCTCCCTGGATGTTCTTCGGCTATGAATGTGTCACCCATGCCATTGATGACTTCCACTTCCCCGTGCAGAAATTGTTCCCGCTGATTGTCATAGCGGTGGTGTGCGGCGTGCTGGCCTACACCCTGCTCATAGGCGTGGCCATCCTCAGCGTCCCCCCGGAGTACACCTCCTGGAAGGACTACATAGACAACGTGGGCCACATGCAGGGCATGAGCTCCCTGCCGGTCTTCCACAGCATCGGCAGCACCTACGGCATGGCTGGCATCTGGGTGCTGGGGGTGGCTGTGCTCTCCGGCATCGCCACCTGCATCCTGGGGCTATACCGCACCTGCGCCTATCTGCTGCAGTTCATGGCCAAAGACGGCCTGCTGCCCCTGCAGTTCACCAAGACCGACCTCAACGGCGTGCCCAGGAATGCCCTGTTCCTGACCATCGCCATGTCCCTGCCCATTCCCCTGCTGGGACGCACCGCCATTGTCTGGCTGGTGGACGTCATCACCATCAGCGGTTCCCTGGCCTACGGTTACGTGTCCCTCTGCAACTATCTGGAAGCCAGGAAGAATAGGGACAAGCGCGGCGTGCAGATGGGCATCGGGGGCATGGTCTTTTCCCTGTTCTTCTTCTTCTGCCCCATCCTGCCCAATCTCTTGCTGGGCAGCAGCCTGAATACGGAGTCCTATCTCCTGCTGGCAGTCTGGAGCACCCTGGGCTTCCTCTACTACTGGTACATCTTCAAGCGGGACACCCTCAACCACTTCGGACGCTCCGCCTCCCTCTCCATTCTCCTGATGTTTCTCAATTTCTTCTCCACGGGGCTCTGGCTCAGACAGTCCACGGGAGACCAGCTGGCACTGGCCGCCGAGGGCAGGCTTGCCGAAGCCCACAGCAAGCTCACCTTTGACCTCATAGTGCAGATGTTGCTCATTATGACCATCCTCTTCCTGCTGTCAAATATCTTCACCCGCATCAGGCAGCGCGAGCGGCTCATGGATATCAAGATGATGCAGGAACGTCAGGTGAGCCTGGTAAAAAGCAACTTCCTGGCCAACGTATCCCACGACATACGCCTGCCCATGAAGGCCCTTTCCGGCTATGTACGGGCTGCCCGGCAGGCAGGAGCGGATTTCAGGCTCTCCGAAGGGGACTGCGATATGCAGGTCACCAGCCAGCTCTGCGACTGCCTTTCCCGCATCCAGTCCGTCTGCTACTACCTCAAGGCCTTTGTAAATGACCTGCAGAAGGTGGACTACATAGACACGAACTCCTTTGACCTCAGGCTGAAGCCCACAGACCTGCGCCAGCTGATGCAGCGGATTGTGGATTCCTTCGCCCAGCAGATGAAAGAAAAGGATATCTCCTTCGCCCTGGAAATCAGCCAGGTGGAACACCCCCTGGTGCTCTGCGATGGTGACCGTCTCTCCAGAATCCTGCTGAACCTCCTCAGCAACTCCTACAAATTCACCCCCTCCGGGGGCCGCATCGTAGTCATGCTGATGGAAAAGGAAAGCACCCTTTCCCCCGCCGAGCGTGAAAAGGCCCACATCCCCGAAAATGAGAACGAATATGAGCTGCGGGTGCAGGACACCGGCATCGGCATGTCCGAAAGCTACGCCAAGGAAATGTTCATCGAAAAGGAAAACAGAAGCATCTTCGCCGAAGAAGAAAAGCGCACCCAGGGCATGATGATCACCAAATACCTCATAGACCTCATGGGAGGCACCATCAAAGTCATCACCGCCCCGGAGGAAGGAACGGAGTTCATCATCAACCTGAAGCTGACCACCACCCCGAAAGAAGCAGCCGTGGTGGAGGCATAATCCCAGGCACGAAAAAAGCACCCGGCTGGGTGCTTTTTTCTATGGGATATCTTACTGCAAAAGGGACAGCACACTGCTGCTGGACTGGTTGGCCTGGGCCAGCATGCTTTGAGCAGCCTGCATGAGCACGTTGTTCTTCGTGTACCCCGTCATTTCCTTGGCCATGTCCGCGTCACGGATAGTGGACTCAGAACTCTGGACGTTTTCACTGGAAACCGTCAGGTTGTTGATAGTGTGCTCCATGCGGCTCTGGATGGAGCCGATGGTGGTCTGCATATCCAGCGCCTTGGCAATGGCGTAGTCAAACTTAGCCAGAGAAGCCACAGCCTTATCCCGGGTCACCACACTGACCCGCTCCCGCTTGGTATTCTCCAGCCCCAAAGCCTTGGCCCGCATATCTGCAAAGCCCACGCGTATAATCTGGTTGGCTTTGGTGCCCACCTGGAAGTTGAAGGCCTTGTCAGTAAGACGGTAGTTGAATGTGTAATTATCGCCATCCGAGCCGGAAGTCTGGCTTCCGTTTCCGCCTACGCTCTGCTTAGCCATATAGCGCAACAGCACAAAGCCACCTGCATAGGAGGAAGTGGCTACGCCACCCACTCTTGGGGACTGCGAGTCTTCCGACTCTCCCGTTTCCAGCATGGTCTTCATATCATCTGCATTGGCAGGGTCTACCATCTTCATAATGCTCGCTGTGCGCTGATCATCAATGCCATGCACCACTTCTGCCATGCCTTCCTTGATATAAGCGGGCAAGTCGTTGAAATTATTGATGTTGGCCGCCATCACTGCATGGGTCAGCTCATGAGCCAGCACCCGGTCCAGATAAATCTGTCCACTGGTAGCTGCACCGTTCACATTGGAGGTATCAATGGGGTTGTAGTGATACATATTGAAGGTCAGATCCAAACTGCTGGCCTGTCCCCCAGAAGACCAGTTAGTCACATAAGCCAGAGTGCTGTTGTTTACACTCTCGAATTTCAGATTGATGGTCCGCACCGTAGCCCCACTGTCCTCAAAGCTCATGTCAAAGGAATCTGCTATAAGGGTCAGGGCACTGTCCATCCATTCGCTGTTCAAAGCTTTGGCAATAAATTCCTTGTTAGCATCACCTGTGATATTGCCCATGTTCCAGTTGATGGTGAGACCTTTGAATGTAGCACTGCCAGAAGTGGGCATTGTCCAACTGGAAGTTGGCCCCGTCTCAGGCACCACAGATTCAGCAGTCTTCACCTTTTCTCCGCCTGCATCTTTGCCTGTGATGGCCCCGGTGTCATCATTATCCAAGTCAATGCCGCAATATTCCTTGAGGAAGGCCTTCTGTTGGGAAGCACTGCTGCCGGAGTGGCTTCTGATGTCACTCACAAAGCTGTCGAACAAATCTTGGGCACTGGAAAAGACACCGCCGCTGGCCGCCGCCACCGCTTCATCGAAAGCATCCATACCGCTTTTGCTGGTATCATTCAGCGCTCTAAGGAAATTCTGCACCGACTCCTGTGCCGAACTCACACCACCTATGGTAGAAGCACCGTCCAACATATACTTCCCATTGTAGGTCACCAGGGCATTGTCATTGATCTGGTCAATGGACTGCTCCAATTCTTTCTGAATGGTCTGCCTGTCCAAATCCGTGTTGGTATCGTTGGCAGCATTGATGGCCTTTTCCTTCAAGGTCTTCAAAATCTCTACCGTAGAGGATACCGCCCCCTCAGCCACCCTCAGCAGGCTGTTGGCATTCTGGGCGTTCTGCACATCCTGCTCAAGGCTCCGCACCTGCACCCTCATGCGCTCTGAGATGGCATACCCGGAGGCGTCGTCTGCCGCCCCATTTATCTTCATGCCTGAGGATACCTTCGCCAGGCTTTTGGCCAGGGCGTCTGAGTTCTTGTCAAGGACGTTCAGGGTATTCACCGCCGACATATTGTTCTTGACTACCATTGCCATTTTATTCACCATCCTTAGTCATGCTATCCTATGCATATGTATATCAACATTTACCTTGTTGCTCCTTACAGCAGTGACAACACCAGTTCGCGTTTTTGATTAGCCTGGGCCAGCATGGCCTGGGCCACCTGGGTGAGGAGGTTGTGCTTCGCATACTCGGTCATTTCCCTCGCTATGTCGGCATCACGCATGCGACTGAGGGAGGCCAGCGTGTTTTCGTTGCTGATGACCAGGTAATTGTCAATGCTCTCCAGACGCTGTTGGTAAGCTCCCATATAGGTTGCCTGCCCCAGTGCATATTCCAGGGCGCTGTCCAGGATGCCCGGAGTTTCCGGCATAGTGCCTGGAGGCGGGTCACCGGTTCTTTTGTTGCCCTGGGTCAGGAGAGCCTGTGCAGATTCCCTGGAAGCGATAGATACGTAGGTCTTTTCCCCGGTAATTTTATCAATTTGGCTGAGTCCCAGGGCCCCCGTGCTCATGTTTTCAATGTAGATGTGCAGATTCTGGTTCGCTTTTGTGCCGTGCTGGATGACAAGGGGAATTCCATCCACGTAGTAATCAGTATCTTCATCATCATTAGTGAGCTTGACACCTGCTGTATCACCGGCTGTGCCGCCTCTGCCATGGCCCACGCCGGGTATCACATGATCAGGTGCCTGATAAGCTCCTGAGGGGTCCAAAAGCCTTATAACAGAGGTGGTCAGGTCGATGGTACCCACATGGCCTTCCTCCCCAGAACCGATGGCTGCGCCATCCAATGAAGTATGTTTCACATAGGTGCCCTTATTGACCACGACGTTGCCAGCCGTGGAGCCGTTACGGCCAGAGCCAATGCCGGCACCGTGATTGCTGCTGCCAACGATTTCCGAATTTGATACCCTGATATCACCGCAGGTACTGCCGCCATCACCGGAGCCGATGCCGGCACTGTCACTGTTGCTGAAATGGACCACGGAATCTTCGATGACTATATTGCCGCAGCTGGAATTACTGAAGCCTGAGCCTATGCAGGTATCAATACTATAATTCTCGGTGATAGTCGAGGTCTTGATGGTGATATCGCCGCAACTGGCTCTTTGTGAGCCTGAGCCAATAGCCGCAAAGTAGCCCCCTTGCGCAGTGATGGTGCTGTTCTCGATGGTGATATTGCCAATCTTGCCGCTTTTGCCACTGCCTACAGCCGAGCCACTGTCATTTGAATGCATAGTGATGTTCAGGTTGGCATCCACAATCTGCAGTGCGGCACTGCTGTTAGTGCTGCTTGCATCGGTTCCTATGCCGGCACCCAAGGACTGGGAACAGTTTATCGTCAAGGATGAACCGTTTCCGTCAACCGTCAGCCCATCGCCGATATTCACCGCAGCGGCATTGCCATTACCCTGAGTTATACGGCTGCTGCCAAGCAGGGTCAGCTTGTTGCCGCTGCCGGTGAAGCTGATAGTAGAGGCCGTGCTGCCAGTCAGATTGAGACTATTAATCCAGAGATTGCTGCCCGCCGCAGTAGCTGTGATATTGACCCCGGAAAGAGCCGTAGAAGAACTCTGCTGGATCATGACAGCATCTGTGGTATCCACGGAGATAGTGCCTGTATAGCCGGCATCTATTTCGTAAATGCCACCAGTTGTAATGGCATAAGGAGCGCTGCCGGAGATGGTGGTTACACTGCCAGCGGGGAAGCCGGTGGGTGTGACAGCATTGGCGCCCCTTGCGCCGCCGGAATCGTCCTCCTCCACCAGCGTCCGCTTCTGCAGCCTGGCCCAGTCGCCAGTCAGCAACAGACGACCATTATAATTTGTCGTAGCGGCTATATCGTCAATAGTTTCCATATGCTGATTGAAATCTTTCTGCAGGACAGCCCGATCCTGGTCGGTATTGCTGTCATTGGCTGAGTTTATAGCCAGTTCCTTCATTTGCCGCAGATTATCGATAATTTGCTGTATGCCGCCTTCTGCGACCTTGACGAGATTCTTGCCGTTCCTGACGTTCTGTATATCCTGGTCGAGCCCGCGGACCTGGATTTCCAAGCGCTTCGCTATGGCATAACCTGACGCGTCATCGCCAGCACTGTTGATTTTCATGCCGCTGGAAATTTTCTGCAGGCTCTTGCCCAGGGCGCTGTCATTTTTCTGCAGATTGTACTGGGCCTCCACAGCAGATTTCTTTTCAATGGTGGACACGGACTGGGTATTCTGTCCGGTAATGGTGTTCAGCGCTCCCTGACTCATCTGGTAGGACTGCTGCAGCATGGATTGGGAGGCCTGGGTCAATACTTTGTATTTCGTGTATTCCGTCATCTCTTTGGCCATATCCACATCACGGATGGTGGACTCAGAGCGCTGCACGTTCTCCAGAGCCACGGTGAGGT
Organism: Selenomonas sp. KH1T6; assembly: GCF_900108415.1. Taxonomy (NCBI): domain Bacteria; kingdom Bacillati; phylum Bacillota; class Negativicutes; order Selenomonadales; family Selenomonadaceae; genus Selenomonas; species Selenomonas sp. KH1T6. The sequence continues at coordinate 40,946 of NZ_FNWN01000013.1, forward strand.
TGTTGATGGTGTGCTCCAAGCGGCTCTGCATGGCACCGATGGTGGTCTGCTGGTCAAGGGCCTTGGCAATAGCATAATCCAGGACCCCCAGGGATTTTACCGCATTCTCCCGGGTGGTGACACTGATGCGCTCTTTCTTGGCATTTTCCAGCTTGAGGGACTTGGCACGCATATCCGCAAAACCCATGCGAATACTCTGGTTGGCCTTGGTACCCAACTGAAATGTAAACGCCTTGTCCGTGAGCTTATAGTTGAAGGAGTAGCTGTCCCCATCAGAAGTGGAAGTCAGAGCCCCATTGCCCCCAGAGCTCTGCTTGCCCATGTAGCGAAGAAGCACATATCCCAAGGCATAGGCTGACTCGCCGCCTGCCGTACCAATAGAAACATTGCCAGCGGTGGCATCCCCCGTCTCCAGAGCACTCTTTATTGCATCTGCATTGCTGGTATCAACCATCTGCCTGATGCTGGCAGCGCGCTGATCGTCAATGCCATGTACCAGTTCCGCCATGCCTTCCTTAATATAAGCGGGCAAGTCATTGAAATTGTTGACATTGGCCGCCATCACTGCATGGGTCAGCTCATGGGCCAGCACCCGGTCAAGCTGCGTCTGTCCGCTGGACAAATCCGAGCCATTGACATCATTGGGGTTCAGATTGCTATAGTAGGCCATATTGAAGGTCAACGTCAAACGGTTGGCCTGTCCCCCGGCTGACCAATTTGTCACATAGGCCAGCGCATTGCTGCCAGAGTTATTCTCAAAGATCAAATCGATAGTTCGCACTGTAGCCCCGCTGTCCTCGAAACTCATATCAAAGGAATCAGCAATAAGGTTCAGCGCACTAGTCATCCATTCGGAATTCAAGGCCTTGACTATAAAGGCCTGGTTGTCATCGTTGGTAGTAGTCCAATTGAGGGTAAGCCCGTTGAAAGTTGTTGAACCAGAGGTTGGCGCTGTCCAACTGGAAACAGGCCCGGTCTCGGGCACCACGGATTCTGCCGTAAGTACCGTATCTCCCCCAGCATCGTGGCCCGTGATGGCGCCCGTGTCTTCATTGTCCAGATCAATGCCACAGTATTCCTTCAAAAAGGCCTTCTGCTGCTCGATGCTGGTGCCGGAGTTGGCATTCATATCACCTATATAGCTGTCGATAAGTGCCTGGGCGCTGCCAAACAAGCCGCCACTAGCAGCAAACACTGCCTCGTCAAGGGCGGCCATGCCACTCTTGGAGGTAGTATTCAGAGAGCCCATAAACTCCCTCACCGATTCCTGGGCAGACGCCACCCCGCCAATAGTAGAAGCACCATCCAGCATGTACTTGCCGTTGTAGGTAACCATGGCATTGTCATTGATCTGGTCAATGCTCTGCTCAAATTCCTTCTGAATAGTAGCCCTGTCTGCGTCCGTGTTGCTGTCATTGGCGGCGTTGATGGCCTTTTCCTTCAGGGTTTTCAGTATCTCCACCGTGGATGACACTGCCCCCTCGGCCACCTTCAGCATGCTGCCGGCGTACTGGGCGTTGCAGATATCCTGCTCCAGTCCCCGTATCTGTCCCCGCATGCGCTCGGAGATGACATAACCTGAAGCATCATCTGCTGCGCTGTTGATTTTCATGCCAGAGGACAGCTTGGCCAGGCTCTTGGCCATTTCATTGGAATTCTTATTGAGGAGGTTTCGTGTGTTTATGGCAGACATATTACTTTTTACTACCAATGCCATTTCCTTCACCATCCTTAGTGTGTCAAACCATCCTATTCTTTTTATCGAAAGAAGCCCTGCTTTCCTTAATGGCTGAAATAAAAAATACACAGAAAGACACGCTAATATTATGTAAAATTAAATTATTAAACATTTACTCGAAATTATGCTATAATAGTGCGTAGTTTTTATAATTTTTGCTTCAAGGGGGATTATTACGACATGAAGGAAAAGAAAGTATATGTTTTTTTCAACTGCGATGAGGAAAAAAGCCAGACCAGCATGAACGTCTTCTACAACAGCACTTTCTACGGCGAGACCAAGAAGGCCCGCAAGGAACTTGCTGCCAAAGTTGAGGAGGAGCTGAAGGAAGGCCGCATCCAGATTGCTGAGGAGAACCTGGCCAAGGTCAACGCCGCCATCATGGAGGGTGACCCCAGCAGCATCAAGGACCTCATCACCTACGGCACCATCGAAGCATTCACGCTGGTGTAAGCAATCATCCATACATAGAGAAGGACGCCCGGCGGCGTCCTTCTTTTTTTCAGCTAACTTTAACGGAAATCTAATCTCCCTCAAAAGACCTTCTAATAAATCGTTGCTATAATAAACCATGTAATCAAGCAAAGGAGATGAAGAAGATGTTCAACGCACAGAAACTCAAGATTACAGCCTGTGCCCTGACTGGTCTGATGACCTTCAGCGTGGCCGGCCTTTCAGCCGGATCTGCCGAGGCAGCATCCCACACCGTCAAGTCTCCCCATTACCAGGAACTTTCCCACAAGCATGACAAGCACCACAGACATGACCGGGAGCGCGATGAGCACAAAAACAGGAACACTCACTCCCAGGGTGATGTGAACACTGCCGCCATCGTCGGCGTGGCCGTGGGGGCCATAGCAGGGGCTGTGATTGCGAACAACACCTGATTCAATCCCCTTTATGGATTGCACATAGATTCCCTAAGATCCCTAATTCTCTATTCTCTAATTCTCTAATTCTCTAATTCTCTAATTCTCTCTAGGGCGTGTTTATTAAATGAACTTGGCCCAGATTTGCGGGGATTGGCTGTCCATTGCAAGGCGACAAACCGGAGGCATAGCGGTGCTATTTCGAGGATTTGTCAACGCAGCAGGGACAGTCAAGACACGTGAAGATGGGCTGAGTGAATTAATAAACACGCCCCAAGCCGGAGGACGCCCAATCCTCCGGCTTTTCTCTATCTTGCCATGAAGGTCCTCATCTTCTTCAGGGCGCTCTGCTTGATGCGGGAAATACGGCTGGGAGAGAGCTGCAGCTTCCTGGCGGCAGCATAGGCGGGACATTCCCGGAAGTAGATTTCCCGCACCACCTCCCGCTCCCGCTGGTTGAGATTCCGCAGGGCTTCTTCCACTTCCTGCCTCAGCTCTGCCTGCTCGTAGCTGTCTATATGTTCCCCCAGGCCGCTCATCTCCGCACTGCCGGAGGGTGTATTGCCCCGAGAGGCCAGGAAGACCGCGTCCCAGGGAGTGGTTTCAGGAGCCTCCTCACCTTCCTGCTCCCCCATGGAGTCAGGACGGATTTCCCGCTCCCGGCGGCGCTTCTCCGCCTTGAGGAAAGTGTTCAGCCCGCCGTAAACCTTGGCTTTGACGAAGGCGGCAAAGGGCACCCCGCGGGTATCATCAAAGGTATTCACGGCGTCCATGAAGTAAAGCTGGGAGATTTCCTGGGCTTCTTCCCCCAGCTCCCGATAGTGCCAGTCATGGGCAGCAGCCATGAGCAGCGGATGGTACTTGATGAGGAGCTTGCTGAGGGCCAGCTGGTCCTTGGCGGAGCCAGCTCGCCTTATCAGTTCGTTTTCTTCCTGCATTTCCTTGTTCATTCTCTGACCTCCTTAGTGCTTCGTAGTTTTAGTACATTCGTTCTGTAATTAGTATATCACTTTCAGCGCAGATGTCCATAGAAAAAACCGGGCCAAATGCCCGGTTCATCACTTCTTCAAATATATAGCCAAAACTGAGATATCTGCAGGGCTGACGCCACTGATTCTGGAGGCCTGCCCAAGGGACAGGGGACGTATCTTGGCCAGTTTCTCCCTGGCCTCGGAGCGGAGGCTTTCGAGATTTTCATAGACGATATCTTCGGGTATCAGCTGGTTCTCCAGCTTCTCCATGTGGTCTACCTGCTCCTGCTGCTTCTTGATGTAGCCTTCGTAGCGGATGGAGATTTCCACCTGCTGGTACTCCTCTTTTCTGAGTTCCGGCAGCTCTGGCAGCAGGCTGCGCATGTCCTCATAGCTGACCTCAGGCCTCCGCATGTATTCGTGGGCCGTTAGAGTAGCGTTGATTTCCGGCAGGCTGAGTTCGCTGAGCTTGGTGTTGGTCTCCACGCTGGGGGTCAGAATGGCTTTGTCCAAGATGGCCAGGGCTTCCTCGATATGCCTGTACTTCTCCTCATACCGCTGCCAACGCTCATCAGTCACCAAGCCGATGGCCCGCCCCTTGGGAGTGAGCCTGTGGTCGGCGTTGTCCTGGCGGAGCAGGAGGCGGTACTCTGCCCGGCTGGTCATCATGCGGTAGGGCTCGGTGGTGCCCTTGGTCACCAGGTCGTCAATGAGGACACCGATGTAGGCTTCGGAGCGCTTGAGGACGAAGGGCTTTTCTCCCTTTACCTGCAAGGCGGCATTGATACCTGCCATCAGGCCCTGGGCAGCGGCCTCCTCGTAGCCGGAGGTTCCGTTGGACTGACCGGCGGAGAAAAGTGCCTTCACGGGCTTGGTCTCAAGGGTGGGCTTCAGCTGCAGGGGATCAAGGCAGTCGTACTCAATGGCGTAGCCTGCCCGCATGACCTTAGCATGCTCCAGGCCTGGAATGGTTTTGAGGAAGGCCAGCTGCACATCCATGGGCATGGAAGTGCTCATGCCCTGCACGTAGTATTCCTGGGTGTGGCGTCCCTCCGGCTCCAAAAAGAGCTGATGCCTGTCCTTGTCCGGGAAGCGCAGGAGCTTCGTCTCGATGGCAGGGCAGTAGCGGGGGCCCACCCCTTCGATAATGCCGTTGGCCATGGGAGCCCGGTGCATATTGTCACGCAGGATTTTGTGTGTTTCTTCATTAGTATAGGTGAGATAGCAGGGCAGCTGGTCCCGGGTCTCAATGTCTGACATGAAAGAGAAGTTCCGCGCCTCCTCGTCCCCGGGCTGCAGCTGCATCTTCTCAAAATCCAGGGTGCGCCCGTCCACCCGGGCAGGGGTGCCGGTCTTGAAGCGCATGAGGGAAAGGCCTGCTTCTTCCAAAGAGGCAGACAGCTCCATGGCAGCCCGCTGGCCGGAGGGGCCGCCATCGTAAGTATGCTCTCCCACGATGATGCGGCCTTTCAGATAGGTGCCGGAGGCCAGCACGATGGCTTTGGCCTCGTAGACCTCTCCCGTTTCCGAGCGCACCGCCACGGCACGGCGACGCTTGCTGCCGTCTGCTTTCGTTTCCTCCTCCGTCAGCAGCTCCGTGATGAGCAGCTGTTTGACTTCCAGATTTTCCGTATTCTCGCAGGTTTCCTTCATGTGGAACTGGTAATACTTCTTGTCCGCCTGGGCGCGCAGGGCATGGACGGCAGGGCCCTTGCCTGTGTTCAGCATGCGTATCTGAATGGCAGTAATATCGGCATTGAGGCCCATCTCGCCCCCCAGGGCATCCAGCTCCCGTACCAGATGTCCCTTGGCAGGGCCGCCTATTGAGGGGTTGCAGGGCATCAGGGCGATATTGTCCATGGACAGGGTGGCCATGAGGGTATGACAGCCCAGACGGGCAGCGGCCAGAGCCGCCTCCACTCCTGCATGCCCCGCCCCGATGACAATCACATCATATTTTCCAGCTACAAACATAAGGTACTCCTTCGTTGCTCTATGGTTGACTTTTTTGAAAAATTTGCTATACTTGTAGACATAAAGGGTGCCACCCGACGACGGTTGGCCCTCGCTTAGTTGGTTATATTACGGAAAAATAACCGCCCAGTTTGCGACCGCTGGCGGTTATTTTTTTGCTTCAATACAGTATAACGCAAGCGCCTTCCCATAGCAAATGATATTTGCAGGGGGCGCTTTTCTTGTGGAAAATGCCCTCCTGCCCTTTTCCCCAAAGTCCATCCGTGATATATTATTAAGCGTAAATATGTAAACTATGTACCTTGGAAAGGGGAATAAATCTATGAGCATCAGAATCGGTATCCTGGGCTATGGCAACCTGGGCCGCGGCGTGGAGTGCGCGGTGGAGGCAAACAGCGATTTGGAACTGGTGGCTGTCTTTACCCGTCGTGACCCTGAGAGCGTGAAAATCGCCACCGCTGGCGTGCCTGTAGTGAACGTGAAGGACGCCCAGGACTGGCAGGACAAGATTGACGTCCTCATCATCTGCGGCGGCAGCGCCACGGACCTGCCCAAGCAGACCCCGGAGTTCATCAAATACTTCAACGTCATCGACAGCTTCGACACCCATGCCCGCATTCCCGAGCATTTTGAGAACGTGGACAAGGCAGGCAAGGAGAGCGGCCATCTGGGCATCATCTCCGTGGGCTGGGATCCGGGCCTCTTCTCCCTGGCACGTGTCTACGGCAACGCCATCCTGCCTCAGGGCAAGGATTACACCTTCTGGGGCCGCGGCGTTTCCCAGGGACACAGCGATGCCATCCGCCGGGTAGAGGGCGTAGCCGATGCCCGCCAGTACACCGTGCCTGTGGAGAGCGCCCTGGAGGCTGTCCGCAGCGGCAAGAACCCCGAGCTCACCACCCGTGAGAAGCACACCCGCGAGTGCTATGTGGTAGTGAAGCCCGAGTTCGACAACGACACGGAGAAGGCAAGGATTGAGAAAGAAATCAAGACCATGCCCAACTACTTCGACGAGTACGACACCACCGTGCACTTCATCAGCCAGGAGGAACTGAGCGCCAACCACAAGGGCCTCCCCCACGGCGGCTTCGTCATCCGCACTGGCGCCACGGGCCATGAGAAGGAGAACAACCACATCATGGAACTGCGTCTGCAGCTGGACTCCAATCCCGAGTTCACCACCTCTGTCCTGGCCGCCTACGCCCGCGCCTGCTACCGCCTGGCCCAAAAAGGCGAAACCGGCTGCCGCACAGTGCTTGACATCGCCCCTGCCCTCCTCTGCCAGCAGAATGGCGAGGAACTGAGAGCGCACCTGCTGTAATGTTATACCCATGAACAGTGAAGTCTCCATTATAGGAGAGATAAACTTCTATCAGGCCTTATTACCTGCCCCGTGAAACGGGGGCGCGGAGCGCGGGAGCCCAGTGGGCTCCCGGGGAGGGGGACCTCCGCTAGGCGGTGGAAGGGGAGAGAATGGAACGTAACGGCTTCGATTCCCCCTTCCACCGGCTTCGCCGGTCCCCCTCCCCCGCAAGCGGTGGAGGTAAGACCTACTTTTAACGTATCTTCCCAAAAGATTAGTTAATCCCATATGATAGGAAAGCCTTCTTGAAGAGCCCCCATCTTAATGATACAATAAGGCCAAGAAGTTGGCGGGATTTGCCTGAAGCATTTCCTTCCGAATAAGAGTAAGCCTTGGGGTCGCTCCCTGAGGCTTTTCTTATGTTCACTTTTGCCTCGCCAAAGGATGTGTGCTTATGTTCACTCTGAAAGACAATGTATTCAAGGGCAAGCGCCCTCAGCTTCACGAAGAATGTTTCGTCGCACCCCAGGTCTTCCTCTCCGGTGATGTCCGTGTGGGCAAATACTCCTCCCTCTGGCCCGGGGTGGTGGCCCGGGGAGATGTCTGTTATATAGAAATCGGTGAGTGCAGCAATGTGCAGGACCTCACCTGCCTGCACGTGGCTGATGACAAGCCCTGCATCATCGGGGATTATGTGACGGTGGGCCACGGGGCCAACATTCACGGCTGCGTCATCGAGGACCATGTGCTCATCGGCATGAGCGCCACGGTGCTTACGGGAGCACATATCGGCCGCGGCTCAATTATCGCTGCAGGGGCGGTAGTCAAGGAAAACGACATCATCCCCCCCAACTCCCTGGTGGTGGGCGTGCCGGGCAAGGTAGTCCGCACCCAGGACAGGATCGAAACCATCCACGCCCAGGCCATCAAGTACAAGTGCGAATGGGCCATCGAGTACGGTGTCTACCCGGAAATCGGGGGGGAAAAGTACCACGGGGAAAAGATTATCTGAAAATCACCTGAAAAAATCATTTAGGGTTTTCGACATGTTTTCCACAAATCCTTCCACTTTTCCACAATTTTATCCACATACTCCACAGCTTATACACAGGTTATACACACTATGCACAGGGTTATCCACAGTTTTGTGGATAACCCTGTGTTTTTTTTCAAGATTTTATCCACAGGCAGGATTATCCACCCCGAGGCTAGAAGAATAAGGCAAATAATTCGGTTTTTACTGGCAATTTTTCGCTTGCAAATAAATCCTTGCAGGGAGGGATTCAGATGGGAAGAAACTTGCGGGCTGTCTTTGCCCTGCTGCTGGCCTTTTTTCTCTGCCTTATCCCCAAGGCTGAGGCCACAGAGAACCTGAGGGTAGGCTATGTGCCGGGGACGGGCTTCCTGGAGGAGGACAGCCCCGGCCACCTGATTGGCTCAGGCTTCGAGTACATGGAGTTCCTGGCTGGCTTCGGCAACTGGAATATGGTCTACATTCCTTGCGTGAACTGGTGGGAAGCGGTGGACAAGCTGTCGAAAAACGAAATAGATATTCTCCCGGGCATGCCCGGTGATTACTCCACCGTGCCCTTTGCCAAAAGAACAGACCATGTGGTGGCCCGCTTCCCCATGGAACTTGTGCTCCATGAGAACCTGGCCTCCCGCCATCTGAGAATCGGCGTATTGGACTACGGCTATCCCATCCCCAACCTGCCCGCCGTGGCTCTGGAGAATGCCTTCACTTATGAGCTGGTGACCTTCCATGATTATGCAGACCTGAAGATACATTACACCGCCCGCCAGCTGGACGGTTATGTGGCGCCCATGCTGAGGACCCCCGATGAGGGCCGGGTAGTAGCCCTCTTTGACAGGGTGAGCTACCGCCTGCTGATCCGCACAGACCGTCCTGATCTCTACAACAAAGTGAACGATGCCATGGATCAGCTGCTGATGAACCAGCCCAATATCCGCAACCGGCTCCGTGACAAGTACGACCGCAGCCAGGGCCTGCCCCTGGTGCTGGAGCCAGACGAAAAGGCCTTCCTGCAGCAGAAAAAGCATTTCCGGGCAGCAGTCTATATGCCCCACAAACCCTTCCTCTACAAGGACGAGGAAAGCGGGGAATGGCAGGGCGTCACAGCCGTCCTGCTGGAGCAGCTGGAAAAAGACCTGGATATCGAGATTGAGATCGTGGAAGGGGACTCCCTGGAAAACCTCAAGCGGCTCGTTGCCAGAGGTACTGTGGATTTCGTAGCCGACGTGCCATGCGATTTTTCCTGGCTGAAGGAGCTGGGTCTTTCACCCACCCAGTCTTTCCGCACCATTGACTACACCCCCATCATCCGCAAGGGCTTCCCCCTGCCCCAGAATCCCAAGGTGGCAGTCATTGAGGAGATCTTCCCCACCCAGATTTCCGTCAAGGAAAACTACAGTCCCAACCAGATCATCTACTGCCACTCCATGGAAGAATGTTTCCGGGCTGTCAGCAATGGCCGGGCCGATGTGACTTATGCCCCCCGGTCGGTAGTCCCTTATCTTATGGAGGGTTCTTTCACCTACAATCTGGAAGCTCTCACCGAAAGCTTCTATCGTGAAAATATCAGCCTTGGTGTCAGCACTCAGGCTGACCCCCGGCTCTGGCGCATCCTGGACAAGGAAATCACCCATCTGCCCCCCAATTTCACTCAGAATGTGGTTTTGCAGGAGGGCACGGAGATAGCCTACAGCTTCTCTCCCCGCTGGATGATTTACCACTATCCCCTGCTGACCACCGTGGGCCTCTTCGTCATCATGGGCCTCATCATCGGCGTCATGTACTACCGCTACTACATGAGGCGGCGCCATATGATGGCTATCCAGCAGATGGCCTATATGGACAACCGCTACCAGCTGCCCAATATGCTCTGGCTGGAGCAGGAAATCAAGGGCATCTGGGAGGAAGCCACCAGACAGGAGCCGGACAGCCACATTTATGTGGCCGTCTTTGACCTGAGCAGCCGTGACTCCATGCTGGAGCTCTACAGCCGCCATTCCCTGGACAAACGCCTGCGTGAAACCGCCATGCACCTGCAGGAGGAGGACTGGGTGCTGCAGACAGCAGCCGGCATCAACACCCTGCAGCTGGTGGCTGTCTGCCAGGCCGCTACCATGGAAGAAATGGTCAGCAACGCCGCTGAGGCCGTGAACCACTACGGCTACATAGAGCACGATTCTGCCCGGATTTCACTGCACATCAAGGTGGGTCTCTGCGAGATGAAGTCCGATACCATGCTGCTCATGTCCGAGGAAAAGGCCGACATGGCCTGCCGGAAAATAATGGGCACCATGGACATCGTGAAACTCTACGACGAGAAGATGGACAAGTACCTCCATCTGGAACAGCACATCGAAAGCAGCATGGGCCAGGCCCTTGCCGACGGAGAGTTCGCCGTCTGGTATCAGGCCCAGTATGACATCATGACCCGCCGCATTGTGGGCGCCGAAAGCCTTATCCGCTGGCAGAGCAAGGAAATGGGGTTCCTGTCCCCGGATAAATTCATGCCCTCCCTGGAGATGAACGGCTTCATCATTCCCCTGGACCACTTCGTCCTGAAGCAGGTGATGATGGTGCAGAAGCACAGGCTCACCAACGGACAGGAGCTCCTGCCCATCAGCGTGAACCAGTCACGGCTCCACATCACTGAAGATGGCTATCTCAGGCGCATGAAAGACCTGATTGAAAAGTACCAGCTGCCCCCGGGCACCATCCAGCTGGAAATACCCGAGAGCATGTTTGCCAATTTCAACCAGAAATCCTACCGGGACCACGCCGTGTTCCTCATGGATTCTTTGCACAAAGCCGGTTACGGGATAATCCTGGACAACTTCGGAGGAGGCGCAGCCTCCCTCACTCTCCTTGACTATCTTCCCCTGGACGGCATCAAGATTTCCGCCTCCATCCTCTACGCAGCCCAGAACTCTGACGGCATGAAGGAGGTACTGTCCAGCATGATAGTCCTGGGACAAAAGCTGGGCCTCAATGTGATGGTGGGCGGCATAGAAACGGTGGAGCAGGAGCAGATGCTTCTCTCCATGGGCTGCCATACGGGCCAGGGTTTCCTGAATTCCCGTCCGGTACCCAAAGCCAAGTTCATCGAGCTTTTGAAGGAGCGCAACGGCGAATAAGATTTCGCCTTTCATCTTACCAAGGGGGTATTTCACATGGCTTACAAACCAGTCATCCTGATTGTAGATGATGATTTCATGAATCTCACCATGGCCCAGACCATATTGGAAATGAAGATACAGGCAGAATACCTCACCGCGGATTCCGGTCAAGCCTGTCTGAAGATATTGCAGGAGCGTCAGGGGAAAGTCGACCTTATCCTTCTGGACATCGCCATGCCGGGCATGGACGGCATCCAGACCCTCAGCCTGATCCGCCAGCGCCCCAACTGGAAAAACATCAGTGTCATCTTCCTCACGGCGGCGGCTGACAAGAACACCATCGTCCGGGCGGCCCAGCTGAAGGTGAAGGACTATGTGAAGAAACCCTTCACCCCCGAAGAGCTGATTTCCCGGGTAGAGAAGCACATCGCTCCGGCCATAGACGACCCGGAGATACAGGACATCTTCAAGGCACTTGATAATTTGGGACTGTAGGATAAGCAGGCCGGAAAGGAGGCCCTATGGACAAGTCAAAAAAACTACAAAAGGGCATCTTTGCGGCCTATCTCTTTCCCCTGACCCGCCGCCTCCTGGCCATTCCCTATCTCCAGGCCCTGCGGGAAGCCTTCTGCATCATGATGCCCTTCATCATGATCCTGGCCCTCATCAACATGGTGGGCAACCTGGTACTGAATCCCCTGGGGCCGGTCATGGATGAGAACGGGCTGGGACTGGGCACCTTCCTTTCCGGAGGTCTCCGGGACCAGACCTACCGTGATTCTGAATTCTTCCACATCATGCTTACCTGCACGGCTTATCTCAACATCACCAATTTCCTCTACTACATGATCTTCTCCCTGATCTTCACGGACAGGCTGGCCAAGCTCTGGGAAGTGGACAGGATACTAGCCTGTCTCTGCACCATCTCGGGCTATGTCTTCATGCTGGCAGTGTTCAATGAGGGCATGGAGAACATCTCCATGTACTTCCAGGGCAGGGGCTTCCTGCTGTCCCTGATCATCTCCACTGCCACGGTGCAGGCTTTCAAGAAGTTTTCCAAGGTGTCCCTGATGCGCACGCCGCTGGCTATGGGGCTTTCTCCCCAGCTTTCTTACTCCATGCGGCATCTCATTTCCCTGACCTTCACCTTCCTGGTCTCCATTTCCGTAGTGCTGTGCTGGGTGCTGTTCGAGGAGGTCATAGGCACTATGCCCGGCCTCTTCGCCGCCCTCTTTTCCCAGAGTATAGCCCAGCATCCCTTCTCCGCCATGGTCTACGAATTCTTCCGGCGGATATTCTGGTGGCTGGGGCTCAACGGCAACAGCCTGACCTTTGCCTGGACAGAGGCCTTCTATGTGCCTGCCCAGATTTCCAACGAGCTGGAAGGGACGAAGTTCATCTTCACCAGCGAGTTCTTCGATGCGGTGTCCGTGTCCCTTTTGGGGCTGGCCATCTCCATCTGGGTATTTTCCTCCAAGGACAGGCTCCGCAGCATCTCTGCCTACAGTATGCCCAGCCTGGTGCTCTCCATCAATGAGCCCTTCCTCTTCGCCCTGCCCATCGTCCTCAATCCCCTCTTCCTGATACCCTACGTGCTGGCGCCCATGGTCAACGTGCTCATCGGGTATCTGGCCATCAGCTCAGGCATCGTGCCGGTGTTCAAACATTCCATCGGCTCCCTTGCCCCGGTGCTTTTGGACGGCGTCATTGCCACAGGAGATATCATGGGAGCGGTGCTGCAGCTGGTGTGGCTCAGTGTGGATATCGTCATCTACACCCCCTTTGTCATCATCTTCAACCTGATGGAGCATGAGGAAGACATAAATGGTGAAGATACAGAAACCAGAGATCTCACACCCAAGGAGGTGCGGGAGATATGAAAAACAGCAGCCATAATCTTCTTTCCCGCCGCTTCCGCATCCTGAGCATCCTGCAGGCTGTGGCCGTCTGTATCTGTATTTTCCTGTCCGTCCAGTATTTCGGCCACGAAACCAGGGATGACAAGGAGAGTGCCGCGCTTATACTGGCCTCCACCAAGGAAACTCCGGGCTGGCCGGCAGACATTGCCCAGGGCCTTCAGTCCGCCTGCGACAAGCTGGACTACGATGTCTACATCGAGGACAACATCAGTCCTGAAAACCTTTCTCAGGTAGTTGACAAGCTGGTGCACCGGGGAGTGAAGTACATCTTCCTGGCCAACCCCACCTACCAGAACAATCTGGAACCCCTGGCCACCGCTTACCCCAAGGTGACCTTCTATGCCAACTCTGTAGGCGAAGCGGTTTCCTACAATATGATCAGCTACTCAGTACGCTACTATGAAGTGCGCTATATGGCAGGAGTGCTGGCAGGCCTGCATACAAAAAGCGGCATCGTGGGCTATGTGGCCCCCTTCCCGGCTCCCGAGACGCGCCGGGATATCAATGCCTTTGCCCTGGGGGTGCAGAGCGTGCGCCCCGATGCCCGGGTGATGGTGCGCTGGACCCAGCAATGGATGAACCCCCAGCGGGAAAAAGAAGCCGTCTACCAGCTGAAGCTCTCGGGAGCAGATGTCATGACCTACTTCCAGGCCACCCACGTCGCAGGCGATGAAGCCCAGGCCCAGGGCCTTGACTACATCGACTTCCACCCCAATGAAAGCCATCTGACCGAACACTGCCTGGCCGCCGTCGAGACGGACTGGCAGCAGGTCTTCACCCGGCTGCTGCAGGAAAACCTCCAGAAAGAGGGCAGCCATATCTATTGGCAGGGCATGCTGGACGGAGTGGTGAAACTGCGGCTGGCCAGGAATCTCCCCCCCAAGGAAGAAGCCATGACCATCAGGACAAGGCAGAGAATCTACGACGGCTATCCGGTTTTCTCAGGCAATATCATAGATCAATACGGCAATACAAAATGCAGGGAAGGAGAAGCTATCAACAGCTATCTCCTGAGGCAGATGGACTGGCTGGTGAAGGGAGTTGAGATCATTGAATCAAGATAACAACAAGATCATCGAAACTTCGCAGCAGAAGACCGCCTCCTTCGTCTTGCGCATCGTGGCCCAGTTCCTGGCCTTCCTGTTGGTGCTCATCGCAATCTGCACCCTGCTGCACACCAAGATCAACGATTCCCTGAACCACGAAGTGGCCAGATTCGGGGAGCATCAGGGCCACCTCATTTCCACCGTCTACGACAGCCTTTTCAAGGGCGACATCAAGCAGATGGAAGATGAAGCCCGCCTGATCACACTGGGCCAGATGCCCCCCCAGGACGTAGCCAAAGTACTGGGCGGCAACATGGGCACAGCAGGACTGGTGGATATCAACGGCAACACCATCAGCGGCAATCCCCTGCCCGAAGGCTCCCAGTTCCAGCGGGTGAAGGCCGTGCAGGGCTACGGCTCCCTGGAGTATTACGACCATATCGGCCTCATCACCATGGTCCCCGTCTACGAAGGGGCCAATATCCGCTACGTGCTCTACCGGCTTCACACGGAAAAGGAACTGAGCAATCCCTCCTCCTTCTTCCAGTTCTCCGACAAGCAACAGTCCATGGATATCCTGCTGTACGACCTGGACAAGCAGAAGGTGGTAGTGCGCTTCCAGGACTACGGCCCTGGCAACCGCTTCTACGTGGAAAGCACAGGCAGCCCCCTGGGCATAGAGGAACTTCTGAAAAATCTGGACAATACTGACAGCACCGCCATCTACACCCCCACCATAGACGGCGAATATGTGCTCTTTGCCTCCCGGGTACCGGATACCAACTTCATCGCCATCGGCTACATGGAGTGGGAATCCGTAGTGGGCGGCATCAGGAACATCCACCTGATCATCCTCTGGGTCTTCGGACTCATGGTGGTGCTGTTCTGCGTCTTCACCCTTTACTCCTTCGCCAACCAGGCCTATGCCGAGGAAAGCAAGGAGTTGCGCGAAGCCCGTGACGATGCCCTCAGAGCCAATCAGGCCAAGAGCGACTTCCTGGCCAATATGAGCCACGAGATCAGGACGCCCCTCAATGCCATCCTGGGCATGAACGAGATGATCATGCGCGAGGCCAAGGGCACCATGAAGGAGTACGCCTACAACGTGAAGAGTGCAGGCGAAACCCTGCTGGCCATCATCAACGACATCCTGGACTTCTCCAAGATCGAGTCCGGCAAGATGGAAATCATCCCCGTGAGCTACAGCCTGAGCTCAGTCCTCAACGACATCTACAACATGGTGAGCTACAAGGCGGGGCAGAAGGGATTGGAGTTCAACATCAACGTGAGCCCCACCATCCCCGACTCCCTCCACGGAGACGAAGTGCGCCTCCGCCAGATACTGGTGAACATCCTCAACAACGCCGTGAAGTATACGCCGAAAGGCTCCGTCACCTTCACCGTGCAGGTGGGTGACAACGGCATTTCCGACGAATCCCTGGAGCTTGAATTCATCTGCCAGGACACTGGCCTGGGCATCAAGGAAGAGGACAAGAAAAAGCTCTTCTCCAAATTCCAGCGCCTGGACATGAAGAAGAACCGCAATATCGAAGGCACAGGCCTGGGCCTTGCCATCACCACCTCCCTGGTGCAGATGATGAAGGGCACCATTTCCGTAGAAAGCACCTACGGGCAAGGCTCCACCTTCACCGTGCGCCTGCCCCAGCGGGTAGAGCACTACGAGCCCATGGGTGACTTCAAGAAGCGCATCGAGGAATTCCTGGAACAGCAGGAAGCCTATCAGGAGAGCTTCACCGCCCCCGAAGCCAGGATTCTCGTGGTAGACGATACGGAAATGAACCTTATCGTGGTGCAGAGCCTCCTGGAAAAGACCCAGATGCAGATCGACACCTGCTTCAGCGGCATGGAATGTCTGGAAGCCATCAAGGACACCCATTACGACATCGTCTTCCTGGACCACATGATGCCGGAAATGGACGGCATCGAAACTCTGAAGCGGGCCAAAGAGCTCAAGGGCAGCAAGTGCAAGAAGACCCCCTTCGTAGCCCTCACCGCCAACGCCGTCTCCGGCGTCAGGGAAATGTTCCTGGCTAACGGCTTCGATGACTACATCTCCAAGCCTGTAGACGGCAAGACCCTGGAATCTGTGGTGCAGAAATTCCTGCCGGCAGACAAGGTACTGCCCGTCACCAAGGAAGAACTGGACTTCTCCGAGGAAGAAAGCTACGCTGAGTACAGCGACTACTACGAACCCCACGGAGAAAGCCATCTGGCAGATGACACTGCCGCTCCCTCCGTCACGCCCCCGGCAGAAAGCCCCGGCAGTACGGAGGAAAGCACAGTCAGCAGCGCAGATGCAGACCACACCGCTGCTCCTGACAGCACAGCAGCTCCGACTGGAATCAGTGCCGAAACAGGCCCAGCCCCTGCTGCCGAAGTACCTGCCGAAACACCTGCCGAAAGCCCTGCCGGCTACGACCCGGAAGACGAGCAGATAGACCTGCCCACCGCCATGAAATACTGTGGCGGCATGGAGGCCATGCAGCTCAAATTCCTGCAAGTCTACGTATCCCGCTACCAGCTGGTGCGAGAGCAGCTGCAAAAGGACTTCGACGAAGAAAACATCCCCGACTACACCACCCACGTCCACGCCCTGAAATCCACCTCCCTGTCCATCGGCGGCGTCAAACTCTCCGAATCCGCCAAAGCCCTGGAAATGGCCGGTCATGCCATCCAGGACGGCCCGGAGGAGGAAAAGCAGGCCTTCCTGGACTACATCAAAGAAAACCATGGCCCCACCATGGAACTTTACGCCAAACTCATCGAAGAAGCCAAGGCAAGATTCGGCGTGGAACCAGAGTGACTTTCTACAAAAAAATGCAGGCTCAAGGCAGCCTGCATTTTTATGTGCTTAAATATTATCCACCAGCATATCCCCCACGCCACCGTAGACGGCACGGGCTTTTTCCTTGATGGCCTCACGGGCGGTGTCCACGGTGAAGCCGTCGAAGGCTTCCAGCATGGGCAGGTCGTTGGTCTCGTCGCCGATGGCGAAGACCTCTGCCTGCTGCCAGCCCATGAGTTCCAGCAGGGTATCTATGCCCTGGCTCTTGCTGACCCCGGCAGGGGTGATGTCCACGCTGCAGCCGTTGGGATAAGCATGGACAAACTCGCCGTATTTGGCATTGATGATGGCAGCGGTTTCGTCTGCCATGCCTGCCTCGGGGTAGCCCAGGCAGAACTGATGGATGCGGGGAAGGTTCAGGATATCCTCCTCGGTAATCTTCTCAATGGGGAAGTCCCATTCCAGCGCCTCCCGCATAATCCATGACCCCTCACCCTCATGGTAGAGGAAAGTCCTGTCCACGGCGGAGAAGGCGTAGTGAAAGGACTTGTCCACGCTGGGCTCCTTGACAATCTGGGCCAGCACAGAAAGGGGAATGCTGCCCTGCCAGAGGGGAGTGCCATCGGCCTTGAAGATGATGCCGCCATTGTTGCAGACAGCATAATCAGACTCGATGCCATAATGCTCCAGCTGAGGCATCAGCATGCCATAATCACGCCCGCTAACCACCCCAAACTTATGCCCCGCCCTCCGCCAGGCCCGGACACCTTCCACATCCTCAGAGGATATGGTCCTCTGACGGAACAAAGTACCGTCATAATCACTTGCGCCTATCTTCATTGTGTATCACCTGTTTCTTAACCATAAAACAATAAGTAAAACCACGTAACTTTTAGATCTTACCTGCCCCGTGAAACGGGGAAGGTGGCAGCCGAAGGCTGACGGAAGGGGCGCTAGGGAGGCGAACTTTGCCCTCTAAGCCCCCCTTCCACCGGCTTCGCCGGTCCCCCGTCCAGGGAGCCCACCGGGCTCCCGCGCTCACGCGCCCCCCGCAAGCGGTGGAGGCAAAAGCTCTCCTTGCATTAAGTCACAATAAAATCAAGACCAACCTAAAGCTACGCTATATCCCGAACCCCAGGGCCCATGGATGGGCCCCGTGGACGCGGAAATCACGTGATGTGATTTCAGTCCGCGTAAACATGCCACCGGCATGTTTACTCTTTTGGTTCCTTTTCTTTGCGCCAAAGAAAGTAACTGGGCAACTTAACAAGTCTCCCGAATGTAAATCTGAGCCTCAAATGGCCTCAAGAGACCTTTGGAACTTTCCTCCAAAGAAGCCACTTCCAACGAAGCCGTCTCCAGCTCCGGCAGTTCATATTCCTGCTCCTCACCAGTGAAATTAACCACCGTATAAACCTCCCGGCACCCAAAGCTGCGCTTGAACGCCATCAAGGAGGAATTATCCTTCAGCAGTTCCTCATAATCGCCCTGAATGAGTACTCCAGCCGCCTCCCCATGCTGGCGCAAATCTGCCAGCCTGCGGTAATAGCTCAGCACAGAGTCTTCCTCCTTGGCCTCTGTCTCCACGCACTCAGAAGCAAACTCCTCATGCACAGGCAGCCAAGGCGTGCCCACGGAAAAACCTGCGTTCTTCCCCTTCGTCCACTGCATAGGTGTGCGGGCATTATCCCTGCTGTAGCGGTGCACAATCTCCAGTGCTTCCTCAGGGGTTTTCCCCTCCTCCAAAGCCAGAGCATACTGGCCTTTGGAAGAAATATCATTGTAATCCTCAATGCTGTCCCAGGCCACATTGGAAAGGCCCAGTTCCTGCCCTTCGTAGATGAAGGGGGTGCCCCGGAGGGTCAGGAGTATGGAAGCCATAGCCTTGGCGGTGAGGTCCTTGGGGGCACTATCGGGGAAATAGTGCCTCGTGCACCTCATCTGGTCGTGGTTTTCAAAGAAAATGGGGTACCAGCCATTTTCCGCCGTGGCTTGCTGGCTTGCCGTCAAAACTTTCTTCAGGCCGGGAATCACCGCCGGGGTGTAGCCCGTGGCCTGTCCCCAAAGTTCCCCCTTGGGGAACTCAAGGTTCATGTGGGAGAACTCAAAGAGCATATCAAAGGCGCCCTTCTCCCCCACCCAATGGGGCAGGTCCTTCGGCTCTACGCCGTTGGCCTCTGCCACCGTGAAGATATCGTGTCCCTTGAAGACCTTCTCCTTGAACTCATGGAGAAAATCAAGGATTCCCGGGGTATTGGCAATCATGGAGTGGATATTCACCAGGCCGTCCTCGCTGTCCGGCTCACCATCCACAAATTCTTTCGGCTTCTTGATGTAGACAATGGCATCAATGCGGAAGCCTCCCACGCCCTTGTCCAGCCAGAAGTTGGCTGCATCATATAGGGCCTGACGAACTTTCGGATTTTCCCAATTCAGGTCAGGCTGGGCCTCGGCAAAGGTGTGCAGATAATACTGCTGACGTGCCTCGCACCACTTCCAGGCACTGCCGCCGAAGATGGAGCGCCAGTTGGTAGGAGCGCTGCCGTCTGGCTTGGCATCCCGCCAGATATACCAATCGCTGTGCTCGCTGTCCCGGCTGCTGGCAGAGTCGATAAACCAGGGGTGCTGGTCGGAAGAATGGTTGTAAACAAGATCCATGACAATCTTGATGTCGCGGCGCTTGGCTTCCTCAATCAGCCTTTCCATATCCGCCATGGTGCCGTAGCTGGGGTCAATGCCCGTGAAGTCGGCTATATCATAGCCATTGTCCACCATGGGGGAAGGGTAAACGGGGGTGAGCCAGATAGCCCCCGTACCCAAAGTCTTCAGATAGTCCAGCTTTTCGGTGACGCCGTTGAGGTCCCCGGTGCCGCTGCCTGTGGTATCCAGGAAGCTCTTGGGGTAGACCTGATAGACATTGGTCTTCTGCCACCATTTTATCTTATCCATTTTATCTCTCCATAAGACCTCCACCGCGGAGCGGGGGAGGGGGACCGTCGAAGACGGTGGAAGGGGGAGAAGGGTAACGACCCCGGGTTCCCCCTTCCGTCAGCCTTCGGCTGCCACCTTCCCCGCACGCGGGGCAGGCAATGTCTACTCGTTACTTAGAATACTAAAACAGGAGTTTCACTCACCACTACCTCTGCATCTTCATGCTTCTGCATCTGGGGGTAGTCGGCGCTGTTGGTCACGGCCATGATAACCGTGGTGCCGTAGCCTGCGGCTTTGATGACCTCTTTGTCGAACTTGATGAGGGGGGTGCCAGCAGTTACCTTGTCCCCAGCCTTGACCAGAGCCTGGAAGCCTTCGCCGTTCAGCTTCACAGTGTCGATGCCGATGTGAATGAGAATCTCGGCGCCGTTCTTCATGCGCAGGCCGATGGCGTGGAGGCTTTCCTCCATTATCATGGTGACCTCGGCGTCAGCGGGAGCCACTACCGTATCCCCAGTGGGCTCGATGGCAATGCCGTCACCCATCATCTTCTGGGAGAACATATCGTCAGGAACTTCCGTCATATCCATGAGGCGTCCGGTGACGCAGGCATGGAGCTTCATGGCCAGGCTGCTGTCCATATTTTCTTCGGACTTGGCAGCAACGGGAGCTGCCCCCTCAATCGTTTCACCCTTCAGCAGGGCATCGAAGTAGCTGCGTACCTGGGGCACGGACAAGCCCACGATTACCTGCAGGGCGCGGCCGTTCTTCACCAGGCCGAAAGCGCCAGCCTTGGTGAACTTGCCCACGGGAGCAACCTTGTCAGGATCTGCTACCGTCACACGCAGGCGGGTAGCGCAGTTGGTGACTTCTTTGATGTTCTCAGGGCCGCCCAGGCAGTCCAGGAAAACCTTGGCCTTGATGGCCAGAGCATTGTCAGCCAAGCCCATTTCTTCCATTTCCTTCTTGGCCTGATACTCAGCCTTGGAGAAGAGCTTGTCCTCCACATCGTCCGCGGTGCGGCCGGGAGTAGCATAGTCGAATTTCAAAATCAGAGTGCGGAAAACCACGAAGTAGATGGCCGTGAAAGCAAGGCCGATGAGAATCTGAAGAATGTAAGTACCGGAATGATACTGGAAAAGAGGGATCCAGTTCTGCACGAAAGCGTCGATGAGGCCACCGCCGAAGTTGCCAGCCAGGCCCGCTGCATAAAGAGCAGAAGCAAGGCAGGCAGCCAGTACAGCATGCACGGCATAGAGAAGAGGTGCTACAAACAGGAAGGTGAACTCAAGAGGTTCCGTGATACCGCATAGCATGGCGGTGAGAGTTGCAGGAATGAGGAGCGCTGCCGTCTTTTTCTTTTTCTCAGGCTTGGCGCACATATAGATAGCCAGTGCCGCACCGGGCAGACCGAAAATCTTGGAATTGCCGTGGAGGGCAAAACCGCCCTCGGGGAACATTTCAGCCAGACTCTGGCCGCTTACCGCAAAGTCATTGAGGTGCTGCAGCCAGTAAGCCTGAATGCCGCCATCGCAGACAGCAGGACCAAAGATGAAAGGCAGATAGATGAAGTGATGGAGACCAGCCGGGAGAAGGATTCTCTCGGAGAAGGTGTAAGCCCAGACGCCTACCAGACCGCTGGTCTTGAGGAAATCCTGGAACTGCATGATAGCGTGCTGGATAGCAGGCCAGACCATGCAGAAGAGGAAAGCCACGGGAATCATCAGGGCAAAGCCCACAGCCACTACGAAAGCAGGGCCCTTGAAAATCCCCATCCAGTCGGGGATATTGGTGTCATAGAAGCGATTGTGGAGCCAGGCCGTGGTGCAGGCGATGAAGATGGCCCCCAGCATGCCCATGTCCAAAGTCTTGATGCCGGCAATCATAGCCAGGCCCGTACCTGCCCCAGCGTCCACACTGTAGTCAACGCCGAAATAAGCGCCGTGCAGGGTGAGGAACCCGGAAATGAAGTAGTTGAAGATCATATAGATGACGAAGGACTCCATGGCGCAGCGGGCCTGTTCCTTCTTGGCAAAGCCGATAGGCACGGCGATGGCAAAGAGAATGGGCATCTGGCTGAACACCGTCCAGGCCCCCTGCTCCACCACATACCAGAAGTCATACCACATAGTGCCCTTGGCAGCCAGGCTGCCCAGGAGCCCTTCGTTCTTGCAGACGATGGAGATAGCCACCGCAAGGCCGAAGAAAGCAAACAAGATAACAGGCGTATACATTGCGCCGCCAAACCGCTGCATGCCCTGCATGAGGCGGTCTTTGCTGATGGTCATGAAAATTACCCCCTAAATAAGACCCTAATCCATTTCTTTTGATGGTTCAAGGATACAACAAAAAAGCCCGCGAAGGCAATAGTTTCGCGGGCTTTCGGCATTTCTGCCGCGGGGTGTATTTTGTTTCATTTGGCGTACTTTGTTACAGGGATTCTATCCTTCTGTAGCCATAGCATCAATCACTACTCACAATGATAGCTGATTATAAAATTATCCCGTAAATCGCAGGCCTTACCTGCCCCGTGAAACGGGGAAGGGGGACCGCCATTAGGCGGTGGAAGGGGCGGGAGGTAACGTAACAGCTTCGATCCCCCCTTCCACCGGCTTCGCCGGTCCCCCTCCCCCGCAAGCGGTGGAGGTATGGCCTCCTTGTCAGTTGCTCTTATAAAACAAAAAACCGCCGAGGTAGCCATCCCCAGCAGTTCTTTGTTTTCCCCTTAGATTCATTTCTTTGGTGATTTAATTATACCACCCATCGAATAAAAAACAACTTTTATCCTCTATCCACCTTGTTCTGCAGATACATCCGATACTTCACATACCAAACTTCCACCAGCATGAAATAAGGCAGCATGGACTGAAATGCCGTCCTCTCATCATCCGCATCATAGAGCTGGAACCTGGCTGGTGACACGTACAGGTTCACTGTGGACAGGCTGGCCAGGGTATTGTCGTGCAGCTTGGTGATGGAGATAAAGGGCACATCCAGCAGCCGCAGCTTCCGGGCAAAATCCACCACCGTGGGAGTCTCCCCGGACAGGGACACAAAGATAAAGAGGTCATCTGCCGTAAGGCTCTGGGAAATGGAGGCGAACTCCTCCGTGCCGCTGATCTCATAAATCAGCACATTGTCATAGAAGAACAACCGCTTCAGCTCCTGGGCCACATTGCTCTGGACATAGCCCGAAGCAAAGATGAAAACCCTATTGGCCTCATGCACCAGCCGGCTGGCGCTGTCAAAATTCCTCTTCAGCACCCGCTCCGTAGTCTGGGCATAAAAAGACCGCAAATCCTCCAGCACATCTTCACTATAATATGACTTGGCCCCTTCCTCCATCTTCAGCACGGCCTTCAGGTCACCAAACCCATCAAAGCCCAGCTTCTGAGCAAAGCGGACAATAGTGGTAGAAGAAACAGCACAATGCTTCGCCAGCTCATGGATGGAGATATGACGAACATCAGCCCTATGCTGGACTATGTACTTGTAGATAAGCATATCGGTATCATTCAGCGCTTCACGATGTTGGTTGATGATTTCTTCCAAACGCATCGGTGTTCCCCCCTTCCGTCAGCCTTCGGCTGCCACCTCCCCCGCAAGCGGTGGAGGCAAGGTCTGTTATCTACGTTCCTTATTCAAATTCACGAACTCCCGAACCCCAGGGCCCATGGATGGGCCCCGCGGACGCGGAAATCACACGATGTGATTTCAGTCCGCGTAAACATGCCACCGGCATGTTTACTCTTTTGGTTCGTTTTCTTTGCGCCAAAGAAAATGAACAGCCGAAACTTTACTTAAAGAACAGCGCGTAATAGCCATTGATAAATATAATCAGCACTAATGCCGGCAGCACATAATTCAGATAAGCCCTGGTCCACGCCGGGAACTTCATCCCGTGGCCCGTATCGGCCTCCTTAATGAAATTATCCCAGCCCCAGCCATACCTGCTGACGCAGAACAGCAGGTAAACCAGCGACCCCAAAGGCAGCACATTGTTGCTGACTAAAAAATCCTCCAAATCCAGCACGCAGGTCCCCGGACCCAGGGGCTGGAAATCCGACAGCACATTGAAGCCAAGAGCGCAGGGCAGGGACAGCAGGAATACCACCAGCATGCCCCAGCGGATGATGATCTTGCGGTCCTTCCGCAAGAGTTCCAGGAAGCAGCAGATGAGATTCTCAAACACCGCAATAACCGTAGACAGAGCCGCAAAGCTCATGAACAGGAAGAACAAAGTCCCCCAGAGCTGCCCCAAAGGCATATTATTGAACACCTGAGGAAGCGTAATGAACAGCAGGTTAGGCCCTGCTGCCGGGCTCACCCCGTAGGCAGCGCAGGCAGGAAAGATGATGAGACCAGCCATGAGAGCCACAGCCGTATCCAGCCCGATAACCCAGGCCGCCTCCCCAGTCAGGCGCTTTTTCTTGCCTATATAGCTGCCGAAGATGGCCAGGGCGCCGATGCCGATAGACAGGGTGAAGAAAGCCTGCCCCATGGCGGCAAAGATCACCTCAGAGAGTCCATGCTCCAGCAGGCGGTTGAAATCAGGATAGAGGTAATAGCGCAGGCCTTCTCCGCCCCCGGGCAGCAGCATGGAATTCACCGCCAGTACCACCATCAGCACCAGCAGGAACATCATCATGGTCTTGGTGATGCGCTCCACGCCAGCCTTGACTCCCAGGTAGCAGACACCGCCCCCCAGAATGACCACCAGAGCCATCCAGGCCGTCATAGTGAGCGGGTCAGAGAGCAGCGCCCCAAAGGCGCCCCCAATGCCATCGGCATCAAGACCAGCCAGGTCCCCGGAACCCATCTTGTAAACGTAGTAGAACATCCACCCCGCCACGGTGGTATAAAACATCATCAGCAGCATATTGCCGGCAATGGCCCCGTATTTATACCAGTGCCACTTGGTCCCCTTGGGCTCCAGAGCGTCAAAGGACAGAGCCGCTGAATGCAGGCTGGCCCGCCCCACAGCAAACTCCGCCACCATGATGGGCAGTCCCAAAAGCGCCAGGAACACCAGATATATCAGCACAAAAGAGGCCCCGCCGTACATGCCCGTGATAAACGGGAACCTCCAAACATTACCCAGACCGATGGCACATCCTGCCGAAACCAGGATGAACCCCAGCCGGGTGGAAAATCCTCTATCCAAAAATAAAACTCCCTTCACACTAATGATTAACGTGGATAGTATAGCATAATCGTGTAACTTTGTACATTAAAGAGAAAAAGCGCCAGACCATTCAGTCTGACGCTCACGAGGGGCCTTTCCTTGCCTATGCTGTTATCTCACTCCAGCTCCAAACGGCTGGCATCGTAGATGTAGGCGTCCTTGATGGCGGTGGCGATTTCGCCGGCGGACTCTACAGCTTTCTTGTCAAGCATGGTCTGCATGACATCCGTGACTTCCTTCCTGGTCAGCCCCTCCTTGGGGTCGTTGAGGCTATAGGTGATGTTGCCGCCTGCTTCCAGGGTGAATACCATTTTCAGCGTCTTCATGGTGCATTTCTCCTTCCTTCACTGATAGATTCTGACTGTGATTCTTGCTGTGAAATCATTGTGTAGTGTGGTGTGAGTCTGGTATACCGGCTTTTGCTGCTCAGCCTGCGATGAGGCTGGCGCTGTCCGTGCGGGACACAGTTCCAAGGATATGGGACTGGAGGCCTGCCAGGGCCTCGCCGATGGCGTAGGCATCATCGTCGGAAAGGGCCGGGCTGATGTGCTGGAAGGTGCGCTGGGCAAAATTGGTCTGGCCGTTCTTGCCGTAGCCGTTCTCCACCTTCAGGATAAGCTTGCTGGTTTCTCCGTTCTTTACTGCCATGATTCATTCTCCTCTCTTTCTCTCTGCAAGGCTTTTTTCTTGCCCCTCACCTATATAAATGGAGGCTGGAGAGGAAAAATTGCCAGCACAGGGAAATTTTTTTGCCCTATTTGAAAAAACTCCAAAGTCTACTATACTAATCTCATAGACTTTGGAGGAATGACTTATGTATAAAGAAGATACCATTGCCGCCATTGCCACTGCCCCCGGGGCAGGCGGCATCGGCATTATCCGCCTCAGCGGGAAAAAGGCCCTGGAGATAGCAGACAAGGTCTTTGTGTCGCCCTCAGGCAAAAAGCCCACTGCCATGGCCGCCTATACCGCCGCCTACGGGAAAATCATCGCCCGGGACGGCAGCCTGATTGACGAGGCCATTGCCCTCATCATGCGCGCGCCTAAAAGCTACACCTGCGAAGATGTGGTGGAGCTGCAGTGCCACGGCGGCCCCATGGCCCTGCGCTCTGTGCTAAGAGCTGTATTCGAGGCCGGGGCGCGACCTGCCGAGCCGGGGGAATTCACCAAGCGTGCTTTCCTCAACGGGCGCCTTGACCTCAGTGAAGCACAGGCGGTCATGGATGTCATCAACGCCAAGACAGACATGGCCCTGCGCCAGGCCACAGGTCACCTCACGGGCAGCTTTTCCAGCGAGCTCCAAAGCTGGCGTAGGGAAATCCTGGGCTTCATCGCCCATCTGGAAGCCCTCATCGACTTCCCGGAGGAGGGAGTGGAGGAAGCAGAGCTGGAAAAAATGCGGGGAGAAATCGAAGGCCTGTCTGCCAAATTCAGCGGTCTTATCTCCACTGCCAGCACAGGGCGCATCCTGCGGGAAGGGCTGATGACCGCCATCATCGGCAAGCCCAACGTGGGCAAGAGCAGCCTCCTGAACGCCCTGCTGCGGGAGGAGCGGGCCATTGTCACGGACATTCCCGGCACCACCCGGGATGCCATCGAGGAATATGCCGACCTTGAGGGCGTGCCCCTGCGCATCATCGACACGGCTGGCATAAGGGAGACCAGCGACACCGTAGAGCAGCTGGGAGTGGAAAAATCCAAGGAGTATATAGAAAAGGCCCAGCTGGTGCTGGCCCTCTTCGACTCCTCCCGTCCTCTGGATAATGAGGATAAAAAAATCCTCTCCCTGCTGCAGAACCAGCAGGCCATTGCCCTGCTGACCAAGAATGATCTGCCAGAGAAACTGAGCGCTGAAGAACTGCAAAAGCGCCTGCCAGAACTGCCCATTATCTCCATCAGCACCAAAGGAGACAAAGACGGCCTTGCCGACCTGGCCCGGTCCGTCCACGCCTTTGTCTTCAAGCATGGCGCCGACCCCCAGGCTGCCTTCCTGCGGGACGAGGAGGAAGCAGAGATCCTCAAAAAAGCCCGCCACCACCTGCAGGAAGCCATCAGCACCATCGATAGTGATATGGGCCTGGACTTCATCTCCATCGACCTGCGCTCCGCCTGGGAAGCCCTGGGAGAACTCACCGGCGAAGCTCTGGGAGACGATATCGTTGACGAGGTATTCAAGCGGTTCTGCATCGGCAAATAGGCAACAAAAAAGCAAGGAGCTTTGACGTCTCCTTGCTTTTCTTATGCTCAATATTCGCGTTCAAACTTGCGCTTGCGCCTGCGGGGCACGATGACCACGTAGCGGCGGGGCTCCTCGCCGGCACTGTAGGTGGACACCTTGCGGTTGTCCTGCAGGGCCGTGTGAATGATCTTGCGCTCGTGGCGGTTCATGGGCTCCAGGTGCACTTCCTGACCGATGCGGCAGGCTTTCTCGGCCAGATGTCCGGCCAGGCGCATGAGGGTTTCCTCACGACGGGAGCGGTAGCCCTCAATATCCAGGATAATGCGGGCATGACCGTCAGTGTGGTCCTTGTTGGCAGCCAGATTAGCCAGGTACTGGATGGCATCCAAAGTCTGTCCATGCTTGCCAATGAGGATGCCCAAACGCTCTCCTGCCAGCTCGTAGACGGTACCGTCCTCATCTTCCCGGCGGAGAATCTGCACGTCTATGTGCATGGACTCAAAGAGCTCCTGCAGGAACTTCTCTCCCCGCTGGAGGGTCACTTCCTCGCTGGGCTCCTTGCTTATATCCACGCCGGAGGCGTACTCATCATCTTCCTGGATCTCCTGTTCCTCTGCCTCCCTCACCACCTCAGCAAAGGGCTTGCCGTAGCCGCCCCCGGTGGAAATAGGCTGGGAAAGCACAGGAGCTGCCTGCGCCTCTACTTTAGGTGCAGGCTCTTCCTTTACCTCCTCAGGAGCGGGAGCAGCGGCGACAGAAATATTTTCCACCTGGGGTGCTTCCGTCTTTTCCTTGCTGCCAAAGAGACTTTTAATAAAATCAAATGCTCCCATCAGGCTTCCTCCTTCGAGCGCACAGCAGCCTTGGCCTTCTCAGCGGGGCCGCCCTCACGATAAATCCACCACTGCTGAAGGATCTGGCAGAGGTTCATTACTACCCAGTAAAGCACCAGGCCGGAGGGGAAGTTCAGGCTGATGAAACCGATGAAGAGAGGCATCACCAGCATCATGATACGCATCTGGGGGTTGCTGGTATCAGAGGTCTGACGAGTCTGATAGAAAGTAGTCAGCACGTTCAGGATGGGCAGGATATAATACGGGTCAGCCTCGGACAAGGAGGGCAGCCAGAGGAACTGGGCTGCATCTGCAGAAGGATATTCCAGATTGTAAAGTGAGTAGTACATACCCATGAGAATGGGCATCTGCACAAGCAGGGGCAGGCAGCCAGCCAAAGGGTTCACCCCGGCGTCCTTATACAAGGCAGCCACTTTCTGCTGCATGACCTGGGGATTGTCCTTGTACTTCTCCTGCAGCTTCTTCAGCTTCGGAGAAAGCTCCTGCATGGCTTTCATGGACTTCACCTGCTTCACCGTCAGGGGGTAGAGCAGGAATTTCACGATAATGGTCAAAAGGATGATGGCATAGCCGTAGCTTACCAGGCCAAAGAGGCTGTTGACGTTATAGAGCCCTCCCAGCACAAACTGCAGCAGGCTCTCAATGGGACTTAAGAGATTCGAGAAAAATTCCAAACAAAATCACGTCCATTCTCATTCGATAGTTAAGGAACTGTTAGTAAATGCCTCACACGCAAGCGGTGGAGGTCTTATGGCACCGGGTCGTAGCCGCCCTCATGCCAGGGATGGCAGCGGCAGATGCGTTTCACCGCCAGCCAGCCGCCCTTCAATGCACCGTATTTCTCAAGGGCAGTCAGGGCGTACTCCGAGCAGGTAGGTACATACCGGCAGGAAGGAGGAAACATGGGCGAAATGAAATTCCTGTAGAACTTCACCAACAGCAAGAGCACAGTCTTCATACTTTTACTCCGTGAGTTTTGCCTTTTTCAGCAGCTTTACCAGCTCCTGTCTTACCTGGGGGCTCTTGGCCTTGACTGTGGCAGCCCGCCCTACCAGCAGGAGAGTCACTCCCTGGGGTATCTTCTCCTGCTCCAGCCGCACAGCCTCACGCAAAAGCCGCTTCACACGGTTTCTCACCGCGGCGCAGCCCAACTTCTTGCCAGCGGCAAATCCCAGATGGTCCTTCTCCCCATGATAGTTATTGAACACATAGA
This sequence comes from Selenomonas sp. KH1T6, assembly GCF_900108415.1. Taxonomy (NCBI): domain Bacteria; kingdom Bacillati; phylum Bacillota; class Negativicutes; order Selenomonadales; family Selenomonadaceae; genus Selenomonas; species Selenomonas sp. KH1T6. Next base: position 70,080 of record NZ_FNWN01000013.1, read on the forward strand.
GAATCAGGTAGCGTCCGGCGTAGCTCTTGCCCTTGTGGTAGACCCGCTGGAACTCACTCCTGCGCTTCAGCATGCGCTCTCTTTTCAGTGTCAGTTTCAAAATCCAGGTCTCCCTTATATATAGAAATGGGGAAAATCCCCCGTTAATCAGAAAAAGAGGCCACGAAGTGGCCTCGACTTTGCGTTGCTTAAGCGGAAAGCTTCTTTCTGCCGCGCTGGCGTCTTCTCTTCAGAACGAGACGGCCGCCCTTGGTCTTCATGCGCTCACGGAAGCCATGAGTCTTCTTACGCCAATGGTTGTTCGGCTGGAATGTCATCTTCAATGCAAAACACCTCCTTCACGGAATATCGGAACTGTCCATAAATAAATTTTAGATCTGACTCGTCTAAATCTCCATCTGCGTCGTTATCGTCAGTCGACATAGCACCGCTATGTCTCCTTCCTCCGCCTAGCATATGAAGATTTATCCTTCGTCCCCTCTTAAAATTTATTTATTCCCAGTTCCTTACGTGCATCTATACATAGTGAACGTATGCTAAGTCTATTCAAAATCACAGTTCAATGCACATTATAAATTAGTGAGCTGCCTACTGTCAAGCCTTTCCTGCATTTGTCAAGCATGATTTATAACATATTCCAAGAGAATTATTTTATCTTCCTAAAATATGCCCTGAAGGATAAGAGCACTATATATTGTGGAAAAGTGTAAAACTTTGTGGATAACCGCCTTCTCTTTGTGAATTATCCACAGATTTTAGTGGATTGCCTGTTGATAACTCTATGTCTTTCTGATAAAATAACTGTTGATATTTTGTGGACAGTCCCGTAGGCGATAGCTTGCGGGTCTTTGTGGCTGCTGGGCTTTCCGGCCTGTGCAGAAAGTTATCCACAGGTGTTGATAACCATGTGGATAACATGAATCTTGCTTTTATTATTGAAAGGAAACCATCAGAATGGACAAGACGGAACTCAAGGCCCTCTGGGAGCATATCTTTGCCAAGGCACCGGAGTATTTCTCCATGACCATCTGCAAGCAGTGGCTCTCACCCCTTACGGTGCTCTCCATGGACGAGGAGACGCTGGTCATCGGGGCACGCACGGACTTCACCAGGGACTGGGTAAATGAAAAATACCGCAGCATGCTGGAGGACGTGGTGAAAGATGTCCTGGGTTCCCCCCGCCGCATCAAGATTGAGACCATTCCCAAGGAAGAATGGCTCCGGGAAGCCCAGGAAGAATTGCCGAAAGTAAGAGAGCAGCGGGAGACTCTCCGTCCCAAGGACACCCCGGAGCAGCAGACCCTGGGCTATGCCGAGCCGGTAAGGGTGAAGCTCCCCGGCACTGCTGCCCCTTCACCTGTGGAAATGCCTGTCCCTGCTGCAGAAGCAAAGATTGCTTCTGCCTCTGATGCAGATATGCACCTGATTGCCCCGGGAGATTCTTCCTCTTTGAATCCGAAATACACCTTTGATACCTTCGTCACCGGCGGCTCCAACCGCTTTGCCCATGCGGCAGCCCTGGCAGTAGCGGAGAATCCCGGCAAGGTCTACAACCCCTTCTTCATGTACGGCGGTGTTGGTTTGGGCAAGACCCATCTGATGCACGCCATCGGCAACAGCGTGCTGAAAAGCCATCCCAATATGAGGGTGCTTTACGTCTCCTCCGAGCAGTTCACCAACGAGATCATCCAGAGCATCCAGAAGGGCCAGGCTGAGGCTTTCCGCCAGAAGTACCGCAATATTGATGTGCTGCTGGTTGACGATATCCAGTTCATCAGCGGCAAGACAAGTACTCAGGAGGAGTTCTTCCATACCTTCAACACCCTCCACGATGCCCAGAAGCAGATCATCCTGAGCTCCGACCGTCCGCCCAAAGAGGTGCAGAAACTGGAAGACAGGCTGCGCAGCCGCTTTGAATGGGGCCTCATCACGGATATCCAGGCACCTGACCTGGAAACCCGCATCGCCATCCTCAAGAACAAAGCCATCATCGACCACTTCGATGTGCCCAATGACGTCATGGTCTACATCGCCAGCCGCATTGACAGCAACATCAGAGAGCTGGAAGGCGCTCTCACCCGGGTGGTGGCTTACGCTTCTCTCAATAAGATTCCCATCACCACTGAGGTGGTGGCCGCCGCCCTCAAGGATGTCTTCCCCCAGGGTGCCTCCAAGGAAATCACCATGGAGATCATCGAGAGCATCGTAGCCAGCTATTTCAAAGTAACTGTGGAAGACCTGCACTCCAAGAAGCGCAGCCGCAATATCGCCTTCCCCCGCCAGATTGCCATGTACCTCTGCCGTGAGCTGACGGAAACCAGCCTCCCCCAGATCGGCAACTTCTTCGGCGGCCGCGACCACACCACTGTTCTCCACGCCTGTGACAAGATCTCCAAGGACAAGGAGACTGAGGTGAAGCTGGCCAACACTATCACTGAGCTTATCGAGGAGATACAGAAGTAGGAGCCAGCACCTGTTGATAACTCCGTTGATTATCCCTGTATATTTCTGTGAGCAAATTGTGGATAACTGCCTTTTCCTCTTTTCCCTGTGAGTATGTGGATAACCTGGAACAAAACTCCCACAGCTTTATCAACAGTGGAAATGTGCATAAGCTATAGGGCTCCTGCCACTTATCCACCTATCCACAGGCCCTACTACTACGACGGCTATTTAAAATATAAATCTATAAGTATTAACTAAACCACGGGGGCCCCTTGCAAGGTCAGGCCCCTTTTCTCATTTCATGAACCATTTTCAAAAGAGAAAGGAACGCCCATGAAAATCACCTGTGCCAAGAACGAACTCTTAAGCTCCCTCCGTTTTGCCTCCAAAGCCATTGCCTCCAAGCCACAGACTCCCCTTTTGTCAGCTCTTTATCTGAAAGCTGAAGGGGACACGGCAGAAGTCCATGGCAACAACAATGAGACAGGCCTTATCTCCAAGTTCCATGTTGAGATAGAAAAACCTGGTGAGATCGCCATCACTGGCAGGTATTTCCAGGAGGTAGTCACGAAACTACCAGGTGAAGAAGTCACCATTGATTATGATACAACCAAGAAAGTAGCTCACATCACCTCTGCTCAGGCAGACTTCCGCCTGCTCTCCATGGATGCCAGATCATATCCTACGGTCAAGCATTTCGAAGGAAATCTCAGCTTCACCGTCAAGGACAATGTCCTCCGGGAAGCAATCAAGAAGACGGTTTTCGCCTGCGCAACTGACCCGAACCGCCCGCTTTTCACAGGCGTTTCTGTTCAGGTACGTCAGGACAAGGTCATCTGGGCTGCCACCAACAGCCATCGCCTGGCTGTGAACACCATGCATCTTGATGATCCTACTACTTCCATCAATATGATTGTTCCCGGCAGGTTCCTGCAGGATGTCTACCACAATCTGACCAGCGAAGTACCCATTGATGTGAAGGTCACCTGCTCTTACAACTCCATGAGCTTTGAATTTGAGAACGTGTTCATGACCACCCGCCTGCTGGAAGGTGCTTTCCCTGACTTCAACCGGGTCATTCCCGCTGAATTCGAGACGAAGGTCCATCTGGACACAGCTGACTTCCGGGCTGCTGTGGACAGGGTTTCCCTCATTGCCCGTTCTTCCGAGTACAATATCATTTTGCTGGACTTCGAAAATGACAAGGTGCTGATTTCCTCCGTGAACCAGGAGGTCGGCCAGGCCAATGAGGATGTGGCAGCTCAGATTGACGGGCCCAATATCTCCATTGCCTTCAATTCACAGTACATCGTGGATGCCTTGAAGAATATTGACAGCAAGACCATCACCTTCTGCATGAATCAGCCGCTGACGGCTGCACGGATTATTGAGGATGGGGTGGAGGATTTCGTTTATGTTGTCACTCCTGTGAGGACGGCAAGGTAACGAGTTGAAATTACCTCCACCGTGAAACGGGGGAGGGGGACCGCCGTTAGGCGGTGGAAGGGGCGATTTCGAGGGCAAACTTATCGACCTCTAGCCCCCCTTCCGTCAGCCTTCGGCTGCCACCTTCCCCGTAAACGGGGCAGGTATTGTCTACTAATTTCGCTTGTCATACTAAGGGCAGTTATAATCGTTATGGCAATTCTACAAGGAGATAATCTTATGCAAGATATTACTATCGAAACTGAGGAGATTCAGCTGGACCAGTTCTTGAAGTGGGCTGGGGTTCTGTCCTCTGGGGGCGAACTCAAGGGTCTGCTGGCTGAGGGGCTGGTTTATCGGAACGGGGAGAAGGAGTCTGCCCGGAGGCGGAAGCTGAAGGCTGGGGACGTAATCGAAATCAAGGACATGGGTGCATGGAGAGTGTGCAGGGGTTAACAGGCATTATCAGTGCCTTGCATATTTATGCAGAAAGGCGGTTTTTATATGCTGGTGGAATCCTTGCAGCTGAGGCAGTTCAGGAATTATGAGTCCCTGGACTTCAAGTTCCCTGAGGGCATTACGGTCTTTATCGGTCAGAATGCCCAGGGGAAGACAAATATCCTGGAGGCTGTTTACTATGCTTCCCTGGCCAAGTCACACCGCACCGGCAGGGATGCGGAGCTCATCCGCTGGGACAGCCAGCAGGGGGCGGTGCGGCTGGGGTTCTCCCGTCTGGGGGTGGGCAATACCATCGAGCTGAGGTTCAGCCGGGTGAAGCGCCGCCAGATGATGCTGAACAGCCATGTGGTCACTCCCAAGACTTTGGTGGGGAGCCTTACCACGGTGCTTTTCTCTCCCGAGGACTTATATCTGGTAAAGGGCGCGCCACAGCTCAGGCGTGCCTTTCTTGATACGGAAATAAGCCAGACCAGTCCTGCCTATTACCGGGAGATGAACAAATACGGACGCCTTATCACCCAGCGGAACAACCTCTTGAAGAAAATCCGTGAGGGGCAGGCGGGCAGGGATATGCTGGAGCTCTGGGATGTGCAGCTGGCCGAAAGCGCCGCCAAGATCACCGCCAAGCGCATAGAAGCTGTGAACCGCCTGGCGATGCTCTCCCGTCTCATGCAAAGGCGCATCTCAGGGGCTCTGGAGAGCCTGGAGGTGAGCTACGACCTTCACGCACCATCTGGTGAGGGCGGGCCGTCTCTCACGGCTGGAAAGGTGACAGAGGGGCTGGTTCCGTGGTATAATGAAATGCTGAACAAGCGTCATGAGCTGGATATCATTCGCGGTGTCACCAGCGTAGGACCGCACCGTGATGACTTGAAAATGGCTGTCAACGGCGTTGACCTGCGCACCTATGGGTCACAGGGGCAGCAGAGGACGGGTGCGCTGGCTTTGAAGCTGTCGGAACTGGAATTCATCCGGGGTGAGACAGGTGCCTATCCTGTGCTGCTGCTGGATGATGTGATGAGTGAGCTTGATCCTTCACGCAGGAAGGAACTTTTGCTGTTTTTGCAGCGGGAGAGGATACAGACGATTATTACGGCTACTGATAGGGCTTACTTTCCTGGGGAAAAGATAGGTGCGTTCTTCTCAGTTCGCCAAGGGAATGTTTGCCCTCTGTGAGTAGGTTTTACTTAACTATTTAATGCCGTCTGTTCATTTTCTCTGACGCAGAGAAAACGAACAAAAGGTAAACATGCCGGTGGCATGTTTACGCGGACTGAAATCACATCCTATGATTTCCGCGTCCGCGGGGCCCATCCATGGGCCCTATGGTTCGATTGGTTTGATTGGCTTTAGGTTGGTATTGATTTTATTGGGCGATAATGCAATGGGAGGTTTTACCTGCCCCGTGAAACGGGGAAGGGGGACCACCGAAGGTGGTGGAAGGGGCGAAAAGCGCAACTTCTCTTATCTCCCCTTTCCGTCATCCTTCGGCTGCCACCCCCAGGGAGCACACCGGGCTCCCGCGCTTACGCGCCCCCCGCAAGCGGTGGAGGTAAAGACTGCTTTTCAGTTCGTTTTCTGAATGTAAGGGGGAACGAAAGGTGCAGAAGAAACATGACACGCGTCGTACCCCCTGGCTGGAGAAGGCTGATAAGGTTATTCCCCGCTGGGTTAGGGGCAAAGGACCGGAGTTTGAGATGGAGTACCGCAGGCGGTGGGTTTTGGCTTATTGGCGGGATATTGTGGGGGATACTATTTCCCGCAATGTGGAGCTTATGGGGATTCGGAAGAAAACCTTGCTTTACTACTGCTCAAGCCCTGCCTGGAATAACGAGATGCGGCTGCTGATGCCTCAGATTGTGGACAAGATGAACCGTTTTGCCGGCTGTGAGGTCATCAGGGAGGTGCGGGCCACTCCCCGCTGGGAAAAGCCTGAGGCGGGGGATGTGTTGTCCTTCAGGGCCTGGCTCAGGCAGGAGGAAGAAAAGATTCCGGATTTCCGCAAGGAGCGGGAGAAAACCTTGCTTTCCCGTGAGGAGGAGCAGGGGGCAAAGGACCTTGAGACTTCCTCTGAGGACAGTGAGCTGGGGAATCTCTTGGGGAGAATCTACCGCAAGAACCTGCAGCTGCGCAAAGTGCAGGCAAATCATGGCTGGCTGCCCTGCGCTGACTGCGGCTCTCTGACAGAGCCGCGGAAGGGCGAAGAGACCGTCTGTCCTGCTTGCCGCAGCAGGCGGGCTGAGAAGCGCCGTGAGGCCATCAGGCAGGTACTCAGGGATATGCCCTGGGCCAGGACCAAGGAGGTGGCTGAGTTCGTGCCTGAGGTCACTCCCAAGGAAGTTTCCGAGCAGCGGGCCATGATGGTGCAGCAGCTGGCGGCAGAAGTTGATGTGGAAGACCGCAAGAGCCTCAAGGCCATGCAGCTGGTAATGCTGTTCAAGGTATTGCCACCGGAGCAATTGACCGAGGACAATGTGGAGCGTGCCATGTACGCCCTGCGCTTCAGTCTTAACAGGCCAAAGGATTACGTGATGCCCAAGCGGTATAGCAAGATCAAGCTGGGAAAAGAAGGGAAAAAGGCTCAGAATGCCTTCATCAACAGAAATTGAGGTATCATCATGTTCCTGCACTTAGGCTCAGGCCACTCTGTACGAACCAAAGATATCATCGCAATCTTTGATTACGCCCTTTTGGAAAATGGACTGTCGGGCAGGAAAATCGTTTCCTGCCTGGAAGACGGCGAGGACAGCGCCAAGTCTGCTGTGCTCACGGACAAGGCGGTTTATTTATCCGCTATTTCAGCGCTGACTTTGAAAAAAAGATCTTCACTCAATACTTTTATATAGATTTATATAGATTTTTGCATGATAGGAGAATGACATGGCTGAGGAAAAGAACCTTACGGAGTCTGAGCAGATTGCTCTGAACGCCATTGAGGAATTGCAGCAGGAGCCTGCTCCTGACACTGCCGGGATTGAAATCCATACGTCTGAGGATGCGGCAGAGGTGACTGCCGTGGACGCTGACTACGGCGCCGACCAGATTCAGATCCTGGAGGGCCTGGAGGCTGTCAGGAAGCGCCCGGGTATGTATATCGGCTCCACCTCAGAGCGGGGCCTGCACCATCTGGTCTATGAGGTGGTGGACAACTCCATCGACGAGGCTCTGGCTGGTTTCTGCACCCATATCGAGGTCACCATCCATCAGGACAACTCCATCACCGTCACGGACAATGGCCGCGGCATTCCCGTGGATATGCATGAGTCCGGCAAGCCGGCGGTAGAAGTGGTGCTGACGGTGCTGCACGCAGGCGGCAAGTTCGGCGGGGACGGCTACAAGGTCTCCGGCGGCCTTCACGGCGTGGGCGTGTCCGTCGTCAACGCCCTTTCCACTTCCATGGATGTGCAGGTGAAGCGCGACGGCCTGATCCAGGAAATTTCCTTCAAGCGCGGTGCCACCGCCCAGTCTCTCCATCAGGTAGGCACTCTGGCTGAGGGCGAGGAAACTGGTACCCGTGTGCATTTCGTGCCTGACCCGGAAATCTTCACCGTCACCACCTACAACTACGATACACTCAAGCACCGTCTGCGGGAGCTGGCTTTCCTGAACCACGGCATCACTATCAAGCTCACCGATGAGCGCCTGAATGCTGAGGGACAGGGCAGGGAGAACACCTTCCACTTCGAGGGGGGCATTTCTTCCTTCGTGGAGCACCTGAACCGCAAAAAGGAAAAGCTCAATCCCACCCCCATCTACTTCAACGGCATCAAAGACGATACCGTGGTAGAGATTGCGCTCCAGTACAATGACACCTATCAGGAGAACATCTTCTCCTTCGTCAACAACATCAACACCGAGGAGGGCGGCACCCATCTGGCAGGCTTCAAGCTGGCCCTGACCCGTGCTGCCAATGACTTTGCCCGCAAGCAGAATATGCTGAAGGAAAAGGACGGCAACCTCTCCGGCGATGACGTACGCGAGGGACTTACCGCCGTTATTTCTCTTAAAATCCGTGAGCCCCAGTTCGAGGGCCAGACCAAGACCAAGCTGGGCAACAGCGAGGTCCGCGGCATCGTGGATTCCATCGTCACCGAGGGCCTGTCCGAATACTTCGAGGAAAATCCTGCCGTCACCAAGAAAATCATGGAAAAGGCCATTGCCGCCAGCCACACCCGTGAGGCTGTACGCAAGGCCAGGGAGCTGGCCCGCCGCAAGAATGCCCTGGATTCCATTTCCAGCCTTCCCGGCAAGCTGGCCGACTGCTCCGTGAAGGACCCTGACCAGGCGGAAATCTATCTGGTAGAGGGTGACTCCGCAGGCGGCTCCGCAAAGCAAGGTAGAGACCGCCGCTTCCAGGCCATCCTGCCCCTGCGCGGCAAGATCCTCAACGTGGAGAAGGCCCGTCTGGACAAAATCTACAAGAACGCCGAAATCGGCACCATGATCACCGCTTTCGGCACCGGCATGAGCGACGACTTCAACCTGGCCAAGCGCCGCTACGGCAAGATCATCATCATGACAGATGCGGACGTGGACGGCGCCCATATCCGCACCCTGCTGCTGACCTTCCTCTACCGCTACATGAAGCCCCTCATCGAGCACGGCCATGTCTACATAGCACAGCCGCCCCTCTACCAGATCCGCAAGGGCAAGAAGCACTGGTACACCTACAGCGATGAGGAGCTGGCCAAGAAGCTCTCAGAAGTGGGCCGCGAAGGCGCCACCGTCCAGCGCTACAAGGGTCTTGGTGAGATGAACCCCGAGCAGCTCTGGGAAACCACCATGGACCCAGCCACCCGCACCATGCTCAGAGTGGACATGGAGGACGCAGAAGAAGCAGACGAGCTCTTCACCATCCTCATGGGGGACAAGGTTGAGCCACGCCGCCAGTTCATCGAGGAAAATGCGAAGCTGGTCAAGAACCTGGATATCTAAGTTATCAGATTTTCCTTGTGTTTTTCAGTTGGTTGTGCTATATTATCCCTATAATCCCACAAGGGGAGTAGCTGAACTGCTTTTATCGTCAATACGAAGATGATTCTTCCGGTAGGGCAGGCTATCATTAGCAAGCAAGACCTTGTTCCGGGGCGTTTTCGCCTTGGAACAAGGTCTTTTCTAGTATTTTGGAGAATATTTAGGAGGAGTGGTTTGATGGAAAGTTTATTTGCTGGGATGTTTTCCCCGGAGTGGTTTGCGGCTTTGTCTGGTATTATCCTGCTGGATTTGATTCTCTCTGGTGACAATGCCATCCTCATTGCTCTGGCTTGCAAGAACTTGCCGGAGCATAATCGTGGCAAGGCTATCCTGGTGGGCGGCATGGGGGCCGTGGGTATCCGCATTGTCTGCACTCTGTTTGCCACGGGGCTGCTGGCTCTGCCGTATCTGGAATTCGTGGGCGGTGCTTTGCTGCTTTACATTGCGGTGAAGCTCTTGGTGGACCACAAGGGGGAGGACAAGGCAGAGGCGCCTGCTTCTTTCTGGGCGGCTATCCGCACTATCCTGATTGCGGACTTTGTCATGAGCATTGACAATGTGCTGTCTTTGGCAGGGGTGGCCAATACGGTGCCGGAGGGCAAGTGGAGCCTGATTATCGTGGGGCTCTTGATTTCCATTCCCATCGTGCTCTTTGGGGCACAGTTCTTCCTGCTGCTCATGAAGAAGATTCCGGCGCTGGTGTATGCCGGCGCGGCGCTGCTGGGCTTTACGGCTGCCAAGCTCATGGTGGCTGATAAGGGGCTGGGTGCAGGGCTTGAGCCGTATAGTCTCTTTATGGAAGTCGGGTTTGTGGTGCTGGTGCTGGGCTTGGGGTACTGGCTTAACCATAGGAGCAAAGGGGAGGCTGCTAAGGAAGGGTGAAGCAAATGGTTGACTTTTCTGGCTGATTTTTGTAAAATTAAGCTATAGTTGTTGACTTTTTGACTTTTATTTAAGCTTCGGCTGTTCATTTTCTTTGGCGCAAAGAAAACGAACCAAAAGAAAACGCGGCCTTGCCTTTCATCCATGAAAGCCAACGGCCGCGGGACGCCCATCCATGGGCTGAAGTTTGAGATATCTTTGGATTTAGGAGGGATTGTAATGAATACCATTAAGACGGCGGCTTTGATGGCTCTTTTGATGGCTTTGATGATGGCTATTGGCGGGGCTGTTGGTGGCAAGGGGGGCATGACTATTGCTCTTATCTTGGCCCTGGTGTTCAATTTTGGTACTTACTGGTTCTGCGATACTATGGTTTTGAAATCTTATGGGGCAGAGCCTATTGAGAGGGAGCAAGCTCCTGAGCTTTATGGGCTGGTGGAGAAGCTGGCGGCTAATGCTGAGCTGCCTATGCCACGGGTGGCTATTATCAATAGCGATGTGCCCAATGCTTTTGCTACGGGGCGCAACCCGGATAACGCAGTGGTGGCGGTTACTACCGGCATCATGCGTACTTTGAATTACGAGGAGCTTTCCGGCGTTATCGGACATGAGCTGGCTCATGTGAAGCATAGGGATATCCTGATTTCCACCATTGCGGCTACCATGGCTTCGGTCATCACTTATGTGGCCAATATGCTCCAGTGGGCGGCTATTTTCGGCAGCAGCAACAGCGATGATGAGGATAATGGGGGCGGCTTCATCGGCATGATTGCCACTATTATCCTGGCTCCCATTGCCGCCAGCCTTATCCAGATGGCTATTTCCCGTTCCCGGGAGTATGATGCGGACAAGACCGGCGCAGAGATTTGCGGCAATCCGAATTATCTGGCCAACGGCCTGGAGAAGATTGAGTACTATGCTACTCATGCCGCAGCTATGCCTCAGGCCACCCAGGCTACGGCCCACATGTTCATCATCAACCCCCTGAAGGGCGCAGGCAAGATGCTCCAGGGCCTCTTCTCCACTCATCCTGATACACAGGAGAGAATCGCAAGGCTCAGGCAGCAGGCTGCCCTGATGCGTCTTTAATATGTTTTTCAGCCCCCGGCAGATATTTTGCCGGGGGTTTTAATGCGCCTTTAATAACCAGATGATATAATGCCCTTGCTGCCAGATGGCAATGATTTTCTTTATCTTTATTTTTGTTTTCAGTTTTACCAGATGACACAGCAAAGGAGCAGAAGATGATGTACTACAGGATTTATTGGGAAGCAAAGCGGCTGGCATTTGATGTGAGGGGGCGGGTGAGATGAAGTCTCTCATGTGGCTTATGGGCGCCCTGATGATGGTGGCGGCTTTTTTGTTCAATCATGGCAATCTATCCCTGCATGGGAATAATGAGTTGGAGCATGATGATTTTTCCACCCTTTGGTACCCCCTGGAAATCAGCATGGATGGCGGCGAAAAGGAGTTTTATATGGACATTCCCGCCAAGGTAAGTGACCGTTCTCTTAATGCCAGGGATACGGCCTTCCGCCAGGCTGACCTTTACCAGGCCAAGGGTTCTAAGCTGATTGCCTATGTGATACATGGGGAGAAGAATGACCCACGTGGCGAGGAGGATACGGTGGGACATTTCTTCACCCCTGAGGGACTGAATTCTGCCTTTGGGCTTGAGGACGCCAATCCTGTGGTGGAGAAGGAGGAGAAATTAGAGCTCCATGAGGTGCCTTTCTACTCGGTACAGGAAAAGGTAGACAGGAAAGACGGCGGCCAGCTGTCGGCCCAGATGCTGGCCCTTAACATAGTGGGGGGCGACGGGGACGTTTTCTTCGTCTGCCTGCTGTGGGATGATGAGGATGAAGAGAGCCGGGATATGAAGGAAAAATGCCTGGATTCCCTGGGATTTTATACCATAGAGAGAGGTTGACATGAGCAGAAGAGTATATTTATTTTTATATGGAATTATTGCCCTGTTTTTTGCCTTGATGAGCCAGGCGTATTTTGAAAATCTGCCATGTTTTTGGAACTCCACTATCTTTGCCGCCACGGAGGAAAGGGAAATCTGGGTGGACCTGCCGGAGAAGATGGAGTGGCTGGAGGAGCACGATCAGGGCTGGGCTGTCCATCAGCTGAAGTGCGACAGCCTGTTCGTGGATGCCCATACTACCAGTGAAAGGAAGTCCGCGCGGAAGGAAGATATGCTGGAGGACAGGCTGGAAACCACTCTCCAGAGATACCGCATCAAATCCCCTGAGCTCACCAGCAAGGAGGAAATAACGGTCAACGACATTCCCATGGAGAAATACACCATCACCGGCACGAAGGAGGGAGAGCCCTTCGAGATAGAGGCAGTGACCATAGATACCGACCCCAATCTCTACGTCTTTACCTACTTCTACCATGAGGGCAGCAAGCAGGGCAAGGAGATGGCAGAAAAGAGCATTGAGAGCATCAGGTATAAGGAAAAGAAGAGCTGAGAAATAAGAAAACGCCTATCTTGTGATAGGCGTTTTTAGATGTTATACTTAGAGAGCACCGTTAAGCGGAGTTGTCTTCGCCCTGAAGAAAGGGCGTGAGAGCATGAATATGACGCTGTATGAGATCCTGTCACTAATCATAGCAATACTCACACTAATATTCACCATCGTTAAAGACTAACCCCGCCACTAGCCACCAACTCTTGGCGGGTTTTTTATTCTCCACTAAGGGCGAACCGCTAGGCGGTGCTCTTTTGGTAAGTCAATTATAACTTTTTTAGTGAAAAATGTCAATTTTCAAAGGCAGGTAGACAAATGGCAAAGGAAATAGAGCGCAAGTTTCTGGTGGCAGAGGGATGGCAGCCGGAGGGGCAGGGGGATTATATCGCCCAGGGGTATCTTTCGGCTAATGAGACGGCAGCGGTGCGGATTCGGATTCGCAGTGGCCATGGTTATCTAACCGTCAAGAGCAATGTGAACGGAGTCACCCGTATGGAGTATGAGTACGAGGTGCCTCTCTCCGATGCGGAGGCCATGCTGAAGCTCTGCCAGGGACCAATCATCGAGAAGCACAGGTATCTCCTGCCCGCTGGCAACGGCAGGCAGTGGGAGATTGATGTGTTCCACGGGGATAACGAGGGTCTGACGGTGGCAGAGATTGAGCTTGGTTCAGAAGAGGAGTCTTTTGAGAAGCCGGAGTGGCTGCGTGAGGAAGTCTCCACGGACGCGCGGTATTTCAACTGCAATCTGGCGAAGAATCCCTATAAAAAATGGTAATAAAAAACACTTTCTTGCCTTGTGGGCAGGAAAGTGCTAGAATTGATTATAGAAAAGCGGCCGATGTTTGCCCGTCGGTACCGCCGCTCGTTAAAAACTTGGGACGTTCCGATTAGCATTCTTTAAACGGTGGGATGCTTATTTAAGCAGAGCCAGGAACGCCAGGAGCAACTGCAGGAAAGCCAGCGATTGAGCTGGCTTTTTTTAGTATATGTATTGAAATCGAGAAATTGCCTCCACCGCTTGCGGGGGAGGGGGACCAGCGAAGCTGGTGGAAGGGGGATGAGCAGCCGCAAAATGTACTTCGAAGTCGCTTGTTTGCTACTTAGCCCCCCTTCCGTCAGCCCTTCGGGCTGCCACCTCCCCCGTAAACGGTGGAGGTAAGACCTAAAATTTACGTTTATCTGCTTATGTCCAGCGGCCTGTAGATGCCGCCTAATAGCGCGTCGTAGGCAATGCGCTTCACCGCTCTGGGATTGCTCTGACGCATGGACATGGATTCGATAAGGCCTGTGATGAGGCCGAAGAAGATGTCGTTCATTTCCGTAGAGGAGAAGTCCCCTTTGAGGATGCCTTCCTCCTTGCCACGGCGGAAGAATCCGGATAGATCTTTGTCGAATTCCTCCCATTCTGCTTCGCTGACTTGTCCGGGCAGCGTTTCCCTGCCCATGCAGCGCACGAAGGGGGCATTGTCAGCCAGGATATCAATGATTGACTGCAGATCCTCCAGCCAGGGGGATTTTTTTTCGTTGATGACGGCTTTGATATCCCTGAGGATTTCCTGCTCCTTCCCGCCGAGCTGTTGGCAGATGTTTTCCTTATTGGTGTAGATGCGGTGCAGGCTGGCCTTGCTGATGCCTACGGTTTCCGCCAGTTCTTTCATGGTGCAGCCTGGGTTGTCAGCCAGGGCGTCAGCCATTTTCGCTAAGAGTTCATCTCTATTGTAAGCCATGTTAATTTCTCCTATGCAATAGACTATACAGACAGGGTATTACAACCAGCGTAAGTATGGTAGAGGTCACCAGCCCTCCCAGTATGGCGTGGGCCATGGGGGCTCTGGCTTCCGCCCCCGGCCCCAGGGCCAGGGCCAGGGGGACCATGCCCATCATCATGGCGATGGTGGTCATAAGAATGGGGCGGAAACGTGCTTTGCCCGCCATGACCAGGGCTTCATTGACAGAGTGTCCTTCAGCCATCCTGACCTTGGCATAGTCCACCAGCAGGATGGCATTTTTGGTAACCAGTCCCATCAAGAGCAGCAGGCCGATGCCGGAAATCATGGAGAAACCGCTGCCGAAAAGCAGCAGTCCCAGGAGAGCCCCGATAAAGGCCAGGGGCAGGGCGGAGATAATGGCAGAGGTCAGTCCCTCCACCGTACCAGTGAGACGAAGTCCCTGCTGCATTTCCTTCATCTCTGCCCTGGTGACGCTGACGGAAAGGGGAGTCTGAGGCTTTGCTTCTTCCTTTTCCTCACCGTTCAGGAAGAACCCACCCCCCAGCAGCAAGGCAAGGCCTGCTATGGCTGGCAGGAGATATTGCTTTTTTATCGTGAAGTTTTGCAACTTAAACACTCCTTTTGAGACTGAATTGACTTATTTGAGATGATGATATCATTTCGAATAAAATAAGTCAATATGGTCTTATAATATCATTCTAGTATTAAATAAAATATTGTGATATAATTAGAGACAATGGGAGTAAGAAATTAAGCTCATGCCAAAAAACCGGAAAAAGAGCCCGTAGGATGATAACCTGGGGCTCTTTTTTGTGCTCAAAATTTTTCTGTGGAATGTTTGTGGAAAACTTGCTATTTTTATCCACAGCTTGCTTGTGAAAAGAAGCTGAGAAAAGTTATCCACATTATCACCTGGTAATCTGTGGATTGTGTGCACAAAATATGGTGAATTTGAAGGTTTTTAGAGTAAATATAGGCGGATTTTTCCACTTATCCACATAATCCACAGGGATATCTGTGGATTACTGAGATTTGTACACAATCTGCCTATTATTAATAGGAAAGAAAGTGAAATTATTACTCTACTGGATAGTGGGGTTATCCACAGTTATCCACAACTGTGGATAGTTATGTGGATAATTTACTAGTTTACACCTTTTCAGCTAGTTTTCATGAAGGAATCAAGGCTGTCCGTGTCGAATAGGGGAAGCGGATAACTATGGGAAGGAGCTGAATGAAATGATCAATGAGGAACTGATAGATACTCTGGTGCGCTCTGCCTCTGATGCCATCAGGAATGCTTATGTGCCCTATTCCGGGGTAGGCATAGGCGCCTGTGTCATGGCCAGCGATGGCACCATCTACACCGGCTGCACTATTGAGAATGCCATCCGCAACCTGTCCATTGGGGCAGGGGAGGTGGCTATGTACAAGGCTGTGGCAGACGGGAAGCGGGAGTTTGATGCCATTGCTTTTATATGCAACACGGAGAGGCCTTTTGTGCCTAATGGGGCTATTTGCCAGCTGCTGGCTGAGTTCAATGTGCCTTATGTGGTGATGGCGGATATGAATGGGGATGCGCAGGTGCTGCCGCTGACGGATTTGCTGCCTTATGGCAATGAGCCCCTTGATAATCACACGTATAAAGATGAAGATTAGAGCCCTCCGTTACGGCCGTCTGTTCATTTTCTTTGGCGCAAAGAAAACGAACCAAAAGAAAACGTGACCTTGAATTTGTCCTAAATTCAACGGTCACAGGGCCCCATCCTTGGGGCCCAGAGTTCGAGGGTTCGATTAATTAGATATAGCAGGACTTGCCCTTCGGGGCAAGTTTTTTGCTTTTTTTGAATGAATTGTAATGAGTATTATTATCATGAAAGGAGAGTTTGCATGGCTGAAGAACTGGATTATGATGCTTTGGAAGAGATACTCCAGCGGCATGATTATGATAAGACAAATATCATCTCCATCCTGCAGGAAACACAGGGGATATACCGCTATCTGCCCAGAGAGGTCTTTCCTCTCTTTGCCCAAAAGCTGGGCATCAGCGAGGCACGTATCTACGGGGTGGCTACTTTTTATGAGAATTTCTCCCTGGAGCCCAAGGGCAGGCATATCATCAAGATCTGTGACGGCACGGCCTGCCATGTGCGGAAGTCCATTCCTGTCATCGAGGAGCTGCGGAAGATTCTTGACCTTTCGCCGGAGCAGGCTACTACCAAGGACATGATGTTCACTTTGGAGACTGTGTCCTGCCTGGGGGCCTGTGGCTTGGCCCCGGTGTTGAATCTGGACGGGAAGGTTCATGCGGCCATGACCCCGGAGAAGGCACGGGAACTCATTGCTAATGTGCGGGAGGAGGACAGCTATGCTTGCAACTAAGCTATCCAGCCGGGAGGCTTTGCAGGAGGTGCGGGGCAAGGCAAAGGAGCTTCTCTCTGCACAGAAAAGAAGGATTTACGTCTGCGCCGGCACGGCCTGCGTAGCGGGTGGGGCTTTGGATATCTACGCTGAGTTCAAGCGGCTCTTGAAGGAAGCTGATATTCCCTGCCTGGTAAAGCTGGAGGAAGATATAGAGGAGAGCGCCAGGTGCGGCGTGGCTTTGAAGAAGAGCGGCTGCCCCGGTTTCTGCCAGAAGGGTCCTCTGGTGAGGATTGACCCTGAGGGGTGGCTTTACACCAAGGTCAGGCCGGAGGATTGTGCCGATATTGTGGAGCGCAGCATCAAGGGCGGGGAAGTTCTTGAGCGGCTGCTCTATCATGAGGAAGGCAAGGCCTATGACAGGGCGGAGGAGATTCCCTTCTTCCAGAAGCAGACCCGCCTGGTGCTGGAGCACTGCGGCAGGGTCGCTGCCGACAGCATAGAGGAATATCTGGCGGTGGGGGGATATGAGTCTTTGGAAAAGGCCCTCTTTGATATGACCCCGGAGGAGATTACCAAGGAGATTTCCGATTCCAACCTGCGGGGCCGGGGAGGCGGCGGCTTCCCCACGGGGCGCAAGTGGACCCAGGTCAGGGGCTATGAGAGCGATGTGAAGTACATCGTCTGCAACGGCGATGAGGGTGACCCGGGGGCCTTCATGGACGAGGGCATCATGGAGGGGGACCCCCACCGCATGCTGGAGGGCATGATGATAGCCTCCGTGGCCTGCGGAGCCAGCCAGGGCTATATCTATGTGCGGGCTGAGTATCCCCTGGCGGTGGAACGGCTGAATCTGGCCATCAGGGATGCCCGGAAATACGGCCTTTTGGGAAAGAATATCTTAGGTTCGGGCCATGATTTCGATATCCGCATCAACCGTGGGGCGGGCGCTTTCGTCTGCGGCGAGGGCAGCGCTCTCACCGCCTCTATCGAGGGCAAGCGGGGCATGCCCAGGGTGAAGCCGCCCCGCACGGTGGAGCATGGCCTTTTTGGCAAGCCTACGGTGCTGAACAATGTGGAGACCTTTGCCAATGTGCCTTTGATCATCGAAAAAGGCGCCCAGTGGTATCGCTCCATCGGCCCGGAGAACAGCCCAGGCACCAAGGCCTTTGCCCTGGCGGGGAATATCTCCAATACGGGCCTCATTGAAGTGCCCATGGGCACCAAGCTCCGGGAGGTCATCTACGACATCGGCGGCGGCATCCGGGAGGGACATAACTTCAAGGCCGTGCAGATTGGCGGCCCCTCGGGAGCCTGCCTTACGGAGAAGGACATGGAGATGCCCCTGGATTTTGACTCCCTGAAGAAAATCGGGGCCATGATGGGCTCCGGCGGCCTGGTGGTCATGGACGACAAGACCTGCATGGTGGAAGTGGCCCGTTTCTTCATGAACTTCACCAAGAACGAGTCTTGTGGCAAGTGCATTCCCTGCCGTGAGGGCACCAAGCGCATGCTGGAAATCCTCACCCGCATGACAAATGGCGAGGGACGGCCCGAGGATATTGACCTGCTGCTGGAGCTTTCCGATACCATTTCCCACACTGCCCTCTGCGGCCTGGGCAAGAGCGCGCCCAATCCCGTGGTCAGCACCATCAAGAACTTCCGGGAGGAATACGAGGCCCATACCCAGCCCGGTGACAAGCATTGCCCGGCGGGGGCCTGCGCGAAGCTGAAGCACTACCATATCGACCCGGAAAAGTGCCGCGGCTGCTCCAAGTGCGCCCACAACTGCCCGGTGAACGCCATTTCCGGCAAGGTGAAGTCCCCCTTCACCATCGATCAGGAAAAGTGCATCAAGTGCGGCACCTGCTTCAATGTGTGCCCCTTCCATGCCATTGAGGAGGGTTGAATATGGAACAGAAATTTATGACCATCGACCATATCCCCGTGGAAATCGAAGGGGAAAAGAATATCCTGGGTGTCATCCGCAAGCGGGGCATCGACCTGCCCACCTTCTGCTATTATTCGGAGCTGTCCATCCATGGCGCCTGCCGCATGTGCATGGTGGAGGACGAGGAAAGGGGCAGCCTGATGGCGGCCTGCTCCACGCCTCCCAAGGCGGGCATGAAGATTCTCACCAACACCCCCCGCCTGCGCAAGTACAGGAAAAATATCCTGGAGCTCTTGCTGGCCAACCATTGCCGTGACTGCACCACCTGCACCAAGAGCGGCCGCTGCCGCCTGCAGGAGCTGGCTCACCGCTTCGGCGTCAGCGAGGTGCGTTTCCCCACTGACTACAACCAGAGCCCAAAGGACACTTCCTCTTATTCTATTGTTCGTGACCCATCCAAGTGCATACTCTGCGGGGACTGCGTGCGCATGTGCTCCGAGGTGCAGAATATCGGTGTCATAGACTTCGCCTTCCGGGGCTCCCACATGCACATCTCCACCGCCTTTGACAAGCCCATTGGGGAAACGGAGTGCGTGGGCTGCGGCCAGTGTGCCGCCGTCTGCCCCACGGGAGCCATCACCATCAAGAGCGACCGCGACAGGCTCCGCACCGACCTCAATGACCCCAGGAAGAAAGTGGTGGTGCAGATTGCTCCGGCCGTACGGGTAGGGTTGGGCCACGCCTTTGGCCTTCCTGAGGGAGAGAACGTCATGGGCAAGCTGGTGGCGGCCCTGCACTACATGGGGTTCCAGGAGGTCTACGACACGGTGGTGGGGGCGGATCTCACCGTCATGGAGGAGGCCGCCGAGTTCGTGGAACGGGTGGAAAAGGGGGAGAACCTGCCCCTCTTCACCAGCTGCTGTCCTGCCTGGGTGAAGCATGCGGAAAACCGCTATCCCCAGCTTTTGCCGCACATCTCCACCACCAAGTCCCCCATGCAGATTTTTGCTCCTGTCATCAAGGAGTATTACAAAGAGGCTGAGCAGGAAACTGTCATGGTGGCTCTTATGCCCTGCACGGCGAAAAAGGCAGAGGCGGCGAGAAAGGAATTCCTGGCGCCAAACGGCAAGCCCTATGTGGACTATGTCATCACCACCCAGGGCATCGTCCAGATGATTCGGGAGTTCGGCATTGACTTCGAGAGCCTGGAGCCTGAGAGCATCGACATGCCCTTCGGCACCATCAGCGGCGCCGGCACCATCTTCGGCGTCACCGGCGGCGTCACGGAGGCAGTGCTGCGCCATCTGATGTCAGATAAGAGCCGCTCTGAGCAGAAAGCCCTGGCCTTCACGGGCATCAGGGGAATGCAGGGCATCAAGGAGGCAGCTATCGACTACAAGGGCACCCAGGTGAAAATCGCCGTAGTCAGCGGCCTGGGCAATGCGGATAAGCTCATAGACAAAGTATTGGCTGGCGAGGCAGACTACCACCTCATCGAAGTCATGGCCTGCCCCGGCGGCTGCGTAGGCGGGGGCGGCCAGCCCTTCACCAACGCCGAGGGCAAGGACATCCGTGGCGCCGGCCTATACCGCTCTGACAAGCTCAGCAGCATCAAGCGCTCCGACCAGAATCCCGTCATAGAATATCTTTATAACGGTATTCTGAAGGGCAGGGAGCATGAATTGATGCACGTGGAGTATCAGTCGCAGAATTAAATCAGGGTAATAGAAAACCACCCTTGCAACTTAAATTGCAGGGGTGGCTTTATTATGCTATACTTTTTTCAAGCTACAAAACGGTAGGCGGTTAGCCTTCTCATCAAAGCTGGCGTTCAAAGCGCGTGGTCGATCGGCAGATGGGAGGTGACAGGCATGGACAATACGACGCTTCAGCTTTTGCGGATACTTCTCATTATCCTCGCTGTCAACAAAAAGAAATAACCGCCCGTAGTCCCCAAAACTCTGGCGGTTAATCTTTATAGATACCAAAAGAAAGTACAGAGGGCTGACCGTTTACCAGTAGCCCGCCTCCTGTTCCAGCAGGAGGCTTTTCTTATGCTCATTATACCATTTAGGCTGCTGGTTTTCAATCAATTTAGAAGCGGAAATCACGCTTCTCCGAGTTCTTGATGGCTTCGATATGCTCTGCTGCGACTTTGCGGACATTCTCCTTGGAGATTTTCCTGAGCTCCTCTTCAATGAGCTTGAAGCCCTTCTCCTGTGTCGCCTGGCCTGCATAATCAACAAGATATTCGGTCAATGTCATTAGGGCATTGGGATGGCAGCAGTTCAGTATCTGGCCGCTCTTGCAGAGGCTCATGAACCTGTCTCCCGTGCGACCTTCTCTATAGCAGGCGGTGCAGAAGGAGGGGATATGGCCCATATCCATAAGCCAGGAAATGACTTCTTCCAAGGTGCGCTGGTCGGATACATCGAACTGCTCAGTGTCGTGGGGACGCTCCTCTTCGCTGTAGCCGCCTACAGAAGTGCGGCTGGCGCCGCTGATCTGGGAGATGCCCACCTGCAGCATGCGCTTCCGCACCGCTTCTGACTCCCGGGTGGAGATGATCATGCCCGTGTAGGGCACCGCCAGGCGGATGATGGCTGCCAGGCGGGTGAAAAGTTCGTCAGACAGGGAATTGTCAAAGGCACCAGGATCGATATCGTCAGCGTGTTTAACCCTGGGGACGCTGATGGTGTGGGGGCCCACTCCGTGGACAGCTTCCAGATGCTCTGCGTGCATGAGGAGGCCTGCCAGCTCGTACTTGTAGCTGTCCAGCCCAAAGAGCACTCCAAGTCCCACATCGTCTATGCCGCCTTCCATGGCCCTGTCCATGGCTTCTGTGTGGTAGGCGTAGTCATGCTTGGGCCCCGCAGGGTGCAGTTCCTCGTAGTGTTCCTTGTGGTAGGTTTCCTGGAAGAGGATATAGGTGCCGATGCCGGCTTCTTTCAGCTTGCGGTAGTTCTCCACGGTGGTAGCGGCGATATTCACGTTCACCCGCCTGATATCCCCGTTCTTGTGGTGGACGGAATAGATGGTCTTGATGCTGTCCAGTATGTACTCGATGGGATTGTTCACCGGGTCTTCCCCTGCCTCGATGGCCAGCCTCTTGTGGCCCATATCCTGCAAGGCGATGACCTCGGCGCGGATTTCCTCCTGGGTCAGCTTCTTCCGGGGAATGTTCTTGTTCTGCCTGTGGTAAGGGCAGTAAGCGCAGCCGTTGATGCAGTAGTTGGAAAGATACAGGGGGGCAAAGAGCACGATGCGGTTGCCATAGAAAGCCTGCTTGATCTCCTCGGCAATCTCATACATGCGCTGCACCCGCGCCGGGTCATCGCAAGCTAAAAGCACCGAAGCCTCTCGATGAGAAAGTCCCCGGCAATGGCACCCCGTCCCCTCTGGCACAGGACGCGCCTTCTCCAGTATCTCGTCAATCAGGGCATAATTATCCTTATTGGCCTCCGCATACTCCAGTGTTGCAAGTATTTCCTCATGGTTGATGAATTCTTCTGCTTTGAGTGATTTAGGATCATAGCTGCTCATACTTGTATCCCCTTTTGGTGAATTATCGTAGATTTGATTACGGCAAGGTGTTTGTTTGTCAGCGAGGCGTTATTTTGGTACAATAGTTCTAAGCTACAGAACGGTAGGCGGTTAGTCCTCTCATCAAAGCTGGCGTTAGAAGCGCGTGGTCGATCGGCAGAGGGGGTGACAGATATGGATAATTTGACGCTTCAGTTGCTTCTTATTCTCCTTATCGTTATTGTTATAAAGAAATAACCGCCCTGCAGTCTTCCAAACCTGGGCGGTTAATCTTGTATATTAACTAGAAAGGTACAGAGGGCTGACCGTTTACCAGTAGCCCGCCTCCTGTTAGCCGCAGGAGGTTTTTCTGTTTACATTGTAACATAATTGTTCCAATTTTGCCATAGGAAGATAGGAAAGATTGCCTGATCATGCAATGCTTTTACTGTTCTGGCAAGGCAACCTTGCCAAGTATCCCCAGCAGCGCCGCAATCGCCACCCCGTAATTCGTCATCGGCACTCCCTGCCCCTGGGCCTGGCATACGCGGCACATCATGTACTTCCTATTAAACATACACCCTCCGCAGTGAATAATCAAATCATATCCAGAAAGATCTTCGGGGAAATCCTTGCCCCCTACGATATCTATGGTGATTTTCTCCCCCAGCTTCTTCCTGAGCAGCCGGGGCAGCTTCACTCTGCCTATGTCCTCATGCAGGGGCTGATGGGTGCAGGCTTCGGCAATGAGTATCCTTGCCGTATGGTCAAGAGTAGCCAGTTTCTTTGCTGATGCTACGAAGAAGGGCAAATCTCCCTTGAAACCTGCAAAAAGCACGGAAAAAGAAGTCAATTTGCTTTCTTTGGGACAAAGCTCCTCCACCTGTTTGAAGGCCTGTGAATCCGTAATCACCAAATCAGGCGGTTCCTTCATGGAAGAGAGCATGGCCTCCATTTCCCCGGTCTTGCAGCAGTTCACCAGACACCCTTTGTCCAGCAGGTGCCTGATGGTCTGCACCTGGGGCAGTATCAGCCTGCCCTTGGGGGCCTCTATATCCTGGGGCATGATGAGGAGTACCTTATCCCCGGCTTTGGCCAGGTTTCCCGTGATATCATCCAGGTCGTAGTTCTCCGGCCGCAGCTCATTGATTTGCTCAATCAGCTCCGCGAGGCCGTTCTTTTCCTGAGCGCTGACCAAGACAGGCCTTAGGCCCGTGAGCTTCTGCCAGCTTTTGGCCTGCCAGGTGAGGGGAGCGTCAAGGTCGGTCTTGCTGAGGACCAGGATGACCGGGGTGCCACGCTTGCGGAAGATTTTCAGCCAGCGCATTTCCGGGGTGTCCTCTCCGGGCTTTTCCTCTGCGCTCACTACCAGCAGAGCCATGTCCGCTTCCCGGGCGGCATCCTTGGTCTTGTCCAGCCGCAGGGAGCCCAGCTCCCCCTCATCCTCGAAGCCTGCGGTGTCGATGAGGAGGCAGGGGCCGATTCCTCTCAGCTCCACCGCCTTCTT
Source organism: Selenomonas sp. KH1T6 (assembly GCF_900108415.1). Classification (NCBI taxonomy): domain Bacteria; kingdom Bacillati; phylum Bacillota; class Negativicutes; order Selenomonadales; family Selenomonadaceae; genus Selenomonas; species Selenomonas sp. KH1T6. The sequence goes on from NZ_FNWN01000013.1 coordinate 93,758, forward strand.
CACCGGGTCCGTAGTAGTCCCCGGCACCTCCGAAACCACGGCCAGGTCCTGCCCTGTGAGGGCGTTTATCAAAGAAGACTTGCCGCTGTTCACCCGGCCGAAGATGCCGATGTGCAGGCGGCTGCCTTTAGGTGTTTCCAGCATTGCCTTTCATCCTTTCCAGTTCCTGGCGCTGCATATCAATATGCTCCAGCGCTTTATCCTTTTCCCCTTGACTAAGCAAAGTATACATCAGCAGGTAGTGATGGCGCAAATCGTGTCTGAGTATCTTGGTGGCCTGTATGCTCTCTTTGGTGTGCTCAGTCTCCCTTTTCAATGCTTCCAGCTGGAGCCGCAGCAGGTCATTGATGTGTTCCTGCTGGCTTTTCTTCCTGGCCTCTCTGGTGAAGATGAGCCAGGCGGCCAGAATCTGGCTTAGGGTCAGCAGGATGGCAAAAGTCAGCATGGCGTGTCCTCCCAGTACAGTGATACGCAGACCGTGCCCCTTTCCTGGGTGAAGTCGGCGTAGCCGTGGTATCTTTTCAGGAAATTGCGCAGGGACATCATGCCCAGGCCGTGGCCTTTCCTGGTGGTTTTGGGCAGGCCGTCCTTGTCCAGGCGAAGGACAGTGCAGCAGGGATTGGTTATCTCCAGTACGCACTGGTCATCAATATGCTGGAGGATGAAGGAAAGTTCCCCGCCCCTGCCTGTCTCTGCCGCCGCTTTAAGGGCGTTTTCCAGCAGGTTGGAGATGAGCACCGCCAGCTCGTCCTCGGAGGTATGTAGTTCCTTGGGCAGGTTCACCTTGGCGGCTACGGTGAGGCCCATGACCTCCGCCCGCCGTAGGTAAATGGAAATGGCGGCATTGAGGATGGGAGAGTCGGTGTAGGGACGCACAGCAGAGGAGGCCAGGATCTTTTCTTGTTGAGAAATAAGAGACAGGGCATCATTGATGCGGTCACCTTCGATGTATTCTTGCAGCTTCTCATAGGTATAGAGAAGGTTTTCCTGCTGCTTCTGTGCCTGCTGCCGACTGTCTGCCACTCGCTGCTGTTCCTCCTGCAGCCAGGCAATTTCCCGCTGCTGCAGCTCCGAGCGGCGGCGGATATTCTCATTATTGTACAGCAGGCGGCTGGTGCCCAGGATATAGTGATAGGAAAGGAAGAAAGCCACGGGCAGCAGCAGCCTGCCAATTCGCTCTTCCCAGGAATGCCAGAGGGAGGCATCGGCAATGAGGGTCACGAAGCCAGCCACCATCACCGTGGGCAGCAGGGCTGTATAAATTCTGAGGAGCTTGTTTTCAAAGAGATAAAAGGCAGGCAGCAGCCTTGAGAAGCACTTCCTGGCCAGGGGCAGCAACATGATGAACCATAGGGGGTAGAGGATGGCGTGGACTTCCAGCACCAGTTCCTCGTCCCTGCCCATGAAGAACAGGGCCACTACAATGCTGCTCCAGTTGTGGCAGATGAAACTCCAGAGGGCCGACATACCCCAGACAAAGAGATGCTGCAGCCCCCGCCCCGGCAGGGCCAGGACGAAGATAATCTGATAAGGTATCCAGCCCAGCAGCAACACGGCTTTGTAAGTTTGTACGGCGATGCCGCCCAGATAGAAAAGGGCTGTATAGACAGGCAGAGTCACCAGGCTGAGCATCAGCAGGCGGCGCCAAAGACGTCTGATGGATGTCACGGGCATTTCTTCCTTGAAAGCCAGGAAGCGGAGGTAGCTGCCTATTAGCTGTATGATGCAGATGAGGCAGGCAAAAACGATTAACTCTAACATCTGCCACAGCTCTCCTTTCTATGTTTTATTTATATATTATACACTGATATTATAACAAAATAAAAGTTGATTAAGTCTACAACATCGACACTTTCGGACATATACTCAACACTTTTGACAACGGGGTAGAAATTTGCCTTGACTTATGTTATTTTGATAATGTGAGAATAAGAGGAATAAACAGAAATTTTGACATAATTAAGAGTACATTAAAAGGAGGGGGCGCAGATGCATATTGCCATTGCCGATGACAGGGCTGAAGATTTGCAGATGGCAGAGGACTACCTGCTGCGGTATCTTTCTTCCCGTCACCCGGAGGTCATGAACGACCTGTCTATTGCCACCTTCAAGAACGCAGAGGAACTTCTTTCGGTATTTGACCCGAGGCGCTTTGACCTGCTGCTGCTGGACATCTACATGGACAAGATGACCGGCATGGAAGCAGCGGAGGCTGTGCGGATGAAGGATGAGCGCGTGCCCATCGTCTTTCTCACCACCAGCCAGGACCATCTGCTGGAGGGCTACCGGGTCTTTGCCTCTGGTTATCTCATGAAGCCTTTGGCAGAGAACAGTGGTGACTTCAACCACACCCTTGACCATGTGTTCCGGGGGATGATAACCAGCGAGCGCACCGTGACCATACCCGTTGAGGGCAGGGAGATAGCCATTCCCCTGCGGAAAATCGTCTATGTGGAGGTAGGTGCTTCCCATACCCTTTCCTTCCATCTGGTGGATGAGACAGTGCAGGCGCGCCTGACCTATGCCCGTGTCCTGGACCTCCTGTCCGGGGACAGCAGGTTCATCGAGTGCCACCACCGCATCATCATCAATATGGAGCAGGTGCGGCGCATGGATGATGATGAGTTCATCATGAAGGATGGCAGCCGCGTTCCCATCAGCGTAAGGCGCAAGAAAGAGACCAAGACCGCCTACGTTCATTATATGGCTCACAGATGAAAAAAGATGATGCATATAGACTGGAACATCTCGGACACGAGGGGCAATTTTGAGATGTGTCTATGCAAAGGAGTGCAATACTCCCAAATTTAACAATTCTACGCCATCGGGAAAGCCTCCTGCCGGAGGGACTGAATTTCCTTCGCCAGCACGGTGGCAAGTGTGATTTTAGTCTCCACGCTCTCTTCCTTCAATATCTGTCCAAGAACCTCTGGGGCGGGGCGGAGGCAGTATGCTCTTGTTATAGGGCCTCAAGATACATGGTCCTACAGCGAGTGCAGGAGCATATCTCCAACAGGCGCCTCATCGGGAATGCCGCACGGGGAAAAAGCGGTCATTCCTGGGGGGAAGGATGATGAAGGAAGGCTCCGGGCTGATTTCGAGCTGAAGGCAGACGAACTATATATCTACCTCACCCCCGGGGGGGAGGTTCGCCTGCTCGGCTCCATAGATACCCACTATTATCTCGTATTCTGGAGCAACTATGAGGAAGTCAAAGCCCTCCTGGAGAGGGCAGTACTGAAAGAATTCACACACTTCGTAGACGGCACCTTATTGATGCCGGAGCGTACAGTTGATATTTTCCCGGACGAAAGGAATATCGTCTGGAAAATATAATAATTCCCTACCATTATGCACAAACCTTTTCTGGAGGGAGGCTGCAAAAAAGCCTTCCCCTCTGGGAAGGGGGACCATCGGAGTTGGAGAAGGATAGAAGCATAAAAATAGGGGGACAGGCCGCAAAAGCCTGTCCCCTTTATTTTTTTATTAAAATACGCTCTCAGGCAGTGTCTCTTTCTGCACATCAAGAGGGCTGCTGATGACCCGGGGGAGTCTCTCCTCATCGGTGTCGGCTTTCTGCTCCTCGAAGATCACGTTTACTCCACCAGCCACTCCGAGAGGAGGCGTTTCTCGGAGTCGAAGTTCACGCCAATCTTGAAGATATGTCTTTCATCTGCTACGTAGGGTGCGGCATAGTCCTTGGCCTCAATTTGATTCAAGGCTTCTTTTGCGCTCTTATCTACTTTGAACTCGAAGATATAGACGAAACTATCCGTCTCCAGCACGCAGTCAGCCCGGCCTCGGCTGCTGTGGACTTCGCAGTGGGCATACTGTCCCAGCAGGGTGAATACGAGATAGACAACCGTCTGGAAATAATGCTCGAAGGGGGCATAATCTGTGGTGTAGGGGATGCTGGCAAAGAGGGCGGTGAGAACATTATGGATGCCTTCCGTATCTCCCTGCAGGATGCGGCTGCGCAGGGCAAGTATGTCTTTGCCGCTGCCTGTGGTGGCGGTGGGTACATATTCGGGAAGGAGGTTTTTGAAGAAGCCTATCTTCACTTCTTCATTGGGGAAACCCAGGATATAAGGCCCTTCTTCACTGTCTGCATCCGCAATGGTGAGATATCCTGTCTGATAGAGGAGGGGCACCGGATCCGGATTGTCCGCTCGATAGTCGCTGATGTCGGATGCGTCTGCATAGATGGTCTTTTCGGCAAACTGGCGCACATCGAAGTGCATATTTCTTAATCTTCGCACCAGGAAGGTGGGGGTGCCGGTGGAGAACCAATAGGCGCCAAAGGTTTTCTTTTTCAAGGCATTGATGAGGCTTAATAATGTAGAGGCATGATAATTGCAAGGAGGTGTAGAATAAACGCAACATCAAGGAAGCGTTGTGTCTTTTACAGGGGGGGAAAACTATGACAAAGCAAAAAAGTTTGTTCTCAATCCTAGTGGTATTTAGTATTTTTCTATTAGCTGCTTGTTCACAATCAGCTATCGAACCGGCAGATGCAGGAATAAAGACATACTGTAAGGCTATTCTTGATATAGATGATGAAAGCACAAAAAAAGCGAGATTACCAAAAGACGAACTGGAAAAAACGATGGTATCAGTATTTGCTAATGCGTTTCAATCGTCGAGCAACGGTATGTTTAACAAGGAACAATCAGAAAGAATTGGCAATGCCTTTCTTGATGAGCTTAAAAAGATTCAGGTAGAAACAAAATTGATTGAAGGAAAAGACAAGAAAGCTACAGTTGAGGTAACAGTCAATCAAATTGATTTGAAAGAGCTGAATTCAGCAGCCATTGAAAAAGACGTTAAAGATAAGGGCAAAAATTTGAAGACCAAGGAAGAAGCTATAGAAGAAGTCACTAATGCTACCATTGAGGAGATCAAAAAAATAGAACCTAAAGGGAATGTTTCTTTTACTGTTGACTGTACCTACAGCGATATTAAGAAAATCTGGGAACCAAACGATGTTTCTTCATTTGCGAAAGATTTGATATCAACAGCTGTAAAAATGTAATTTCATAAGCGCCCAAGTCCTATCGTAAACAAGAAAAGCCAACCGAAGGCGGCTTCAGCTTGTAGACAAATAGAAAGAACGCGAGGCTGTCCCAAATTCTGTGTAAACTCCATATCGTGATGTAAAATTGTTATTAAAACAAGAGGTTTAAGCCCTTGTCACTAATACCAACCATATTTCTCTCTGCACGTCAAGAAATCCTTGAACGTGCAGATTTTTTATTCCGGAAGCCTGTCTTCATAATAGACGGCCAGCTGGGCATGGATAATGCTCCAATCCTGGCGGCGGCCTGTCCATTTCTTCGTTATGTCCATCATGGCAAGGTAGAGCATTTTCAGCAAGCTGTCATCTGTCGGAAATACGGACTTGGATTTCGTCACCTTG